>JBBSJG010000005.1:0-45419 GCA_038257485.1 Longimicrobiales bacterium | reverse complement strand
GAGCCATTCGTGATGATCGCAGTCTGCGTAGCCAGGCCCACGTCATTGGCAGCGACGGTCGCACCGTCCGGATTGATCAGGTCGCACTGCTGCGCGCGGACGGACGCGGGCGCTGCGAAAGCGACGACGATTGTGGCGACGATTGCGATCGCAACGCAGGCGATCGAGCGCAGGCCGGGCACAGGGGCGCGCATCAGAATTTGATCCCCGTAGCGCCCCTGGCGCCGGTCGCACGGAAGTTCCTGAACTTGTCGTCCGTCTCGAACGTTTCCGTGGTGCGTCGCGACCCGTCCCGCTCGACGATCACGCTCGGCACATTGCTCCAGACGCGATGCGAGTTCGGATCATAGTGGAGCTCCTGGGTCTCGACGCGCTTGCCGTCCTTGTTCATGATCAGCACGACATTGCCCCGCGCGACCATCGCCTTGGTCCTGCTGTCGATGACCCCCGACTTCGCGGTCACGGTACCGACGCGACCGCCGCTCTCGTCATAGATCTCGACGCGAAGCACGCGCAGATGCAGCGATGCCGAGTCCGGGTTGTTGAATGCATACGCCGTATCGGCGTGTGTGCGCGCGCGCTTGACGCCGTCGGAGTTGCTGAAGAAGTCGACGCCGTACATGACGCGATCCGCTTCGAGGGCCGGCAGGTCCTCACCCACCGGACCGACCGGAGCCTTCTGGCACGCGGTTGCAAGCGCTGCCGCGCACGTGATGACCAGCCAGCGATGTGCCTTCATTCGTTCCCACCTCATATCAAACCACATTGGCGCGCAGGAGGTCGTGCAGATGCACAATCCCGACGAGACGTCCCGCGTCGTCGACCGCGGGCAGCGCCATGATGCCGTGCGTCTCCATGATGAACACGGCGGCCGCTGCAAGGTCGTCGTGTTCGATGGACTTCGGCGTCGAATTCATGACGTCGCCCACAGGTGTATCAAAAATGTCCTCATCTCGTTCCATCCGCCGGGTCAGGTCACCGGCCGTGACGACGCCGACGATATGCTGGCGCTCGTCGACTACGATGACGGTGCCTCGTTTCTCGGCGAGCAACACGACGCACTGCCGCATGGGAGCGTCAGCGCCGAGCATCGGCAGGTCATGGCTCACCATCACGTCCGCGACCTTGACCGTCAGGCGTCGCCCGAGGGTTCCGGCCGGATGCAGTCGCCTGAAATCGTCCTGCGTGAAGCCTCGCTCGAGCAGGAGTGCAACGGCCAGGGCGTCGCCCATCGCGATGGCCGCGGTGGTCGACGTCGTGGGCGCCAGGTCGAACGGGCAGGCCTCCTCGGCGACACTGCAGTCGAGCGCGACATCAGCGCCTCTCGCCAGTGCCGAATCCATGTTGCCCGTGAGCGCTACGATGCGCACGCCCAGGCGGGTCAGGTATTCGACGAGCCCTGTCAGCTCCGAGGACTCGCCGCTCTTCGACAGCAGGATCGCCACGTCGTCGCGACCGACAATACCGAGATCGCCGTGCATCCCTTCGACCGGGTGCAGGAACGTCGCCGGTGTTCCGGTCGACGTCATGGTTGCCGCGATCTTGCGCGCGATGATCCCGCTCTTGCCGATGCCGCTCACGATGACACGGCCGCCCGCGTCATGAATCAATGCGACGGCGCGCAGGAACACCTCGTCGATACGCTCCTCGAGCGCAGCAACCGCGGCGGCCTCCAGGCGGATGACCTTCTTCGCGGCAGCACGCACATCGACGCGGGCGTCCACGCGCTCAGCCACCGCGTTCATGCACATACCCATCGATGAGACCCGCCCATTCTCCACGGGCCCGCAGCAGCGCTTCCGCGAACTCGCGGACGGCGCCGTTGCCGCCAGTGCGCCGCGATGTCCACTGTGACACCGCCTTCACTTCCGGAACTGCGTTCGCCACGGCGACGGGCAGGCCGGTGCGATGGAGGATCGGGAGGTCGGCGAGATCGTCACAGACGCACGCGACCTGACTCCAGTCGACGCCGTGGTCGGCAATGATGCGCTCGACGATCGGCAGCTTCTTCCCGCCCGGCCCCTCGTACCACTTCACGCCGAGGTCCTCCGCACGCAGACGGTTTGCAGGTGACGCGCGACCACTCACGAGCACCACATCGATCCCCGCGGCGAGCAGAATTTTGATGCCGAGGCCGTCCTGAATGTCGAACCGCTTGAACTCGACCTTCTCGCCGTCGGCGGTGCCGCCGATGTAGACGCCGCCATCGGTCTGTACGCCATCCACGTCGAGGACGACGAGTCGGATCGCGCGGGCCACGGCGGAATCGATTGCATCAAACACCGAGACCTGCTGCGGTGGAACGGCTGACGAGGTCGCGGATCGCGATCACATCCACGAGCAGCGAACGGAGCGCGTCGAGACGCAGCATGTTGCTGCCATCAGACGGTGCAGTCTCGGGGTTCGGATGCACCTCGAGAAACAGCGCGTCAGCGCCGGCGGCCGCAGCAGCGCGCACCAGCGTCGGAATGAAGCGTGGGTCGCCGCCGCTCGCGCCGTCCGCGCGGCCCGGCCGCTGAACAGAATGCGTACCGTCGAAAATCACGGGAGCCTGCGTCGCCTCGCGCATGCGCGTGAAGCTGCGCATGTCGACGACGAGATCGCCGTATCCGAAGAACGTACCCCGCTCGGTCACCGCAATGCCGTCTGCACCTGCAGCACGCGCCTTGGCGACGGCGTTCGCCATTTCCTCCGGCGCCATCCACTGGCCCTTCTTGATGTTGAGCGCAGTGCCGGTCGCAGCAGCAGCCTCGACGAGATCCGTCTGGCGACTGAGGAACGCCGGGATCTGGAGAACGTCGCACACCTGTGCAGCGGCCGCGGCCTGATGGGGCTCATGGATGTCGGTCAGGACCGGCAGCCCGCTTTGCAGTGCGACGTGCTGCAGCCGACGAAGACCTTCATCCAGACCCGGACCTCGCGAGGCGCCCGCCTTGCTGCGGTTCGCCTTGTCGAAGGACGCCTTGAAGATGATCGGAATGGCGAGGTCCTCGGCAATGCGCGCGAGCGCATCCCCGACCTGGAGATTGAGCGAGTCATCCTCCAGGAGACATGGGCCGGCGATCAGAAAGAAGCCGGCACCCGGTCGGAACAGCGTCGCCCCCGTCGTCATGCGTGCTCGACCACCGCGGCTGTGCGATTGATGGCCGCATTCTCGTGATGGCCGTTCGTACGCACCCGCTGCTCGGCGGCCGCCTTGATGAACGCGGCAAACAGGGGATGCGCACGCATGGGCCGCGACTTGAGCTCGGGATGGAACTGGCAGCCGAGGAACCACGGATGATCCGGCGCCTCGATGATCTCGACCAGCTGACCGTCTGGCGAGAGACCGCTGAACTGCAGGCCTTCCGTCGAGATCCGGTCGCGATACGTGTTGTTCACTTCATAGCGATGGCGATGGCGCTCCGTGATCTCGAGCATGCCGTACGCCTCCGCGGCCTTCGATCCCGGCGCGAGACGCGCAGGATACGCACCGAGACGCATGGTGCCGCCGAGGTCCGTCACCTGTCGCTGCGAGTCCATCAGACAGATCACCGCTTCCAACAGGTCGCCCTTGAATTCCGCCGAGTGCGAATCCTTCATGCCGCAGACATTGCGCGCATACTCGATGACTGCGATCTGCAGACCGAGGCAGATGCCGAAGAACGGCAGGCCGTTCACTCTCGCCCAGCGCACCGCATCGAGCATGCCCTCGACACCGCGGATGCCGAACCCACCCGGGATCAGCAAACCGTCATACGCCGCGAGCAGTCCAGGCCCCGTCGGCGAGTGATCCGCGCCATTCGCATTCGCCACACCGTTGATCGGGGCCTGCGGCTCGAACGCTTCGCTGGACAGCCAGTCGATGTCGACGCCGACGTCATTCGCGATGCCGCCATGAATCAATGCTTCCTGCACTGACTTGTACGAATCAACGAGCGACGTGTACTTGCCGACCACGGCAATGCGCACACGGCCACGACGGGGGCGGTGCACGCGCTCGACCATCGCTTCCCAGCGCTTCAGGTCGGGCATCGGCGCATCCGTCGCGAGACCGAGACGGTTCACGATCAGTGTGTCGAGCTTCTGCTCACGGTACGCGAGCGGCACATCGTAGATGCTGTCGACGTCACGACCCTCGATCACCGCGTCCATGTCGACGTTCGTGAACAACGCAGTCTTGCGGCGGAGCTCCGCCGAGAGCGGATGCTCAGTGCGGCAGATCAGGATGTCCGGCTGGATACCGATCTCCATCAGCTCGCGCACCGAATGCTGCGTCGGCTTCGTCTTGAGCTCGCCTGCCGCTGCGATGTACGGAATCAGCGTGAGGTGCACGAACAGGCAGTGCTCGCGGCCGACGTCCTGACGGTACTGCCGGATCGCCTCGAGGAACGGCAGCGACTCGATGTCACCAACCGTTCCGCCGATCTCCGTGATCACCACGTCGTGGTTGAGCGACATGCGACGGATCGCGGACTTGATCTCATCCGTGATGTGCGGAATCACCTGGACCGTCGCACCGAGGTAGTCGCCGCGGCGCTCCTTCGTGATCACGTCGAGATAGATGCGGCCCGTCGTGATGTTGTTCTGCTGCGACAGAGACTCGTCGATGAACCGCTCGTAGTGACCCAGGTCCAGATCCGTTTCCGCGCCATCGTCCGTGACGAATACCTCGCCGTGCTGGAACGGCTACAGTGTGCCCGGATCGACGTTGATATACGGGTCGAACTTCTGGATCGTCACCTTCAGGCCACGCTCCACCAGGAGGCGGCCGATCGAGGCTGCCGCAATCCCCTTCCCCAGCGACGACACCACGCCGCCGGTGACGAAGATATACTTGGTCGGATGCCGACTCTGTTCGCTCATTGATCCATACTCAGTTGGAGTGCGTCCGCCTGCATCCGCAGCTTCGCTTCCGCGCGCGCTGCGTCCGCAGGTGTGTCCACACCGTAGTCTGCTGCCATAACCGTCCCCACACCAATCCGCATTCCCGCCGCCAGCGGCCGCAGCTGCTCCAGCCGTTCCACCTGCTCGAGCTCACCCTCCGGCAGCGATACCCACGCGCGCAGCGCATTGCGCGTATACGCATACACACCAATATGGCGAAGGTGACGCTCGCTGCCGAGCGCCGCCGCATCAGGATCGCCATCCCGCACGTGCGGGATCGGTGATCGCGAAAAATACAGGGCCGACCCGTCCATCCGTCGCACGACCTTCACCACTGAAGGATCCCGCCACGCGTCCATCGTGCAAACTGGCGCCCCGACGGTTCCCACGTCGCATCCATTCCGTACAGCTGCCAGTGCCGCTGCCACCTGCGCCTCCGTCACGAACGGCTCGTCGCCCTGCACGTTCACGACGATGCCATAGTCCCGGTATGGCGGGCGCTCCATGACCTCTGCGATGCGGTCCGTCCCCGATGGGTGATCAGGCGACGTCATTTCGACGGCAGCGCCGAACGCCAGACAGACGCGCTCGATCTCCGCGGAGTCCGTGGCAATCACGATTCGGTCGAAGGTCTGGAAGGTGGAGACACGCCGCCACACCCACTCGATGAGGGGTCGGCCGGCCAGGACGACGAGGGGTTTGCCGGGGAGGCGCTGCGATGCGAGCCGCGCCGGAATGATGCCGAGAACTCGTTCGTTATGCACCGAATCCGGGGCTCGAAGGGGGCGCGGACGCAAAATTCACGCCGCATGGAGTGGACCCCGGAATGTAATCCGGTGTGCGGTCCCTGTCAAAGCCGCGCTGTGCCCCCTCGTCCGCGCGGCCCCGCGGGGCGTCCGGCTTACTTGTCCGGCGGGGCGTCCGGCTTACTTGCCCGGCGGCGCGTTCGGCTTACTTGCCCGGGGCCGGCTCCTGCCAGGGGTAGGCCTTGCGCGGGAGTGTCACGCCCACGGACACCTTGATGTCATCGCTGAAATTGCGCGGGTTGGTGAGGACGCGCAGGTAGGCGATGCGGTAGCCGAGGCGGGCGCCGATGTTCTGCTCGAAGCGCTGGTTCTGGTCGAACTTCCAGGCCATGGCGATGGCGTGGAGCAGGTCGAGGCCCGGTCGTCCGAGCAGCGGCAGGCTGAGCCGCTCCGGCAGTGGCACGGTATACATGGTCTCGACGAATGCGATGCGATCACCGGGGAACGCCGCTACCTGGAAGGTGTGGAGGGTACCGGAGCCGCCCACGAACCCCCAGCGCTGATAGGGCAGCGAGTCGGTGCCGGGGAGGGGTCCCTGAAAGTACCCCTCGAACCTGAGCGTGTGGTCCTTGATCGCGGGCAATGCGACATTCCCGCCCATCTCGAACCGAGCAAACGCGTGGTCGCCGTTGAGCGCGGTGGTGCCCACCTCGGCGAGGCCGTTGGCCTTGAGGACGAGTCGTGGAGCCTCCCATTCAGTGGAAAGGCTCGCGATGGCGCTCGTGATGCGGCCGTTGGGATTGCGGATGAAGGCAGGCCCGTCGGTGGAGGCGGGCTCGGTGCCGTAATGGTTGGGGCGAATGGAGTCCGGCTTGAAGAGGCTCCACGGCTGCCCGGCGCGGAGCGGCGATGCATCCTCGACCTGCGCGGTAAGGCGGGCAATCGAAGTACGCGCGCCCTTCTCCAAAGTGCGGTCGAGCCGGACGAAGGCGCGGTCGGCCGCGTAGTAGTTGCGATAGTCCTTGCCCTGCAGAAGCATGGCGAAGGAGTTGCTCATGTCCTTCCGGATCCACTCTTCATTCGTGAGGGTCGTGCGCTCCGCGCCGGCGGCGATCTCCGTCCATCCGCGCTTGATCGCGACCTCGCCACCGCCGCCGAAGTCTCCGCGGTGGGAGTAGTACTGTCCCCAGGCGCGAACGACGGGTTCGGCGCGACCGACGCGCGGCAGGATCAGGCCGGCGCCCGCACGCAGAGTCACGCCACTCACGCGGTCATAGGTCGGAATGCCGAGACCCTTGATGCCCGGCAGCTCGAGAATGGACGGATGTTCGGTGCCGAGCACCGTGACGAGAGTGTCCGATCGCACGATTTCATACTGGGCATTGGGCGAGTTCTCGATCGGACCCGCGATCGTAGCGAGCGCCGAGCTGTAGAGGCCGCCTGCCACGTTTCGAACCTCACCCGTGATCCGGGCGCTCGGCCGTACAAACAGGTTGGCGCCGATGCCGATCAGGTCGCCGAGGATGACGCCATCGAGGCGCAGGGTCGCGCCCACCACGACGACGCGCGTGCGCACCGTGTCATTGCGAGCAATGACGGTGTCGCGCGTGATGAGCAGGCGGTCCGTGCCCTCGAGGATCTGACGGAGGTAGCGGTCATGCTCCGGGTCGCCCCGTCCGCGCACGCGAACCGCGGGCTCTGCGACTGAGGCCTGCGGGATCTGCGCCGCGGCGCGCGTCGCAGTCACGGCATCCACAGCGGCTCCGGCCACGACCGACGCCACCAGCATGATCAGTTGTACCCGCACGATTGGCCTCATGTACGCTCCAGAAAATTGCGAAGGATCTGCATACCGCCCTCGCTCGCGATCGATTCAGGGTGGAATTGCACGCCCCATACCGGATGCTCCCGGTGGCGCAGCGCCTGGATCTCGTCCTCCCACCCCGGCTCATCCGTCCATGCCAGCACCTTGAGGTCGCCCGGCAACGACGCGGCGTCCACCACCAGAGAATGATAGCGTGTTACGCGGATTGTTTCCGGCAGTCCGTCGAACAGGGGATCCTCGACATGCCGGATCTGCGAAACCTTGCCGTGCATCGCCCGCCTCGCCCGTACGACGGTGCCCCCATAGGCCTCGCCGATACTCTGGTGCCCCAGGCACACGCCCAGCGTCGGGGTGGTCGCTCCCAGTGCACGAATCACAGCAACACTGATCCCCGCTTCCGCCGGCGTGCACGGCCCCGGCGATACGACAATGTGGTCGGGAGCGAGCGCCACGACGTCGGCGACCGTCAGCTCGTCATTGCGCTTCACGACCGGGTCCGCGCCGAGTACGCCCAGGTACTGGACGAGGTTCCAGGTGAAGGAATCGTAGTTGTCGATGACGAGAAGCACCTTGCCGGACCACCCTTCGGGAATACGATAGTTCGGAACTGACCCAAAAACACGCCTTTCACCGGCGATTTTCGCCGATGCATTACACAATTTGGCACCAATCCGGGCCGCTACGATACCCGCATAGGCCAAATTCGACTTCCGAATGCGGGTCCGGCTGCTGGTCCGGCGGGTCCGGCGGGTTACGCACGCGGATGATACCGCCGGTGCACATCCCGCAGATACTCCCGCTCAACATGGGTATAGATCTGCGTCGTGGCGATATCGGCGTGTCCGAGCATCTCCTGAACGGCCGCCAGATCGGCACCGCCTTCGAGCAGGTGCGTCGCGAAGGAATGTCGCAGGGTGTGCGGTGTAACGCGTGCCTCGATGCCGGCGCGGGTCACGTGCTTCCGCAGGATCTTCCACACGCCCATGCGCGTGAGCGGTTCGCCGCGCGTATTCAGAAAGACCACGCCCTCGGTGTCCCGGCCCCGCACCATCCCCGGTCGGATCTCGCGCAGGTAGACGACGATCGCCTGCAGTGCGCTCCGCCCGACAGGCACGATCCGCTCCTTGCTGCCTTTCCCCTCAACGATCGCGAGACCTTCCGGAATATCGAGGTTCCTGACCTTGAGGGTAATGAGCTCGCCGACGCGCACGCCGGATGCATACGTGAACTCGAGGAGTGCGCGGTCCCGCCAGTAGTATCGGTCGCCAGGGTCGGGGGCCTCGAGCAGGCGGACAACGTCTTCACGACCGAGGACATTGGGCAGCTTGCGGCCCGGGCGTGGCAGGTCGACGTGATCCGTCGGATCGACAGTGACGTGACCTTCCGCCAGCAGGAACGCATAGTATGTGCGGATCGCGCTGAGGTTGCGGCGGATGGACGTCGCCTGCAGGCCGCGGTCCTTGAGTTGATAGGTGTATTCACGGATGTCACGCGCGCCCGCCGCCTTGATCGAGCCGACATCGCGCGCACCCAGGAACTCGATGAGCCGTGTTACGTCGCGGCGGTATGCATCCAGCGTGCGCGGCGACAGACCGCGCTCCACCGTGAGAAAGTCGCAGAACGACTCCAGGTGATACACGCTACTCCACGTCGCGCCGCGAGCGGTTCCACCAGTATATGAATGCGACGCCGAGGACTGCAGCGGCAATGAGCAGGCCGGTGCTCGCGCGCTCGAAGAAGGCGACGATCCGATCAAAATTGCTGCCCGCCGTCGCGCCTGCATAGACGAGTGCGCCGTACCACAGGCCGGACGCAATGGCGATGGGTGGCAGCACCTTGATCGCGGGCTTGTGGGTCACGCCTGCAAAGACGGGCACCATGGCGCGGAATGCGGGCAGGAAGCGACTGAAGAAGATCGCAACGATGCCCCAGCGGTCATAGAATGTACCGATCTGCATCATCTGTCTGCGATTGATCAGGATGGAGCCGACCTTCGTATCGAAAAACCGCAGGCCATAGGTGCGTGCGAGCATATACACGACGACGGCGGATCCGACATTGCAACCCCACGTGACGAAGAACACGACCCACGCATTGGCCTTGCCCTGCGCGGACAGGAACGCGCCCAGCAGGACGAACGTGTCCGCTGGAATCGGGGGGATGACATTCTCGATGGCTGCGCCGGCGCCGATGACGAGATAGATGAGGAGCGGTGGCAGCGCGGCCAGCTCCTGCAGAAGTGCTTCGATGAGACCCTCCGGATCACGCGAGTGGGCGGTGTGCTACGCGCGCGGCTCCGCGATCGTCGTGATCATGGCGACGGCGACTGCGCCGATCCCTTCGTCACGGCCGATCCAGCCCATGCGCTCGTTTGTCTTCCCCTTCACTGAAACGAGGCGGGGCGCGATCGAGAGCGCGGCAGCAAGACGGGTCTGCATGGTTGCAATGTGCGGGCCGATCTTCGGCTCTTCACAGATCACGGTGACGTCGACATTGACGACCTGGTAATTCTCTTCCGCGATGAGTTCGACAGCGGCGCGCAGGAGCTGCAGCGAGTCGGCGTCGCGCCAGCGTTCGTCGGACGGTGGAAAGTGTGTTCCGATGTCGCCTCTCGCCGCAGCACCCAGGATTGCATCGGTGATGGCATGGGCAACGCAGTCCGCATCGGAGTGGCCGGTGAGGCCCATGGGATGTGGAATCTCGACACCGCCGAGGACGAGCCGCCGGCCCGCCTCGAAACGGTGTGAATCGTACCCGATGCCAACCCTCAGGACTGTAACGCGAGTATGCGGAGCGCGAGGTGTGCCGCGTTTTTGGCGTTGTCGATACCGACGCATGCGACGGGCACACCGGGCGGCATCTGTACGACGGACAACAGTGCGTCCAGTCCGCCCAACGCCGCCGAGAGCGGCACACCGATGACCGGCAGCTTCGTGTGCGCGGCGACGACACCGGGCAGTGCCGCCGAGAGGCCGGCACCGCAGATGACGATGCTGAAGCCGTTCTCCTGTGCACCCTTCGCGAGATCCGCCGTGCGGTCCGGCTCGCGGTGCGCGCTGCACACCACGACCTCCGTACCGACACCTGCATCCTGCAGGATTGGAACTGCCTTTTCCATACGCTCGCGGTCTGATTCCGAGCCCATCATAATGAGCACGCGCTTCATGCGACAATTCCTTCAGCGTGACGAGCTGCAGACACGAGCGATGCGTGACGCGCGCAGCATGGGCATCCAGTGTCGCCCTCCTGCACGAGATTGTAATCCTGGTAACGACGGCGGGGCGAGAAGCCGGCGTCCTCGATCAAACGACGGATCTCCGATTCCGGCATGATGAAATCGATGCCAGTGGCACTGACGACATTCTCTTCGAGCATGAGCGAGCCGAAGTCATTGGCGCCGAATCCGAGCGCGATCTGCGCCATCTTCGGACCCTGCGTGACGTACGACACCTGCACACTGTTGAAGTTGTCGAGGATGAGTCGCGAAAGCGCGGTCATCTTCAGATAGTCCATGCCCGTCCCCAGATCCAGCGTCCAGTCCGCCATCTCCGTCTGGCTCGGCTGGAATGACCACGAGATGAACGCGGTGTACCCGATGTCACCCCGTGCGAGGCTGCGCGCCTGTGATGCGCGCAACTTGAGCAGGTGCTCCAGCCGGTCTTCCCAGCTCTCGCCGACACCATACATCATCGTCGCCGTCGTGTGCATGCCTGCTGCGTGCGCGGCCTCGTGGATCTCGAGCCAGCGCTCGCTGTCGATCTTCTTCGGCGCGATGTAGTCGCGTACTGCGTCGACGAGAATCTCGCCGCCCGCTCCGGGAATCGAATCGAGACCAGCCTCGTGCAACTGACGCAGCACCTCGTCCACCGGAAGCTTCGACACCTTCACCATCATCTCGACTTCGGAAGCACTGAAGCCGTGGATATGGATCGGGTGATGCTCCTTGATGTAGCGGAGCAGGCCGAGATACCAGTCGAGGGGCAGGTACGGATTGTGGCCGCCCTGCATCAGGATCTGCACGCCGCCGAGCGCCTTCGTCTCCTCGACCTTGCGACCGATCTCCTCGTAGCTCAGCACATACCCTTCGTCGTCCTTCGGGCGACGGTAGAACGCGCAGAACTTGCAATCGGTCACGCACACATTCGTGTAGTTGATGTTGCGATCCACGATGTAGCTGACGACGCCTTCCGGGTGCATCCGCTGGCGCAGCGCATTCGCGGCCGCACCGAGCTCCAGAATGGATGTCGTCTCCATGCGACGGCGCCACTCCGCGATCTCGGCACCATGCGGGCGCCCTTCAGCGGGCGAGGACACATAGACCGGCTGCTCGGCGCGATGCCGGGCACCCGTCGAACCCTCCTCCGTCGGTACGCGGCGGCGGGGCGCCATCGTCTGCAGGATCGGGAGTGCGCGCTGCTCCACCGGCACTTCCGCAGCAGCCGTGCGCTCCGGTCCCGCGACGATGTGGATGTCGGGATGCGCAGGATCGATGTGCAGGCGGCCCGCGACGGGCGTACCTTCGTTCGGCTTTACCATGCGCGCACCTCGTCGTAGCGGATGTTGCGTTCGACGGGTCGCTTGCCGGCATCCTTCACCAGAGCAACGATCTCGGCGAACGTCATGCCCTCCGGCGTGTGAGCGCCGGCCTCATGGTAGATGCGCTCGCGACGGACAGTGCCTTCGAGGTCGTCGACACCGAAGTGCAGCGCGACCTGGCTCACCTTCATGCTGTTCATGATCCAGTGCGTCTTGATGTGTCGGAAGTTGTCCAGGAAGAGGCGACCGATCGCGAGATTCTTCAGGTCATCGAATCCTGTCGTGGCAGTGCCCTCCCGACCGAGCTGGGTGCCCAGCTCGTTGTTGTCGGGATGATACGCAAGCGGGATGTACGTCAGGAAGCCGCCCGTCTCGTCCTGCAGATTGCGCAACTCCGTCAGATGCTCGACGCGATCCTGCGTCGTCTCTACATGGCCGTACAACATTGTGCAGTTGGTTGGAATCCCGAGCCGGTGCGCCGTGCGGTGAACCTCCAGCCATTCCTCCGCCTGCAGCTTGCGGACGGCGATCGTCTGGCGCACGAGCTTCGAGAAGACCTCGGCCCCGCCACCCGGCATCGACTCGAGGCCGGCAGCCTTCAGACGCGTCAACGTTTCCTCGATGCTGATCTTCTCGATCCTCGCCAGGTGCGCGATCTCCACCGCCGTCAGAGCCTTCACTTCCACACCGGGATGGCGCTCCTTGAGGCCGCGGATCAGGTCCTCGTAATACGAGATCCGCAGCTTTGGATGGAGGCCGCCGACAATGTGGAACTCGCGCACCGGCGTGTCCCTCGCCATCGAGGCTTCGTGGAACGCCTCGTCGAGCGACATCGTATACGCGCCCTCTTCCTTCGGCGTGCGCGCATATGAACAGAACGTGCAGGTCGCACGCAGAATGCAGACGTTGGTCGGGTTCAGATGCTGATTCGCGGTGATGAATACGCGGTCACCGTTCTTGCGACGGTTCACCCAGTCCGCGAGGGCGCCGATCCCGATCAGGTCGACTGAATCGAACAGCGTGGCGCAGTCGGCGGCGTCGAGCCGCTCGCCTGCCAGCACCTTATCGGCAATCGGGAACAGGCGGCGGTCGCTCGGCATGGCGCGCGGCGTATCGCCGACCGTTTCCCGGAACTCTTCAATGGCCGCGATCATGGGCCTCCATGGAGACGACGGTGTGGCACAGGGGAAAATACAGAAATGTGGGGGCTGAGCAAAGGGCGAACGAAACGGCCCGGTCGCAGAACACGCGACCGGGCCGTTTCCATGCTGCAGGTGTGAGCTCAGGCCTCGCTGTACTTGCCGAACGCGAGGCAGACATTGTGACCGCCGAACCCGAATGAGTTGGAGATCACCACGTTGACTTCGCGTTCGACTTTCCCGTTGTGCGCGTAATTCAGATCGCACGCGGGGTCGGCCACACTGAAGTTGGTGGTCGGGGGAATCATGCCCTCCTCCATCACCTTCGTCGCAATGACGGCCTCGATGGCACCGGCAGCGCCCAGGAGATGTCCGGTCATCGACTTGGTCGAGCCCATCACGAGCTTGTAGGCGTGATCCCCGAAGACGGCCTTGACCGCGAGGGTCTCGTTCAGGTCGTTCATCGGCGTCGACGTGCCGTGCGCATTGATGTAGTCGACATCGGTCGTTGCGATGCCTGCATCCTTGAGTGCAGCCTTCATCGCGAGCTGTGCGCCTGCGCCCTCGGGCGCGGGCGCCGTCAGGTGGTAGGCGTCACCGCTCTGGCCGTATCCGATCAGCTCGCCCAGGATCTTTGCACCGCGCTTCTGTGCATGCTCGAGTGCCTCGAGCACCAGCACACCGGCACCCTCGCCGAGTACGAACCCGTCACGCGTCGCATCGAACGGCCGGCTCGCGGTCTCCGGTGAATCGTTGCGCGATGACAGTGCCTTCATGTTGGCGAAGCCTGCGATCGTGAGCGGTGTCACGGTCGCCTCCGTGCCGCCTGCAATCATGACATCCGCATCGCCGTGACGGATGATCCGGGCAGCATCACCGATGGCGTGTGCACTGGATGCGCACGCCGAGACGGTGCAGTAGTTCGGTCCTCTCGCACCGAAGCGCATGGAGACATGACCGGCCGCGATGTCGGGAATGAACATGGGCACGAAGAACGGACTGATCCGCTTCGGCCCGCGTTCGACCATGACACGTGCCTGGTCTTCGAACGTTGCAATGCCACCGATCCCGCTGCCGATGATGACACCGACACGATCGAAGTCGATGCCCTCCGGCTTGCCGGACAGGCCCGCCTGATCCATTGCCTGTTGGGAAGCGGCAATCGCGAACTGCGCGAAGCGATCCATACGGCGCGCTTCCTTGCGTTCGAGAAACGCCTCCGGGTCGAATCCCTTCACCTCAGCGGCAAAGCGCACATCGAACCCTTCGTGCGCATCGAACTGGGTGATGGGTCCTGCGCCGCTCTTTCCGGCGAGCAGGTTCTGCCAGGTGTCCGCAACGTCGTTGCCCACCGGCGTCAGCATGCCGACGCCGGTGATCACAACGCGACGGCCCCGGTTCATAGCCGATTCCATCCGATATCCCCTGAAGAACGCAGAATTACTCGCCCGCCTTTTCCTTCATGTAGCGAATCGCGTCGCCCACAGTCTGGAGCTGCTCGGCATCTTCGTCGGGAATTTCGATGCCGAACTCCTCTTCGAAGGCCATCACGAGCTCGACTGTGTCGAGCGAATCGGCGCCAAGGTCCTCAACAAACGAGGCCTCGTTTGTCACCTTCTCCGGCTCTACACCCAGCTCGTTGATGATGATCTCTTTTACCTTCGACTCAGCGTTGTCCGCCATCTTGTCCTCTTGGGTTGAGTGTCTGAAATACCGTCTTAAATGACCATGCCGCCATCGACGACCAGGACCTGTCCAGTAATATACGCGGCAGCCGGGCCCGCGAGGAAACGCACGACGCCGGCGATGTCATCGCCTGTGCCCAACCTGCCCAGTGCAATCTGGCCCATCAGGCCTTCCCGCGCACCCTCCGGCAGGGTTGCGGTCATCTCCGTCTCGATGAACCCGGGCGCGACTGCATTGCACAGGATGTTGCGGGACGCCAGTTCCTTCGCGACCGACTTCGTGAGTCCGATCAGGCCAGCCTTGGACGCGGCATAGTTCGCCTGTCCCTTGTTCCCGGTCAAGCCCACGACGCTCGTGATGTTGATGATCCGACCCGCCCGTTTCCGCATCATGCCTCGCGCGGCAGAGCGGATCAGCAGGAACGCACCCTTCAAGTTTGTGTCCACAACGGTGTCCCACTGCTCGTCGCTGATGCGGACGAGCAGGTTGTCCTGCGTGACGCCCGCATTATTCACGAGGATATCGATGCCGCCCATGTCGGCCTCGACCGCCTTGACGAGTGGGTCGATCGCCGTCGCATCCCCGATGTCGCAGCCATAGCCGCGGTGGCCTTCGCCGGGCAGTTCGTCGGCAGCGGCCTGCGCGCGGTCCTGTGCGCGTGCGACCACGGCCACGCGCGCGCCGGCACGTGCCAGCTGCTCGGCAATGCTCCGGCCGATGCCCCGGCTGCCACCCGTGACCAGCGCAACCTGGCCCTGCAGTTCCATCATGCTTTCCGTCATACCTGCGCGAACCCCTCGATGTCTGCCGCAGTCCCGATGCTGCGGACCTGCGCGCTGCGTTCGATGCGCTTCATCAGACCGGCAAGCACCGCGCCCGGTCCGATCTCGATGAACTGCGTAATCCCTGCGCCAACCATGGTCTGCATCGACTGCGTCCACCGCACCGGCGACGTGAGCTGCTGCACCAGCAGACGGCCCGCCTCGTCCGCGTCCGTGATGGCTGACGCCGTCACATTCGACACGATCGGGAACGACGGCGCATGCATGGGGACCGATGCGAGCTGGTCGCGCAGACCTGCTTCCGCGACCTGCATCAGGGGCGAATGGAACGCGCCGGAGACCTTCAACTGGATTGCACGCTTCGCGCCCGCGGCCTTCGCGAGTTCCATCGCGCGCAGGACGGCCGGGACGTCTCCGCTGATGACGAGCTGACCGGGCGAATTGTAATTCGCGGGCACGCAGGCGCCGCCCTCGGCGGACGCCTCGGCGCACACACGTTCCGTCGCATCATCATCGAGTCCCAGGAATGCAGCCATCGTACCGGGCCGCTCCTCCCCGCTCTTCTGCATGAGCTCGCCACGCCGTCGAACGGTCCGGATGCCGTCGCCAAAAGAGAACGTACCCGCTGCGACGTGCGCGGTGAACTCGCCGAGCGAGTGACCGGCGGCCATGGCAACGGGTCCGATGCGGTCGGCGAGCACGCGATGGACGGCGATCGAATGGGTCATCAGCGCGGGCTGCGCGTTGATGGTCGACGTGAGCTCGTCCTCGGGGCCTTCCCAGCACAGCCGGGAGAGCGGTACGCCAAGCACGTCATCGGCCTCTTCGAAGACGCGGCGGGCCTCGGGAAATGCGTCGGCGATGTCTCGTCCCATGCCGACCACCTGCGAGCCCTGTCCCGGGAACAGCAGACCTACCACTTGACCACCGAGGAGCCCCAGGTGAACCCGGCCCCGAATGCGACCATGAGTACGTTGTCGCCCGGCCGCAGGCGGCCCTGCTCGGCAGCCTCGTCGAGTGCGACGGGGACCGTGGCCGAGCTCATGTTGCCGTACTTCTCGATGTTGACGAAGACCTTCTCCATCGGGATCCCGGCGTAGCGGGCGGTCGCCTCGATGATGCGCATGTTCGCCTGATGCGGGACGAGCAGGTCGATGTCGTCACCCGTCAGGCCAGCGCGGACGAGCGCCTGGTCAGCGGCCTCGGCCATGGAGCGTACGGCGGACTTGAAGACTTCGCGGCCGGCCATCTTGACGAGGTGGTCGCTGGTCTCGAGCACGGCGAGGTCCATGGGGATGCGGGCGCCACCCGCAGGCCGCCAGAGCAGCTCGGCGAGCGTGCCGTCCGAGCGGATGTACGTCGACAGGATGCCGTGTCCGTGCGGTGTCCCGGCAAGGCCGGTCTTGCGGACTACGGCGGCACCCGCGCCGTCGCCAAACAGAACGCACGTCGCGCGGTCCTTCCAGTCGATGATTGCGCTCATCTTCTCCGTCGAGATGACGAGGACGATCTCGGCGCGGCCGGCGGCGATATGTCCCTCAGCGCACTGGAGCCCGTAGAGGAAGCCGGAGCACGCGGTCGAGATGTCGTACGCGGCAGCGTTCGTGGCACCGAGCAGGGCCTGGATGTCGCATGCCGTGGACGGCAGCAGGCGGTCCGGCGTCGCCGTCGAACACACGATCACGTCGACCTCACCGGCCTGGATGCCGGATCGCTCCATCGCGATCCTCGCCGCTGCCGCACCCATGTCCGCGGCACCGACGTCCGCCGCTGCGATCCGGCGTTCGCGAATGCCCGTACGCTCGGTGATCCACGCGTCATTCGTGTCGACGATCTTTTCCAGATCGGCGTTCGTCATGATCCGTTCCGGCAGGTGCCTGCCGGTCCCGACGATCTCCGCGATGGGTGCAGGCGACTTCAAACGCCCTCCTGTGTTTTGCCACGGGTCCAGCCCGACGCTGCGGACGCCTCCGACGCTGGCGCCACCGACGCTGGCGCCTCCGAGGTGTCCGGGCCGGGCTGATCGACGCGCATCGCGCGCTGCATGTGGCCGACAAGATCGCTGTCCACGGCCTGCACCGCGACCTTGATCGCATTCCGGATCGCACGCGGCGGTGACCCGCCGTGGCAGATGATCGACACGCCATTCACGCCGAGCAGCGGCGCGCCGCCATACTCCGTGTAGTCGAACGAGCGGAAGACCTCGACGAGATCGAGCTCCATGTGCTTTTCCTCCAGCGCCTTCTTCATCAGCGTGTGGAGGAAGCCCATGATGGACTCATAGAACTTGAGCAGGACATTGCCTACGAACCCATCCGCGACGAGCACATCGCACGTGGCCTGGATGACGTCCCGGCCCTCGATGTTGCCGACGAAATTGAGGCCGCTGTCGCGCAGGAGGCCGTGCGCCTCCACCGTCAGCTCATTCCCCTTCTCGGGTTCCTCACCAATGTTGAGGAGGCCGACACGGGGGGACGGACGCTGCCAGACGTCCTCGACATAGATTGAACCGAGACGGGCGAACTGTATGAGGTGATGCGGTTTACAGTCAACGTTCGCACCTCCGTCCACAAGCAGGATCGGGCAGCTCGCGGTCGGCAGGATCGTGGCGATTGCGGGGCGGTCCACACCGGGAAGCGGCCGCAAAAGAAAAAGGGACGCAGCCATGACGGCACCGGTCGAACCGGCGCTCACGAATGCGTCCACCTTCTTTTCCTTCTGCAGGCGCAGGCCTACAACGATCGACGAGTCCGGCTTCCGACGCACGGCCGTAGCTGCGGGCTCACGCGGGTCGATCCGCTCACCCGCATGAACGATCTCGATCCGGTCACGAGGCACCGACGGCAATGCCGACAGCTCGGCCTCGATACGCTCGCGATCACCGACCAGGACGATATGGAAATCGCCCGGTAGCTCGCGCAACGCCTCAACCGCACCCTGCACCTCGATGGCAGGGTGACGGTCGGTACCCATGGCATCGAGAGCGATGCGCACGGGCGATCGTCCTACAGCTCTTCGACCTGGATGACCTGCTCACCGCGGTATGTACCGCACGTAGGGCAGACATGATGCGGCTGCTTCGGGTCACCGCACTTCGAGCAGCGGTTCACCGTCGGCGTCTCCGCCTTCATTGCGCCACGACGCTTGCGCTTGCGCTGTTTCGATACCCGTCTCTTCGGTACTGCCATGGTGCCTCCTGATCAATCCAGCTTCGCCCGCCGCAACGCCGCCCAGCGGTCGTCTACGGGCTCAACTGTACAGTCACATGTCTCGCGATTCAGGTCCGTCCCACAATGCGGGCACAGACCGCGACAATCCTCTTTGCACATCACGTACTCGGGCATGGCCAATACAACATGCTCACGGACCGCAGCGCTCAGATCGAGCTCGCGAGACCGCGGTGCCAGCGCGTATACGTTGTCCTCCTCCGCCTCGGCTTCCGTCTCCGAGATCCCTGCCCTGAACCAGAGCCGGACCGGATGGTCCAGCTCGATTCCAACCGGCTCAAGGCAGCGCCGGCAGGCCATGACGCCGGTCCCCGTCAGCAGACCCGTCGCAATCACGTCCTCGCCGGACTCTTCCACTTCCAGACGAACGCGGAGCGGACCATCGAAAGCCGCACCGGCCTCACCCCACAACAACGAGTCGGCCGGCACCAGCTCGTCGACCTCCAGGCGTTTTTCACGCTTCAGGAGCCCCAGATCGACTTTCAGCATAGTCGTGAAAGATGGGCGGATTCGGCGTCCTTGTCAACGCCGGGCCGCCTCTCAGGCAGACGCTGCCAGCACGTCCGCCATCGAGAAGAAGAACGCGGCTTCCTGGACGGCATTCTCATCCGAGTCCGAGGCGTGAATCGCATTGCGTTCCTTGGATTCCGCAAACAATGCGCGGACGGTTCCTTCGGCGGCCTCGGCCGGGTCCGTGGCGCCGATCGCCTCACGCAGGGACTTCACTGCATCCGTCTTCTCGAGGAGGACGGGGATAGCCGGACCGGACGTCATGAAAGTGACGAGCGACTGGTAGAACGGACGCTCTTTGTGTACGCCGTAGAACTCGCCGGCCTGTGCCGGTGTCAGGCGGACCATGCGGAGCGCGCGGACCTTGAAGCCCTGGCCTTCGAGGTGGCCGATGATTTTGCCGGCCTTGCCGGTTGCGACGGCGTCGGGCTTTACGATTGCGAGTGTGAAATTGCTCATGATTCAGTCTTATCGTGCGAAGAGTTTTCGGATGATGTCACTGCGTGTGAGGAAACCGGTAAGCTTCCCTTCACTGGTGACCGGGAGTTGTTCGACGTTCTTGTTGTTCATGAGGTTGGCGGCCTCGGTGATGCCGAGGTCGGCCGACACGCACAGGACGGACCGTGTCATGACATCGCGGACCCGGAGCAGCTCCGAGGATTCGACGGAGTCGCGATCCGCGTCTGCGACGCGTGGAATGCGGGCGAGCAGGCCGCGCATGACGTCGTGCTCGGAAATGATACCGAGCACTTCGAGTTTGTCGCCGACCACGGGAAGCGCGCGGATGCCGTTTCTGACCATGAGGTCGACGGCATCGCGGAGCGGCGTGTCTGGTGTGGTGCTGTCGACGTCGTGGATCATGATGTCGCGCACGGCGAGGCTGGGCTGAACGCGCGTGTCGTTGAGGGCCTCGATGGCGAGCAGGTCGTCGGGTGTGCGGGCGGAGGCGATGCGGTCGACGACCTGATCGTCACGGAGCATGCGTGCGAGTGCGGCCACGGTTTGAAGGTAGAGGGTCGAAAAGTCAGCGGGTGCGAGTACGAGCACGAGGACGACGGGATCGGAATCGAGCCGGGTCTCGTTGGCTGACGGGAGGGGTGCGGGTGAGACGCCGACTGCGACGACGACATCCTCGACGATGTCGGTGCGGAAGTGCGGCAGAGCGACGCGCGGCACGATACTGACGATGCTTCGCCGGCGCGGCTCGAGGAGCAGCTGGTTGGCCTTTTGGCGGTCACGGATGGCACCGGCAACCACGAGTGCGCGTACCAGCGCCGCGATCGCCTCTTCGACGGTCGCGGCGTGCAGCGGTACGACGATATGGTCGCGCGGCAGCAGCTCGAGCAGCGATTTTGCCGGCATCGACGATCTTTACTTCAGGACTTTGCGGATCAGTTCGACGACATCGGACGGCTTGCGCATGACGCCCATGCCGGCGTCTTCGAACGCCTGGATCTTTTCGGCTGCAGTGCCGGCGGACCCGCTGATGATGGCGCCCGCGTGGCCCATGCGACGTCCGGGCGGGGCGGTCTGTCCGGCGATGAAGCCGACGACGGGCTTCTTCATGTGCGCCTTCACGAATGCGGCAGCTTCCTGTTCATCGGTGCCGCCGATCTCACCCATCATAACGACTGCGGAGGTGTCGGGATCCGCTTCGAAGGCGCGCAGGCAGTCGATGAAGGAGGTGCCATTGATCGGGTCGCCGCCGATGCCGACGCAGGTGGTCTGACCGAGACCTGCGTTGGTCAGCTGATAGACGATCTCGTAGGTCAGTGTGCCCGAGCGGGACACGACACCGATCGGGCCTGGTGTAACGATCTGACCGGGGAGGATGCCGACCTTGGACTTGCCGGGGGAAATGAGGCCCGGGCAGTTCGGTCCGAGCAGACGCACGCCCTTGTCCTGCACGTAGGTGTAAACCTTCGTCATATCGAGCACGGGCACGCCTTCCGTGATCGCGACAATGAATGCGATCCCGGCGGCTGCGGCTTCCATGATCGCATCTGCAGCGAACGGCGGCGGCACATAGATGACGGAGGTATTCGCGTCGGTGGCCTTCGCGGCCTGTGCGACGGTATTGAAGATCGGGACCTTGCGGCCGTCGGGTCCGTCGAAGGACTGGCCGCCCTTCCCGGGTGTGACACCAGCGACGACGTTGGTGCCGTACTCCATCATCTGGCGGGCGTGGAACGAGCCGTCGCGGCCCGTGATGCCCTGCACGATGAGGCGGGTGTTCTTATCAATGAATATCGACATGGTTATTTACCGTTCCCGGACTCTGCTTGATTGGCGAGCTCGACTGCTTTCTTGACCACATCATCCATCGACGTCGTTGCTGTGAATCCGGCGTCCGCGAGGATCTTGAGCGCGAGCTCCTCGTTGGTGCCTGTGAGACGGATGACGAGGGGCACCTTGATGTCGATGCGCTTCGTTGCTTCGACGATGCCATTGGCGACGTCGTCACAGCGGGTGATGCCGCCGAAAATATTGAAGCAGATCACCTTGACGTTCTCGTCGCTCGTGATGATGCGGAGTGCATTGACGACCTTCTCGGGATTCGACGAGCCGCCGATGTCGAGGAAGTTCGCGGGCTCACCGCCATAGAACTTGATGAGATCCATGGTGGCCATGGCGAGGCCTGCACCGTTCACGACTGCGCCGATGTTGCCATCGAGCTTGATGAAGGTGAGGTTCGCTTCGCGCGCGAGGATCTCGGCCTGCGGCTCGCCTGCGTCATCGCGCATGTTGGCGATCTTCTCGAGGCGGAACAGCTCGTTGTCATCGATGCTGAACTTGGCATCGAGCGCCTTGACCGTGCCGTCCGGTGTCGTGACGAGCGGGTTGATCTCGGCGAGCGATGCACCGCTCTCCATGAATGCGGCGTACAGCTGCATGAGGATACTGGCCGCGACGCGCTGCTGCTTGAAATCGTCGTAGAGTGCAGTAGCGAGCTCATAGGCCTCGAAGGACTGGAGGCCGTAGCGCGGGTCGACGGCGAGCTTGACGATCGCGTCGGGATTGGTCTCCGCGACCTCTTCAATGTCGATGCCGCCCTCGCGGCTCACCATGAAGACCGCGCGCCTGGATGCGCGGTCGACGATGACGCCGACGTAAGCTTCTGACGCGATATCCTCTGCCGGTGCGACCAGGACCTTCTCGACTGTGAAGTCCTTGATCTTCATACCGAGGATCTGCGATCCGATCTCGCGTGCTTCCTTGTGGCCGGTGGCCAGCTTCACGCCGCCCGCCTTGCCGCGGCCGCCCGTGTGGACCTGCGCCTTGATGACGACGGTGCCGCCGAGCTCCTTCGCGATGCGCTCGACATCGTCCGCCGTGTGTGCAACCGAGCCGCCCGGTACCGGGACGCCATGCGCCTGCAGGATTTCCCGGGCCTGGTATTCATGAATGTTCATAGTGCTCCACTCGAAACAAAGCTGGACATGAACGCGGCCGGGCAGCGATCTGACCCGGCCGACATGTCGTTACGCGCGTATTGCAGTTCCCGCTCTGCCTGCCACTGCATCGAGCCCCTGATCGAGCCGTGCGATGTAGGCTGTCTCGCCGCCATTGCGTACGAATGCAACGGCGGCCTCCACCTTCGGGCCCATGGAGCCCGTTCCGAATTCACCCGCGTCAAGCAGGCGTTCCGCATCGCCCACAGACAGGGAACGTAACGCTTCCTGCGACGGCGTGCCGAAGCCGCGATACGCGGCGTCGACATTCGTGAGGATGAGGAGCGCCCGCGCATCGAGATCCCGTCCGAGCACGGCCGCCGCGCGATCCTTGTCGATCACCGCGTCCACCCCTTCCAGCCCGAGTACCGCATCCCGGTAGACGGGTGTACCGCCACCTCCCGCGGCAATGACGATGGTGCCCTGGTCCACGAGGCGCCGGATCTGCTGCGCTTCGACGATCCTGAGCGGTGCGGGCGACGGCACGACGCGGCGCCAGCCGTCTCCGGCAGGCCTGATGGACCAGCCCATTTCCGCGGCAAGCGAGTCCGCCGTCGCCTGATCCATCACGCGACCGATCGGCTTGGTGGGCTCCGCCATTGCCGCCGCGGGATCCACCTCGATCTGCGAGATGATGGTCACGACGGAGCGGTGGTCGCCCGCGCGCTCGAGTGCGTTCTGCAGAGACTGCTGGATCATGTAGCCGATCCAGCCCGCGGTCCCGGCGACGAGTACGCCCAATGGCAGGGGCGGCAGTGAACGCCTCGCCTGCTCGTTGCGCATCAGCTCGTCCCCGATCTGCGGGCCGTTGCCGTGCACGATCGCGATGCGCCATCCGTCGAGCGCCAGCGCAACCACGGCGCCGAGGCTCTCGCGGGTGTGCGCGAACTGTTCGCCGATGCTGCCCGCTTCGTGCTCCGGCTGCAGTGCGTTTCCGCCCAGTGCGACCACGATCGTGCGTTCGCTCACGGGCGTCGGTTCCCTTCACTGGCCTGTTGCAGCACGGTCCGGAGGCGCTGCCAGGACGCGCCGAATGCAGCGAAATCGCCCGCGCGCAGATGACGCTCGGCCTCGTCGTAGAGACGCAGTGCCTCGGCCGGCCACGCGGCGCGGTCGGCGGGGCTGCTGGCGACGGCGGGCGACGCATTGGCGGCAGGCTCGCCGAACCCGCGCAGGTCGTCCGGCGTGGTGACTACGCCGTTGAGCGTGCCGCCCGTGCGGGAAACGAGTGTCGCGACCGCGCGCTCGAGGGTTTCGGCCATGACCGCGATCTCGCCATCACTGACGATTACGCGGTGCAGCTGCGGGATGGCCTTCTCTTCGGCGGCCATGTACAGCGGCTCGACGTACAGGATGGAGCTGCCGAACGGGATGATGCGGAGCTGTCCGAGCTCGACCGCAGTGCCTCGCTGGCGCCAGAGCGAAAGTTGCTGTGAGATGTCGGGGTCCTGCTCGATGAGCGACTGAATCTGTGCGGGCCCCTTGATGAGCTCGTCGCCTGCCATATGGAGCAGTGTGAGGCTGCCGTAGGTGTCCGCATCATTGGACACCATCAGCATGGCGGTCAGGTTCTGCCTCGCGCGCGCGGTGAAAGGCAGCATCGCCATGAAGCTGCTTACGGAATCGCCGGGCGAGGGGATGAGCAGATAGATGGGCTCATTGGGGCGTGGTGTCCCGCGCGCGGCACCCTGCACAGGGACCTCCCATGCGTCCTGTCCTGCGAAGAATGCATTGGGCTGCTGCACGTGGTACTGCTCGAGAATGTCGGCCTGCAGTGTCAGCATGGTCGCGGGATAGCGCAGATGGCGACGCAGCCAGCCCGGCATCGTGGATGCGCTTCGGATCAGGCCCTGAAACACTGCGGCATAGCTGCGCACGATCGGGTCACCGGCATCCGTCGCATAGATCTCGATCGCTCCCGTCCCTGCATCGATGACGGCTTTCGCACTGCCGCGCATGTAGTTGACGCGACGCAGATTGAGCGACGCCACGGAGCGGCTGGACGACATGGGGAACGATCCCGATGCGGAGTAGCCGTCGAGGACCCACTTGATGCGGCCATCCACCACTACGGGCAGTGCGTCGCGGTCCCACTCGAGGAATGGCGCGATCTGCTCCGCGCGCTCGCGCACATTGCGTCGGAACAGCAGGCGGCTGCTGTCGTCGAGGTTGGAAGCGAAGAGCAGGTTGTGATCGCCGAATCGCCACGCGAATGCGAGGATCCGCACGAATGACGCGATGGATACGCCGTGCGGCGGCTGCGGCGGCTGCGGCGGCTGCTGAGTAGGCGCTGCGCTGTCAGAGGCGGGACGCGTGCCAGTCGTGATCGCGTTGGCGGCTTCCCTGTTCAGGACGATGTAGTCGGTGGCGAGCTCGCCATAGTACACGGACGGGTCGAGGATGGTCATGGTGTTGCCGGCCTGCGGTGCTACGCGGATGGGATTGAGCTCACCCACCAGATAGCGAGGCGCACCGCCGACAGCGATGTTCGCCTGCGCAATGACTGCACCGACCCCCCGCGTGAACTCCGGCCGCATATGCAGTGCGAACCAGCTGCGTGACGCGGCGGGCAGGCCATCCTGTTTGAACTCGCGCACACCGACACCGACCTGCTGGACGCCGCCCGGGATTGCGTAACGATCGAAGTCGACGTCGCTGAAGCCGTAGTAGCCCTGGAACGACTGCACCTGGTTGAAGGCGTCGAGCATCTGATCAACATCCCACAGCGCCAGCCGCTGCAGTGTCGTACCGGCATCCGACCACGTCGCAGGTGTCGCGCGCGCATACGCCATGTGTTCGCGCGCAATGTCTGCCAGGCCGAACGCGCGTTGCGTGAACTCGAGGTTCCATTCGATGAACTTCTGCTCCCTCGCGAGCTGGTTCGGCTGGACCTTGAGCTTCTGCACGATCGCAGGATAGGCATAGCCGAACACGACTCCGCCCGTGACCAGCATGCCGATGCCCAGCAGTGCGGGCAGGATGACGGACCGGTGTGCGCTCCACGCGATCGATGCGGCCGCGACAATGGCGAGCGCGGCGATCACCCACTGCGCGAGAACCCGCGCATGCACGTCCGTGTAGCCGACAGCGCCCTGCACTCCGCTGCCATCCACGGCCAACACGTATCTGCCGACAATGAATCGTATCGCGAGGACAAACAGGAACGCCGCAACGACGCCGGCGATGTGGTTGCGCGCGAACGGATCGATCTCGGCGCGGTTCTGCTGCATGCGCACAGCGCCGACGAGGCTGTAGCCGATGCCGATGAGGACCAGGCTCCAGAACAGTGCGACGAGCACGTGGTCGACCGAGATCAGCAGGACGGGCAGTGTGAAGATGTAGAAGGAGATGTCCTTCCCGAAGAGCGGATCTGCAATGCCCCACGACACATGCTGCGTCCATGCGCGAACCGCGAGCGGTACGCCCCCGCCGAACTGCAGCATTGCGAGCCACCATCCGCCGAAGATCGAGATGACGAGCGATCCGAACGTCACGAGGGTTTTCGGCACCTGCTCTGCAATCTCGAGATTGCCGTAACGCCGACGCAGGCGGACGGGCCCGAGACGGCGCAACACCAGGGATAGATTGAGGAAGATGATGGCTGCAGCGGCGACGGCCGCGGCGAGGCGGACGACAATGGTTACGGTGAGGCGGGTGCGGAACACGTCCGCGTGTCCCACCGCGCCGAACCAGAGGTAGTCGGTGTAGAGCGTGGCGGCCGAGCGGCCGAACAGAAACAGCGTCGCGCCAACAATGGCGGCCGCAAGGATGGGCCATCCTCGCGGGCGGTTCATATCAGCCGTGGGACGCGGCCTCCACCCGCACACCCCGCGACGTTAGCCACCCCTCCATGGTCGCGCGGATTTCATCCAGCCTCGCCTGCGTCTTCGCTTCGAAACGCATCACGAGGACGGGCTGCGTATTCGATGCGCGCAGCAGGCCCCACCCGCCATCGAACAGAACGCGCACGCCATCCACCGCGATCACTTCGTGGGTTGAACTGAAGTGTGCGACGGCGTCATCGACAATGCCGAATTTCTCTTCTTCCGTGACGTCGACACGGAGCTCCGCAGTCGAGTAGTACTTCGGGAACTCGGCTACGCGCGCGGACAACGGACCGGGCAGCCGTGACACGAGGCGGACAAGTGCGCACGCACCATACAACGCGTCATCAAATCCGAAATAGTCCTCGCCAAAACAGATATGGCCCGAGAGCTCGCCGGCGATCGGTGCCCCGATCTCCTTCATCTTCACCTTGATCAGGGAGTGCCCGGTCTTCCACATGATCGCTTCGCCGCCGGCTGCCTCGTAGACCTCGGGCACAGCCTGCGAGCACTTCACGTCGAAGATGAGCTTCTGGGGTGCGCCGAGGCGCTCCATTGCATCGAGTCCGAACAGCAGCAGCAGAATGTCGCCTCGCACGATGGTACCGTTCTCGTCGACCGCGCCGACGCGGTCGGCATCCCCATCGAAGCCGACGCCGAGGTCGGCCTTCTCCTCGCGCACCTTCGCGATGAGGTCGACGATGTACTCGTCCACGGTGGGGTCCGGATGATGGTTCGGGAAGGTGCCGTCCGACTCGCAGTACAGCGGGATGACGGTGGCGCCGATGCGCTCGAGGAGCTGCACTGCGACCAGGCTGCCTGCACCATTGCCGCAGTCGGCAACCACCTTCATCGGGCGAGCGAGCTCGAACATGGGTGCAACGTAATCGATGTATGCCGGGATGATCTCGCGCGTCTCGACGGTACCACTGCCTTCGGTGAAGCGGCGGGCCTCGATGCGTGAACGCAGCACCTGGATGTCGTCGCCGAAGAACGGGCTGTTGCGGATGATCATCTTGAACCCGTTGTACTCCGGCGGGTTGTGCGAACCGGTGATCTGCATGCCGCCATCGGTCGCGAGCGTAGCGGCCGCGAAATAGAGAACAGGCGTCGGGACGGTTTCGACGAAGATGACGTTCACGCCGGCGGCACGAATACCGCGAATGACCGCGTCCGCCAAGCCAGGCGAGCTGGGGCGGTTGTCGTGTCCGACCGCGATGACGAGGTCGGTGCGATCACTGCCCAGACGGTCCCTCAGCTCCGACGCGAACGCGCGGCCGATCAGCTCCGGGACGTCACCGGTGAAGTCGTTGGCGACGATGCCGCGGATGTCGTATTCCCGGAAAATCTGCGTGTTCAATTTCTCTACCTCCCGGCGTCGACGATGGCCGGCTGCGACTGCATCAGGCTGGTTGCACTGGCCTGTGCGGCGTCGAGGAGCGCACCTGGAAATACCCCGAGAATGACGACACCGACTGCTGCAATGACGAGCGCAGCCTTGAGCGCGGGGGTCAGGGTCAATGGCGTGCGGCCGTCGTCATCGGGCTCGCGGAACCACATGTACCACGCGACGCGCAGGTAGTAGTAGTACGACACGAGGGACGCCAGGACGAGGGCGACCGCGAGGAGTACGAGACCTCTGCCGAGTGCTGCCTGCAGGATGAACACCTTGCCGATGAACCCGCCCGTGAGCGGGAAGCCGGCGAGTGACAGGAGGAAGATCGTCATGATGACGCCGAGGAACGGGTTCTGCCACGCGAGCCCGCTGTACGACGACAGATTGATGCGCTCTTCCCCCCGCCCTGCCACGACCATGACGACGGCGAACGAGCCCACGGTCATGAGGGTGTAGACGACGAGGTAGAACAGGAACGCCGCGGCACCGTGCTGGTTGCCCGATGCGAGTGCGACGAGCAGGTAGCCGGCGTGCGCGATGCTGGAGTACGCGAACATGCGCTTGATGTTGCCTTCGACCAGCGCGGTCAAGTTCGCGGCGACCATGGTGAGCACGGCGAGGGTGATCGCGATCACGTCCCACGTCGCATACAGCGAAGGGAAGCCGGTGAAGAAGACACGCAGGAAAGCCGCGAACCCGGCGGCCTTGACGGCGGTCGACATGAAGGCTGTGATCGGGATCGGCGCACCTTCGTAGGCGTCGGGCGTCCACATGTGGAACGGGACGGCTGCGACCTTGAATCCGAAGCCGACGGCCAGCAGTGCGATGCCGACCGGGATCAGCTTTCCGGCCGTCAGTGACCCCGTGGAGATCGCGGTCGCGATGAGGGCCAGGTTGGTCGTGCCGGCGCCGCCATAGACCATGGCGATGCCGAACAGGAAGAACGCGCTCGAGAATGCGCCGAGCAGGAAGTACTTGAGCGCGCCCTCCGAGGACTGGATGCTGCGGCGGTTGATGCCGGTGAGCACGTAGACGGGGACGGACATGAGTTCGAGGCCGATGAACATGACCATGAGGTCACGCGCGCCGGCGAACACCATCATACCGACGATCGAGAAGAGCACCAGCACGTACAGTTCGCCGAGGCGGAGGTGCTCCTCGTCGATGTAGCGCGTCGAGATCATGACGAACAGCGCGCCTGCGATCAGGAACAGGAAGTTCGAGAACACGCGGTAGCTGTCGAGGGCCATCATGCCGGAGACACCAACCTCATCGAGATTGAGCAGCCAGCCATTGGCGACGGCTGCGACTGCAATGGCGCCGAACGTCAGCCACGGGATGATCGAGCTCGACGGCTCCTCCTTGTCACCCTTCTGGAACACATCCACGAGCAGGATGATCATGGCGAAGACCGAGAGGACGATCTCCGGCAGCATCACATAGAGGTACTGCGCCTGGGACGAGTAGTCGATCTGCATCAGTGCGCCTCCGCCGGCGATGCGGCTGCGGGCGATGCGGCTGCCGGTTTCGTCGACGCGGGTGTTGGCAGCGTGACGACAGGCGGTGCTGCGACGCGCTCGTATGCCGGGTTGCTGCGCGCTTCCACCAGATTGATCAACTCTGTCACTGTTACCTGTGCGCGGTCGAGGAAGGGCTTGGGGTATACACCCATCCAGATCATGAATGCGACGAGTGGTGCCAGGACTGCGAACTCGCGCCCGCTGAGGTCCCGCACCTTCTCGTTCTCCGGCCGGTCCAGCTTATTGAACCAGATCTTCTGCACCATCGGGAGCATGTAGTACGCGGCGAAGATGACGCCAGTCCCTGCAACGACGGCGATATACGGATGTGTCTGGAAGGCGCCGATCAGTGCCAGGAACTCGCCCACGAAACCGCTTGTGCCAGGCAGGCCGATGCTGGCGAGTGCAGTAAAGATGAAGAACGCTGCCATCACCGGAGCGACGGATGCCAGACCGCCGAACTCGCTGATGGTGCGGGTATGCCGTCGCTCGTAGAGCATGCCGATCAGGAGGAACATTGCGCCGGTAGAGAGGCCGTGTGACAGCATGACGATCATCGCGCCCTGAATTCCCTGCACCGTCAGCGCGAAAATCCCGAGCACCACGAAGCCCATGTGTGCCACGGACGTGTAGGCGATCAACTTCTTGGCGTCGGGCTGCACGGCCGCAACCCACGCGGCGTAGATGATTCCGATGACGGCGAGGATCAGCATGACCGCGACAATCGTCGGTTGCGTGGAAGCGCCCGGGAAGAGTGGAAGCAGGAACCGGAGGAACCCGTACGCACCCATCTTGAGGAGCACCGCTGCAAGCACAACGGATCCGGGAGTAGGCGCTTCGACGTGTGCATCGGGCAGCCACGTGTGGAACGGGAAGAGCGGAATCTTGACTGCAAAGGCCAGTGCGAATGCGCCGAACAGCCAGTACTGCTCCTTGAGTGTGAGCGTCAGCTGAAGGATGTCCGAGTACTCGAAGGACAGGGTGCCTGTCTGCGCGTGATGGCTGTAGTACAGGTACAGGATGCCGACGAGCATCAGCAACGACGCCGAGGCGGTGTAGAGGAAGAACTTGATGGCCGCGTAGATCCGTCGCTCACCGCCCCAGATGCCGATGATGAAGTACATCGGCACGAGCATGACTTCCCAGAACATGAAGAACAGGAAGAGGTCGAGGGCGCAGAATACGCCGATGACGCCGACCTGCAGCAGCAGCATCATCGCGTAGAAGGCCTTTTCCCGCTGCTGGATATAGCGGAACGACCCGAGGATCGTGATGGGCGCCATGAACGTGGTGAGCAGCACGAGCAGCATACTGATGCCGTCGACACCGACGCTGTAGGAGATGCCCCACTGCGGGATCCAGGATGCGCCGGCTACGAACTGCATGGATGCAGTCGATGTGCTGAACGCGAACCAGAGTGGCAGTGATACGACGAACTCGACGAGGGCGAATGCCAGCGCGAGGTGCCTGGCGAGCCTTTGCGGCGCGGCAAGAACGACTCCCGCGGCGAGTGCCGGGAAGAAGATCAGGAACGTCAGCACCCAGCTCGAATAGCCTATTGAATCCAGCACGCTCACACCGTTCAGATGAGGACGAACGCCAGGAGAAGCAGCACTCCGAAGACGACTGCAAAGGCGTATGTATTGAGTTGCCCGGTCTGCATCTGCGCGCCGACCCAGCCGAGGGCGCGCGAGGCGTAGCCGGCGCCATTCACAGCACCGTCGATCATGCCCTGGTCGACAATGCGCCAGAGCCCGCGCGATACCGCCATCAGCGGGCGCACGATGATCGCGTCATACAGCTCGTCGATATACCACTTGTTGTAGAGCACCTTCGAGAAGCCCGTTGCCGCGGGCGATTTCTCCGCCGTCGCAAACGTGCGGCGGTTCAGCGTGTAGGACGTGAACAGGATCACGGCGGCCGCGATCGCGAATGATGTGAGTGCCCAGAACCCTTCATGCCCGCCGAACGGCGACGTCTGGGCGACCGGCCCGACGTGTTTGAGCAGCACTTCGTCCGCACGGGACGTGATCGGATGCAGCCACTCGTGCAGCCATTCCGACGACGGGATCCAGCCGAGGACCGGCAGTTCCTTGATCGCATGCGGAACGTTGATCCAGCCGCCAAACACCGACAGCGCTGCGAGCACCATCAGCGGGACAGTCATGATGAGGGGCACCTCGTGAAGGTGGCCGCGTTCCTTCTCACCCGTCCGGTTCGTGCCGTGGAACGTCATGATCATCAGACGGGTCATGTAGAACGCCGTCAGCATGGCTGCGATCAATGCCATGATCCAGTAGACGCGGAACCACGGTGCGAACGGGCCGACTGCACGGGCGGCAGTCTGCCAGATGATCTCGTCCTTCGAGAAAAACCCGGCGAAGGGCCAGATCCCGGAGATTGCGAGGGTCGCGATCCACATGGTGATCCATGTGATGGGCATGTACTTCCGCAGGCCACCCATGTTGCGCATGTCCTGCGCATCGGCATGGCTGTGGGTCGCGTGGTAGGCGTGGTGCATCGCATGGATCACGGCGCCAGCGCCCATGAACAACAGGGCCTTGAAGAAGGCGTGGGTCATGAGATGGAAGACGCCGGCAGTGTAGGAGCCGATGCCGACACCAATGAACATGTAGCCGAGCTGGGACACTGTCGAATATGCGAGAACCTTCTTGATGTCGTTCTGCACCAGGCCGATGGTCGCGGCGAACAGCGCAGTGAGTGCGCCAATGCCCGCGACGACGATCATGGTGGTCGGTGCCATCGCGAACAGGATACTGGAGCGGGCGACCAGGTAGACACCCGCGGTAACCATGGTTGCGGCATGGATGAGTGCGCTGACAGGTGTCGGACCGGCCATGGCGTCAGGAAGCCAGACGTAGAGCGGGATCTGCGCGCTCTTGCCTGCGGCACCGAGAAAGAAGAACAGGGTCAGTGCGGTGATGACGGCACCGCCGTATGCGAACGCATCCGGCGCTGCAGCAAAGACGGTCGCGAAGTCGAGTGCGCCCACGTGTCTGAACAGCAGGAACATCGCGACAAGGAAGCCGAAGTCACCGATGCGGTTGACAATGAACGCCTTCTTGCCGGCGTCCGCCTTCTCGCGGTCCTTGAACCAGAACCCGATGAGAAGATAGCTGCACAAGCCGACGCCTTCCCAGCCGACGAACATCAGAGGGTAGCTGCTGCCGAGGACGAGGATCAGCATGAAGAAGATGAACAGGTTGAGATACGCGAAGTAGCGCGCGTAGCCCGGGTCCTCATGCATGTAGCCGATGCTGAACAGGTGGATGAGCGAGCCGATGCCGGTGATGATCAGCACCATCAGGATGGAGAGCTGATCGAGCTGAAACGCCGCATCGATACTGAGACTGCCCACCGGCATCCACTGCCAGTATGTCTGGATGATCGGGTCGTGCAGCTCGGCGCCGCGCATGCCAAAGAAGTTCAGCAGCGCGATGATGAATGCGAGTGCGACAACGCCCGGCCCGACGATGGTCGGGATGATCTTGCTTTCGGGGCTCCGGTATGCCACCAGGCCGTTGATCACGAACCCGAGCAGCGGCAGGACGGCGATCGCCCAGAGCAGAGTTGGCTCGAAGGCGTGCATTACCACCGCAGCAGGTTGAAGTTCTTCATATCGACGGACTCCACATGTCGGAAAATCGAGATGACCAGTGCGAGGCCGACGGCCGCCTCCGCCGCCGCGACGGTCATCACGAAGAAGACGAAGACCTGGCCGCCGATGCCGACGTACTGCGAGAGTGCGACGAATGCGAGGTTCACTGCATTGAGCATGAGCTCGATGCACATGAAGAGAATGATCGCATTGCGGCGGAAGATCACGCCGGCGACACCGATCGCGAACAGCACCGCGGACAGTCCGAGCGAGAGCTGGGCGTTGTCCATGCCCCGGAGCATTGTGAGTGGCTCCATCAGACCCTCCTCTTCGCGAGCAGTACGGCGCCGACGATGGCGACGAGGAGCAGCAGTGATGTGAGCTCGAACGGCACGGCGAAGTCGCGGAACAGCGGACCGCCGATGGCGCCCACGGCATTGACGTCGTTCACTGAACTCTGGATACGCGCAGCACCATCCATCTGCACGATGGCTGCCTTGTCAGAGAACGCGTACCAGATCGAGAAACCGAGTGTGCCGGCAAACACGAATGCGACGATCACCCACAGCCCGCCACGAATGTCGGACTGGTAATCATGCCCGAGGTTCAGGAGCATGATGGTGAACAGGAACAGCACCATGATCGCGCCGGCATACACCATGACCTGGATCGCGCCGATGAAATGCGCGCCGAGCAGGATGTAGATCGCCGCGAGGCTGAAGAACGTCAGCACCAGAAAGAGCAGGCTCGCGACGGGGTTCCGGCGGGTGATCGTGCCCATGGCACCACCGACGGCCAATGAAGCGAACACCCACCAGAGGAGCTGCGCGAACGGAAAATTAGCGATGAACTCGTTCATTGGCCCAGCATGTCTTCGGGGTCCCACAGCGTGCTGACGGGATGGTCCTGCGCCATCAGGCGGTCCAGATCATAGACGAACCGCTCGCGCGTGTACTCCGCATTCTCGTAGTCCTGGCCGACGTGAATGGCCTCGACGGGGCAGACCTCCTGGCACATCCCGCAGAAGATGCAGCGGAATTCATCGATCTCGTATACCACCGGATACCGATTGCCCTGGTCATCCTCGCCGGGGACCAGGCGGATGCAGTTGGCCGGGCAGATCGTGGGGCACAGACCGCATGCGACACACTTCGGACGCCCGTCCGCGTGCGTCGCCATGACATGCGTACCTCGCCACCGCGGCGAGAGCACCGGCTTCTCGTCCGGATACTCGAGCGTGACCTTGTTCGGGTTTACCATGTGCTTGAACGTGATCATCATCCCGCTCAGGCTGGCCCGCAGATACGATGTATTGTTCACCGGTCGGCGTACTGTCTTCAGACCGATCGCCATTAGACCTCCTGATGCCGCCGGGGCGGCTCAACGTTGCCAGTCGCGCGCTCGACACTCACGCCGGACGGCAACTGCATACTGCGATAGACGCGCGGTGACGAGCCGGACATGATCCGGTCATTGTCGAGGAGCCGCACGAAGATGAAGGTGCAGATGGCATTCACAATGACGAGCGTCAAACCATAGAGGCCGCCGAGGAACCCGCCCATCTGGATGCCCAGCTGGTCGAGCACCAGGATCGTCGCTCCTGTAACCATGATGTAGATCAGCGCCGTAGGCAGCATGACCTTCCAGCCGAGATGCATCACCTGGTCGTAGCGGAAGCGAGGCACGGTCCAGCGGACCCACATGAACAGACCGATGAACAGGAACGTCTTGAATGCGAATGCGCCGATGGTCAGCAGTGTCTTCCACACCGCGGGCTGCGCACCTTCGACGAGGTTCGGCGCCACCATGCGCATGTTGTCGAACGATCCCGGAATGTCCCACCCGCCCAGGAAGAGGGTTGCCATGAGCGCAGACGCAGTGAGCATGTTCGAGTATTCGGCGATGAAGAACATCGAGAACTTCATGGACGAGTACTCGGTGTGATAGCCTGTGACCAGCTCCGATTCGGCTTCCGCGAGGTCGAACGGGAGACGGTTGGTCTCGGCAAATGCGGCGATCACGAACAGCAGGAATGCGAGGCCGAGCGGCAGCGCGAACCAGAGATGGAACACGCCCTGCTGCACCCACACGATCTGCGTGAGCGTGACATTGCCGGCGAGCATGAAGACGGGAATGAGGCTCATCCCCATTGCGACTTCGTAGCTGACCATCTGCGCGCTGGCGCGCAGGCCGCCAAGGAACGCGTACTTGTTGTTGGACGCCCAGCCCGCCATCACGATGCCGTACACGCCGAGTGATGTGAGGGCGAGAATGAACAGGATGCCGATGGGCACATCGGCAATGACCATCGGAACGAGACCCCATGGTGTCGGCAGCGGCGCGCCGAACGGAATCACTGCAATCGTGACCAGAGCGGGAATGATCGCGAGGGCCGGCGCCAGGAAGAAGAAGATCGCCGACGACGCCGACGGGAACGTCTCCTCCTTCATGATGTTCTTGAGGCCGTCCGCGATTGGCTGCAGCAGGCCTGACGGTCCGACGCGGTTCGGGCCGTAGCGGTCCTGGATCCACGCGGAGAGTTTGCGCTCGAGCAGCGTGAGCATCGCGACAGTGACCATGGTGAGCGTGAACACCCCCATGATCTTGACCATCGTGATGATGAGCCATGCAATGCCGGTCAGGGGCTTCATCTCATGCATCAGCTGCCTCCTGCGGCGGCACCTGTGAGACGGACCGGCTCATTGATCAGAGCACCGCGCGGGCCGACGGTCTCGTAGTCGAGACCGCGGAAGCTGTCATACATGTCGCCGAGGCGGAGGAATGCGCTGCCGGCATTGGCCGGCGCAGTCCCTTCATTGAGACCGGCAAGCAGAACGCCGAGGATCTGCCATGCGGGCCGCGCGAGCGGTGGCGGCTGCAATGCCGGCCAGAAGCGCTGTACGCGGCCGTCGAAGCTCGTGAACGTGCCTTCCTCTTCGGCAAAGCTCGATACGGGCAGCAGGAAATGTGCGTTGCGCGACGCGGTGGTCGCGACATGGCCGAGCACAATGAAGAGCGCGGCATCCTGGCCGTAGTCGGCGGGTGCATCGATCAGTTCGTCGCCCATGACGATGACGACCTTGCCGGCGGTTGCGGGCAGTCCGCCGGCCGCTGTGTCGTCGCCTACGCGCTGGAATCCCATTGCTTCGAGGCCTCGCACATTAGCGGCGAGGTCGCGGCGGCGTGCGAGATGGGGGAACCCCGGCATGACGATTTCCTCGTCATCGCGCTCGCTTCGGAAGACGGGGGCGTTGCCGCCGAGTGCGGTGAGGAGCCGTGCGAGGAAGCCGTTGGATTCGTTGGACATGAACGCGGACCCGACAGCGACCGCGCCCTCGGCGCGTGCCCCATCGAGCAGTGTGACGAGCTTGAGCATGGCGTCCTGCCAGCTGGTCGCCTGCAGCCTGCCGTCACCGCTGCGGATGAGGGGCGCCTCGATGCGGTCGGCCATGTTCAGCCACTCGTAGCGGTGGCGGCCGTAGTCGCACATCCAGTACGAGTTGACGTCAGGGTTTGTACGCGGCCGCAGACGCATGACGAGATTGTCGCGCGTGTCGATCTTGATGTTGCAGCCCTGCGAGCAACTGGGGCATATGGACGACGTGTTGTCGAGGTCCCAGACGCGCGCCTTGTGCAGAAAGTCCTTCGACAGGAGTGCGCCGACCGGGCAGATGTCGACGATGTTGCCCGCCCAGATGTTACCCTCGACGCCGTGATCGAAGAACGTGTCGATGACGGAACGATGTCCTCGCTGTACGACGCCGAGACGATCGTCCTGCGGAACCTCGCGCATGAAGCGAACGCAGCGCGTGCACATGATGCAGCGGTCGCCGTCATAGATGATGTCGCCGCCGAAGTCGTCCTGGCCGTTGACGCGCTTGGCCTCGATCGAGCGGCCGCGCTTGGGGCCTTCCGCGTGGACGTAGTCCTGCAGTTTGCACTCGCCAGACTTGTCGCAGACCGGACAATCGAGCGGGTGGTTCATCATGTAGAACTCGAGGGTGCCCTCGCGCGCTTCGAGTGAGCGAGGCGACTCGGTGTTCACGATCTGGCCGTCAGCAACGAGGGTCACGCATGCCGGCTGCAGCTTGCCGAGACCGTCGACCTCGACGAGACACATGCGGCACATGGCCGGTGCAGACAGGCCGGGGTGGTAGCAGTAATGGGCAATGCCGATGCCCGCGAGCTCCGCCGCCTCGATGATCCGGGTATCGGGCGGCACACTCACGGCAACGCCGTTGATGGTTACGCTGACCGTCGCAATCTCTTCGTTCGCCATATCAGCCTTACGCGGTCGCGGCGGCCGAAGCGCCGCGCCGGATCAGTGCCAGGTAATCGTCCTTGAACTTTTCAATCGAGCTGGCGACCGGTGCAGCAGCGGAATCGCTGAGTACGCAGATCGTCGTGCCGGTCATGTTGCGTCCGAGATCGAGCAGCAGGTCGAGATCGCCCTCGACACCCATCCCGTCCTCGATGCGACGCAGAATCTTGGCGAGCCATTCCGTGCCCTCGCGGCACGGTGTGCACTGGCCACAGGATTCGTGCGCATAGAAGTCGACCATGCGGCGCACCTGCTTGACCATGTTGGTCTGGTCGTCCATCACCATGACCGACGCCGTGCCGAGCATCGTGCCTGCGGCGGCGACACTTTCGTAATCGAGATTGATGTCGATCTCGTCCGCGGAGAGGATCGGGACACTGCTGCCGCCCGGGATCACAGCCTTGAGCGAACGGCCGTTCCGGATACCGCCGCAGACATCGTAGATCAGCTCCTTCAGCGGGAACCCGAGTGGAAGTTCGAAATTGCCACGGCGCACGAGATGCCCGGACATATTGAACAGCTTGGTGCCCGGACTCTTCTCTGTGCCCCACTGCCTGTACCACGCGCCGCCATTGTTGATGATGTGCGGCACGACGCAGAGGGTCTCGACATTGTTGATGTTGGTGGGCTGGCCGAACGCGCCGTAGACGGCCGGGAACGGCGGCTTGATGCGCGGCTGTCCTCGCCGGCCCTCGAGCGAGTTCATCAGTGCGGTCTCTTCGCCGCAGATGTAGGCGCCTGCACCGAGGTGCAGCGTGACGTCAATGGTGAGGCCGGACCCCATGACGTCCTTGCCGGCGAACCCCGCGGTGTATGCTTCCTCGATGGCGCGGCCGATGACCTGCGCCGGCTCGAAGAACTCGCCGCGGATATAGAGGTAGACGTGCTGCGCACGGATCGCGTGGGCGGCGATGAGGGAACCCTCGATGAGCTGATGCGGGGTCCAGCGGCACAGCTCGCGGTCCTTGAATGCGCCCGGCTCAGACTCGTCGGCATTGATCAGCAGGTAGTGCGGCAAGCCGTCGTTCTTGAGAAATGACCACTTCACGCCGGTCGGGAAGCCCGCACCACCACGACCGCGAAGGCCACTGGCCTTCACTTCCGTGATGATGTCTTCCGGACTCATCCCGAGCGCCTTCTTCAATGCGACATAGCCGCCGCGCTTCTGCCATCCTTCGAGCGTGCGTGCTTCGGGGTCGCCGAAGTGCTCACTGAGGATGCGGACTTCCTTGTCATGACGATATGGATACGCCATCAGCGAGTCGCCTCCCCGCGCAGCTGCTGCAGGATCGCCGGTACGTCTTCGGGCGCAACATTCTCGAAATACCGCTCATTGATCTGGACCGCAGTCGGGAACCCACAAGCGCCGAGGCATTCCGCCTCGATCACCGTGAAGTTTCCGTCAGCAGTGGTCTCACCGGCTTCCGTCGATGTGTGCTCGAGGAACGATTCCATCACCTCGTCCGCACCGCACATGTTGCATGCGACGTTGGTGCAGACCTGGATGAGGAAGTCGCCCACGGGCTGCTTGTTGTACATCGTGTAGAACGTCGCGACGCCTCGCACATAGGTTGGCATCAGACCGAGCAGCTCGGCGACGTGCTCCATTGATTCCGGTGACAGATGGCCGCGGACTTCCTGCGCGAGATTCAGTGTCGGCAGCAGTGCGCCCTGCTTGTCGGGATAGCGCGACAGGATCTTCTGGAAGCGCTCGGCGTATGGCCCCTCGAACAGCGGTGCGTCGGGATTCTTGCGGAGAAGCTGGTACGGGTATGCGCAGACGCCGCCCGCGTTCTCACCGGCTAGCGAGCGCGAACCGTAATACGAGGTGCCGCGAATGTCGGCCTCGCTCAGGTGTTCAAACTCGCCTCTCTCCCCCGCCCACCCCGGATTCCCGCCCTGCAGCGGTGTGGCCTCGCTCATCGATCGATTTCTCCAAGCACGATGTCGAGGCTCGCGTTGACGGCAATCACGTCCGACAACAGGTGTCCTTCCACCATCTTCGGCAGTGCCGAAAGGTTGATAAAGCTCGGACCACGAACTCGCCAGCGAACCGGCTTCGATCCGCCATCACTCACGACATACATCCCCAGCTCACCCTTCGAGCTCTCGACACTGTACCAGCTCTCACCGGCCGGCGCATTCACGCCCTGCATCACCACCTTGAAGTGATGGATCATCGACTCCATGTCGCTCATCGCAGCAGTTTTGCCGGGCAGGATGAGGCGGGGGTCGTCGACATTCATCGGGCCGTCCGGCAGACGTGCAATCGCCTGGTCGAGGATGCGCAGGCTCTGCCGCATCTCCTCGATGCGGACGAGGTAGCGATCGTAGCAGTCACCATTCTCGCCCACGACGACATCGAAGTCATAGGTCTCGTAGTCGTAGTACGGCCGGTCCCTGCGAAGGTCGTACGACACACCGGATGCGCGCAGGTTCGGACCCGTGAGCCCGAAGTTCACTGCATCCTCGCCGGAGATCACACCGACATCCTTGTTGCGGCCGATCCACAGGTTGTTGTGCATCAGCAGGCGGTCGGCCTCGTCGAGCGTCTTCGGCAGTGTGTCGACGAAATGACGGAGCTGATCGATCCACCCGATCGGCAGGTCGGCCATCATGCCGCCGATGCGCGTCGCGCTCGTCGTAATGCGCGCGCCTGTGAGCGACTCGTGCAGGTCATAGATGCGCTCGCGTTCCTGGAACGTATACAGGAACACGGTGAATGCACCGATGTCGATGGCGGTTGTGCCGAGCCACAGGAGGTGGCTGAAGATGCGATCGAGTTCCATGCAGATGACGCGGGTCACCTTGCAGCGCTCGGTGACTTCCACGCCCATCATCTTCTCGACGGCCATGGCATACGCGCAGTTGTAGATGAGGGGCGCGAGATAGTCCATGCGGTCGGTGAGCGGGATCACCTGATTCCAGGTGCGGTACTCGCCGAGCTTCTCGAAGCTGGAGTGCAGATAGCCGATGTGCGGAATGCACTTGATGACAGTTTCGCCATCGAGCTCGAGCACAAGGCGCAGCACGCCATGGGTGGCAGGATGCTGCGGCCCGATGTTGATGAGCATGTGCTCACCGTGCATCTCCGGCGCGTCCATCGTCTGCGACAACATCGGCACAGTGCGCGGCTGGCCGTCTGCGCCAAGCTCGGGATTGCGCGTGACCAGATACTCGACCGTCTTCGTGCTCATCGCTGGTTTCCTGCGGCGTTGCGGGCAGTGATCGACAGCTCGTCCGGCGTGTAGAAATCCTCGAATGCCATGGACAGCGCGCGACGGGTCTGCTCTGCACGGGTGAAGCGGCCGCGCAGCGGGAAGTCCTTCCGCAGCGGATGACCCTCGGCGTAGTTCTCGGGCATCAGAATGCGGCGCATGTCGGGGTGCCCGCTGAAGTTGATGCCGAACAGGTCGAACACCTCGCGCTCGAGCCAGTCGGCAGTTTTCCAGAGACCTTCGACGGATGCGATCTCGAGACGATCGAGCACGAGCAGCGACTTCACGCGCAGTGCGCGCTTGTTCGGGATCGACCACAGCTGGTAGACCACCTCGAGCGGGCGGCCGCCACCGTAGTCGACGGCAGTCAGGTCAACGAGCAGATCATAGCGCTGCGACGGATCGGTCTTCAACCAGCCGAGGATCTCGACATTGCGATCTGACGCGATGAAGATGACGTGCTCGTCGCCAGCCATGACTGCATGATGCTGGATCGCGTCCGGGAATGCGGAACGCAGTGCGTCCACGGAGGGATGCGACTGCTGCGAGGCGACCCCGCCAAACGTCGCCTGCTCGCCGTTCGGTGTGGACTCCGGGCCCGACTCCAGGCCCGAGATCGCATCCTTCAGCTTGTCGTCGGCCATCAGGGCAGCCGATCCGTGGGGCGCGCGAGCGCGTTCGTCGTGACCAGGCCGCTCACACGGTTCTGCGTGGTCGAATTGCCGAACGGTCCGGCGAGCGCGTCGATCTCGAGCGCGGACTTGTTTGCACGACCCGTGCGGGCTGCGTCTTCCGCGCGCAGAGCGTCGTTCTTCAGCGCCTCACCACGAATCTTCTCGTGGATCATCAGGATGCCGTAGATGAGGCCCTCAGGGCGAGGCGGACAGCCCGGGACGTAGACGTCGACCGGAATGATTGTGTCGATGCCCTGCACCATCGAATACGCGTCGAAGACGCCGCCCGTCGATGCACATGCGCCCATCGAAATCGACCACTTCGGCTGCGGCATCTGATCCCAGATCTTCCGCAGGACCGGCGCCATCTTGTATGTGACGCGACCAGCGCAGATCAGCAGATCCGCCTGGCGGGGCGAAAACGACATGCGCTCCATCCCGAACCGGGCCAGGTCGTACTTCGACGCAGCCGACGCCATCATCTCGATCGCGCAGCAGGCCGTGCCGAAGGGCATCGGCCAGAGTGAGCTGCGACGGCTCCAGTTGATGACCTCGTCGAGACGCGTCGTCATGAACGTCGCTTCCCCGGCACCGCTCGATGCCATGGGGAGTGTGGTGCGCGCCTTCAGTCCCACTGGAGCGCTCCTTTCTTCCAGATATAGACGAGGCCCACCAGGAGCACCGTCATGAAGATCAGCATTTCAACAAACCCGAAAATTCCGAGCTGCCGGAACATTACGGCCCACGGGATCAGGAACACCGTTTCGATATCGAAAACGATGAACAGGATCGCAACCAGATAGAATTTGACGGAGAACCGCTCGCGCGTATCGCCGATCGGCGTGATGCCGGATTCGTACGGCTCGAGCTTGACCGGAGTAGGTCGGTATGGGCTGACGAGATGTGATAGGGCGATCATGCCTACCGCATTTCCCAGGGAAATGCCGAGCAGGATCAGGATCGGGACATACGACTCAAGCATCAGCCGCCCCGTTGCTTGTGAAAAAGTTCACTAACCAAGCCGCGAAAAACTACGGAAGCGGTATGGGAGTGTCAAGCGACGGGCAGAGGCAATTTCCGGGCTCGGCGGATGGGGCGGCGCGCCTGGATTCCTGGCTGGCTTGCTGGGGGTGCGAGGTCGTGCCTAGTTTGCCGCGCCGAGGGGCGAGGTGGATCCCATCATGGAGCCGTAATCAATGTCGATTCGCAGTGACCGCTGGATCCGTAAGATGGCGACGGAGCATGGGATGATCGAGCCGTTCGAGGGCGGTCAGGTGCGCGATGGCGTGATCAGTTATGGCGTATCGTCGTATGGGTACGACGTGCGTGTGGCGGACGAATACAAGGTCTTTACGGACGTGTACGGTGTGACAGTGGACCCGAAGGCGTTCGATCCGCGTTCGTTTGTGGACATCAAGGCGGACTACTGCATCATCCCGCCGCATTCGTTCGCGCTGGCCCGCACGCTCGAATATTTCCGGATCCCGAACGACACGTTGGTGGTGTGTGTGGGCAAGTCAACGTATGCGCGCTGCGGGATCATCGTGAATGTGACGCCGCTGGAGCCGGAATGGCGAGGCTGGCTGACGCTGGAGATCTCGAATACGACGCCGCTGCCGGCCAAGATCTACTCGAACGAGGGTCTGGCGCAGTTGCTGTTCTTCCAGGGGGACGAGATCCCGGAGGTGACCTATGCGCAACGGAAGGGCAAGTATCAGGACCAGGTGGGAGTCACTCCGCCGAAGCTTTAGGGCGATAGGGCCGGCATGGGGCCGGCGAGCATCACGCGCCGGCGCTTGCCAAGGCGGCAACGGCCGGCCTCCAAAAGTTGTCCGTTTCAGCTATGTCATTGCGCTGCGGGCGGTGACATCGTTCACGGGAGCGGATGGGGGATTCGGGTTCCCCGGCCGAAGCGGCTCCCGGCGACTGGAATAGCGAAGCAGTACGACTGTGCGTTGCGACGGTCGGGCAAACAAGGAACGGCGCGTCTCCGACAATGCGGGGCGCGCCGTTTTTGGTGGTGTGTTGCATGAGCCGGTCGCGAGAGCGCGGCTAGCGTGCGGCGGTGCCTGCTGCTTCCTCGAGTCTGGCATCGCAGGTGAGGAGAGTGACTTCGGCGCCGATCCGGCGGCGCGCGGTCAGAAATGTGGCGAGGTGGATGGCGTCGAGCGTTCGCAGGTTCATGCGCGGCGCAACTTCACCGGCGAGCTCGACGACCGCACGCGTCATCTCCCAGATGGTACAGCGCGCCCAGATCGAGTCGACCTCGCGCGACCAGTCGGTGATGTCGCGCTCCGACAGACCTCGCGCGCGCAACCGCAGCGTCGCGCGGGCGGTTTCGGCGATGGAAAGCCGCGATGTGATCAGGTAAGTCGCTGAACCGATCGCGGCGTCCACCTCCGGCGATGTCCCTGCCTCCAGAACTGCGCGCAGCACAGCCGACGTATCGAGGTAGATAATTTTTTCGTCGGGCGAGCTCATTCGCCGGCAATGCCCCGGTCCGCCCTCAGCTCGTCCATGATGCTGGCGGCAGTGCCGGCCGGGAGCGATGCGCCGCCGGCCTTCCGGTGCCAGTCATCGAGGGATGTCGTCGCGGGTGTGACATCGCCCGAGGCCGCGAGATCCGCCAGGACTTCGCGCACATGCAGAGGTCCCGGTGAAGCCGCATTGGCGGACCCCGGCGCGCGCAACTCGGCCACGACCGTGTCTCTGTCAGTCACGAGGAATACCTCTCCCTGCCGCGCGGCGCGGACATACTCTGAAAGGCGCGCCTTCAGCTGTTTGATACCTACAGTTCGCATGAGGGACAAAGTAGTCACTGGTGGTCACTCTGTCAAGATCGGGTTCGAGCGGACGTTACACGCCGATCATCTACGCGACCGCCAGATAGAACTGCAGTCCGTCGCCAGCCACCGCACAATCGCGTCAGCCAGTCCGATGCGGTGGGCAGAAAAAGAATGGTCGTCGTCGAACGTGATGTTGGTCACGTGTCTTGACCCAGCCGCCTTCAACGCGCGCTCCATTTCTGCGTGCATGGCAACGCCTTCGTCCGGCGAATCGTTCGTCGCGGCGGTGAGGAATACACTGCGATCGCGGAGCGCGGGTGCGAGCCTGAGGTAATCATAGCCCGCAACGTTGGCGTCGAGCTCTCGAATGAGATCGGTGACCGTCGCGCGGAGCGGGCCCGCCGCCGGGTCGGTAACGCCGACGAGATAATCCGCAGTGCTCTTCCGCACGGCCGGGTATGCTTTCAGCATGGCAGCGCCGCTACCGACATTCCAGGCTGCCATCCCGCCCACACACGCGACTCCATCATCGCGCGCAGTGGCTTCAAACGCGAGCCAGCCTCCCATGCTGTGGCCGATCACGGCGATCCGCTGCGTGTCGAACCGGTACTTCGACACATTCGCGGTGTCACGCACCCACGCGAGCGCAGATGCGATGTCATCTCGCGAGTTCGCGAAGGAGAACGTTCCCCCGCTGCCCCACGAACCGCGATAGTCGAAGTAGAGCACGTTGTAACCCGCACGCCGGACGGCCTGCATGAGATCCGTGTTCTTCTCATTGCCGGGAAATCCATGCAGCATGACCACGACACCATGCGCACCAGCGCCGGCCGGCAGGTAGAGGAACCCGTTCAAGCCTGCCCCGTGGCTGGGTATGCGCAGTTCCGCCATGGACGCTGGAAACTTCGCGTCGACTGGCAGATCGGAACGGACGGGGTCAAGGCTGGCAGGATCTACTCGGCCAGGATCACGGCTCGCCTGAGCTGTGACTGATGTGGGAGTTGCAACGAATGCGGCCGAAGCCGCGACCAGCATGGCGAACCGTCTGCAAGGAGCCGTCATGGCCTCTACCGTATTGATGAGATTGTACGCTAGTCGCCGTCGCGGCGGAGTTGGGCGACGCGGACGTCGCGGTTGAGGCGAGCGATGTAGTCGACGGTGATGTCCTTGGGGCACGCGGTCTGGCATGCGCCGTGGTTGGTGCAGTGGCCGAAAAGTTCGGTGTCGTGCGTCGCGACCATCTCGACGACGCGTGTGTAGCGTTCGGGCTGTCCCTGCGGCAGTGCGCCGAG
>JBBSJG010000004.1:0-47902 GCA_038257485.1 Longimicrobiales bacterium | reverse complement strand
GATGACCTGCTAGAACGGTTCGACACTTCCGGCCATTTCATCGGTGGTTCCCGCCCATCGAACTACAATCTTCGGGCTGCAGCGAAGATGAGCTATTCACGAGGAAATATTGTTCTGACGTCGACCCGGAAGTTCAGCATGTTCGGAGCTGCCGGAAACGACACCACAGTTGTCCAGATCCTCAAAGCAGGCGGGGACAGCGTGAGCGCACCCGTTGTCAGGGCGCTGAGTTTCCTCGCGAGTATCGGCCCCGTTTCCGGGCCATATCCCCTGGGCGTAGCGGAAGCCGTAGCGGTTGCAGCGGCCGGCACGATATTCAGAGTCAACGGGGTTGGGTTCGCGATCGAAGTGTACGACCTGGATGGACGCCTGTTGAAGCGTATTGTGAGCGAGATACCGCCGGTATCAGCTACGGCCGACGACGTCGACGATGATCTTGAAACGCGGGTCGACATCGTCTCGAGGGTTGCCGGCTTGAAGAAAATGTTCGATACCGGCGCATTTTCGGATGCTTATCGCCGCCAGCCCATACCGGCGGTGCGACCGGCCATTGCTAAGATGATCGTGTCGGAGACGGGCGCGTTACTCGTTCAACGATACGATATTTCAGATCATCCGTACGCAGCGAAAGCGGGCAACGTAATCAAATGGTCGCTGCTCGACCAAATGTTGATGCCCAAAGGCAACATTGTGCTGCCACGACGTTTCGAACCGGCCGCGTTTCGCGGATGCGATGTCTATGGCGTACTACGTGATGACGATGATGTTGCGTCCGTTGCGCGGTATCGAATCCACGAAGATGGACCGGGCGGCCCCTGGAATTGCCGATAGAGCCCGGTTCGCGCCGCAACCGCTGAATTGGTCTCAACCGGGTCCATGCACGTCCAGACGAACCGACGCTGCTTTCCTCCCGCCCCTCCACCATGCTATCCTGCCCGCCCCCAGCCCACTTAACCAGCCCCGGAATGCATCACAGTGACCAACACCACCCTGACCGTCCTGATCCGCCGCCTCGACACCTTCCCGGCAGACTGGCCTCTGCCCGCCTATGCCACCCCCGGCTCGGCAGCGGTCGACCTCCGGAATGCCGGCCCGGCGATCACCCTGACATCCCTGGGCCGACACCTGGTTCCGACGGGTCTGTCTATTGCATTGCCCCCGGGCTACGAAGCCCAGGTCCGGCCGCGCTCGGGGTTGTCCATCAAGCAGGGGCTGAGCCTGGTGAACACGCCGGGCACGATCGACAGCGATTACCGGGGCGAGATCCTGGTGCCGATGATCAATCTGGACCCGTCGCCGCAGCGGATCGAGCATGGTGAGCGGATCGCGCAGCTGCTGGTCGCGGCGGTGATCCGGATCGAATGGGAAGAGGCGCTCGAGCTGCCGCCGACGGCCCGCGGGGAGGGGGGCTTCGGGAGCACGGGCAGGTAGTCGCAAGTGCGGTTGTGGCTGGAGTATACGGCGGTTAGTTTGACCTGTTGACACAGACTTTTCCTCTCGCCGGCACAGTGCGGTGCCGACGGATCAAACGCCAATGAGCTTTCGCAGTTTTCTGAGCACGGGCCGGCTCCTGCCGGTCAACGATATCGCCGTCGATCTTGGGACGGCCAACACCCTGGTGTACGTGAAGGGTGAGGGCATCGTTCTGAACGAGCCGTCGGTGGTCGCGGTTGAGCGCGGCACGCAGCGGATCAAGGGGATCGGTCTGGAAGCGAAGCGCATGCTCGGCCGCACGCCCGAAGGCATCATGGCGGTACGTCCGTTGAAGGATGGTGTGATTGCGGACGTCGACATCACGGAGATCATGCTGCGCCATTTCCTGCGACAGGTGACGAACAAGCGGATCTTCCGGATGAAGCCGAAGGTCATCGTGGGCGTGCCGTCGGGGATCACGGAATTGGAGCGTCGCGCGGTGCGTTCGAGCGCGCAGGCGGCTGGTGCAAAGGAAGTTTACATGGTTGCAGAGCCGATGGCGGCCGCGATCGGTGTGGGTCTTCCCGTCGACACACCGACCGGCAACATGGTCATCGATATCGGCGGCGGAACCACGGAAATTGCAGTCATCGCACTCAATGGCATTGTTTCTGATACATCGATCCGCGTGGGTGGTGATGAGATCGACAATGCGATCGTGAGTTTCCTGCGCAAGAACTACAACCTGCTGATCGGCGAGCCGACGGCGGAAGCGATCAAGATCCAGATCGGTTCCGCATTCAACAACGGCGACGAGCGTCAGATGGATGTAAAGGGTCGCGACCTGGTGAGCGGTATTCCGAAGACCGTGAGTGTTCATTCGCAGGAGATCCGTGAGTGCATTCAGGAGCCGATTCAGCAGATCGTCGATGCAGTGCGACGTGCATTGGAGATCACACCGCCCGAGCTGGCGTCTGACATCGTGGACCGGGGAATCGTGATGACGGGCGGCGGGGCGCTGATTCGTGGGCTGGATCTACTTCTTGCACACGAGACCGATCTGCCGATTCATGTCGATGAGGAGCCGCTGACGTGCGTGGTGCGCGGAGCGGGGATGATCCTCGATGACTTCGACCGATTCCGTAACGTTTTGCAGAACTGATTACGTGTTAGATTTCGATGGTTCAAAGAGAGCGAGACGGAAAGACCTCATCCTTTCGGGTGGTGTCCTTCTGCTCGCTTTGCTGTTGCTGGGATTGAACGATTCGTACGAGCGGCCGATCCGCGATGCATTCCGCGGCACCGTTCTGCGCCCGTTCATTGCGACGCAGACGCGGTTGGCGATCCGACGCGCACGCACAGAAGACTTGTCGATCGTGCGAGCGCAGCGTGACTCGCTCGCCGCGCTCGTAGCGGCTGAGTCAACACTCTCCGAAGAGAACCGCCAGCTGCGCGGCATCCTGAACATGAGTGCGCGAACGGGCGACGAGTTTGTCGCGGCAGAAGTCGTCCGTCTCGGGATGGGCAGTGCCGCGAGCACGTTCATCGTGAATATCGGCAGTGCCGCTGGCGTGAAGCGCGGCAGTCCCGTGATCACACCCGCGGGGATGCTCGGTGTGGTGATGGAAGTATCGGAGCATTCGGCCACGGCAATCGACTGGTCGCACTCCGAATTCAATGCGAGCGCAATGACCGTCGACGGTTCGACGTATGGCATCGTATCGGCGAGGCGGGGCCGCTTCCGCGAGGAGGATGTCCTCAGCCTCGGCGGCGCTGGATTCCAGACCAACATCACACCCGGCAAGCGTGTTGTCACATCAGGGCGGGGAGACATCATTCCTCGCGGCATTCTGCTGGGTACGATTACCGGCATCGACGAAGCGGACACCGGATACCGCAAGCGGTATCTGATCCGGCCGGCAGTTCGTCCCGAAGAAGCGAGGCACGTCCTGGTCGGCACGTCGAACACCGAAGGCACCGACCTGTCCGAAGTCTGGAATGTCTCTGCACCGCCGGACACGGCGACCCTCAACGATACGACCCCCGTACGGCCGACGACTCCGCGTGGCGCGGGCGGGCGCGGTACGAGTGGGCGCTCGACACCGCCGCAGGAGAACCGATAGTGAAGAACCGCGCTTACCTGGTCTTCATCATCCTCCTCGTTGCAATCCACCTCATCCTGCACGTCGGCCTTGGATATGGCGCCGGCGCGCCCGACCTGTTGACGGTTGCGGCACTGTTGTCGGCGAGGCGGCTCTCCGGCGCGCAGGCATCATTGGTCGGTTTCATGCTCGGCCTGCTCGCCGACTCGATGGCTTTGGTGTCATTCGGTGCGAGCTCGGTCGCGCTCGTCATCGTGAGCTACCTGGGTGCGCGCACACGGGACATGTTCGAAGGCAACAGTGCGCTGTTCATCGGCGTGTACCTGTTCCTCGGGAAGTGGCTGCACGACGTCATCTGGTTCTTTGCTGCGCCTGCGGCGCGTGAGGGACTGCCGACCAGTGCACTGTATACGGCTGCACCGATTCACGCACTGACTACCGCCGCAGCAGGTGCCATCGCACTCATGCTGTTCAGGGCGGTCGTCGGCGAGAGGCGATTGAGGTAACGCGCAATGGCGTTTACACAACGGCTCCGCTCCATGTTCGGCGACCCCATCCTGTTCGGGACGGTGCTGGCTCTTACCGTCTTCGGCGTGTTCATGATCTATTCGGCCGGCCAGCTCGAGGTCGTCGACCGTACGGTGTTCGGCGTGTGGAAGATGCAGCTCGCGTTTCTGGTCGTGTCGCTCATGGCCCTGCTGTTCGTCATGCGTGTGCCCGTGCGCTGGCTCGAGTGGATTGCCGCGCCCGCATACTTCCTCAGCCTGATTGTTCTTGCAGCCACGCTCGTGATCGGGTCCGGCGCGGGTACTGCCGCGAGCTCGAAGAGCTGGATCGCCCTCGGCCCGGTCCGTATCCAGCCCGCGCAGTTTGCGAATGTCGCAACCGTTCTGATGCTCGGACGCATCATGGGTTCATGGCGGGAGACACCACAGACACTGTGGCGGCTCTGGAAGCCCATCCTGGTCACGATGGTGCCGATGCTGATGGTGCTCAAACAGCCGGACCTCGGGACGGCCATGGTGTTCGGAGGTGTCCTCGTCGCCACCATCTTCTGGGCAGGCACACCGCTCGGCATCCTGTTCATGCTGGCCAGCCCGATGATCGGTCTCGCACTCGGCTACATGGCGCCATGGATCTACAGCGTCTACATGATCGGTCTGATCATCTTCCTCTGGCTGTATCGCGTGAAGCGTTCGGAGTTCGTGCTCGTACTTGTCCTGAACCTGGTGACGGGCACCATTGCGTGGCCGCTCTGGAACGGGCTCAAGGATTACCAGCAGGCTCGCCTCACGTCCTTCGTCGATCCGGAACGTGACCCCAAGGGCACGGGCTACCACGTACGGCAGTCCAAGATTTCGATCGGCAGCGGCGGCATCATCGGGCAGGGCTATCTGGACGGACCGCAGAAGCGGCTGCGCTTCCTGCCCGAGCAGCACACGGACTTCATCTACAGCGTGGTTGGTGAAGAGCTGGGCCTGGTCGGCGCGGGCGCCGTGCTGATCGCATACCTCGTCATCATGTGGCGACTGGCCAAACTCGCCGAACGATTGTCGGACCCTTTCGGCGGCATTGTCGTATTCGGTATTCTCGGGGCTTGGTTCACGCACGTCCTGGTGAATGTCGGGATGACACTGGGTGTGATGCCGGTGACGGGTATCCCGTTGCCATTCATCAGCTATGGCGGTTCGTTCCTGCTGGCCACGTACATTGCGCTCGGAGTCGCGCAGCGCGTGGCCCTGGAACAGGGGAGGATCTGACATGTCGTGGTTCAAGAAGCCGAAGCAGAAGCTCACCGCGAACGATCGCCGCGACCTGCCGTCCGATGTGTTCGACAAGTGTCCGGAGTGCGGCGAGATCCTGTATCGCGCGCGGCTCGAACAGAACTCATTCGTCTGTCCGAATTGCGGCTACCACAACCGCATTCCGGCAGAGGAATACCTTCGTCTGCTGCTCGACGACGGCGAGTATGAGGAAATCGGCCTCGACCTGCGCAGTGCCGACCCATTGAAGTTCGTGGACCTCAAGCCGTACCCGCAGCGGCTCGAAGCCGCCGAGCGGCAGCACGGCCCGGGCGATGCGGTACGCACGGTTGTCGGCGCACTCGAGGCCACGCCTGTCGGACTCGCAGTGATGGACTTCGCGTTCATCGGCGGCAGCATGGGCTCGGTGGTCGGCGAAAAGATCTCGCGACTCGGCAAACGCTGCCTCGCGGAGAACATGCCGCTCATCATTCTGTCGACGTCGGGTGGCGCGCGCATGATGGAGGGCATTCTTTCGCTCATGCAGATGGCAAAGACATCAGCCATCCTCGCACAGTTGCATGAAGCGGGCATTCCGTTCTTCAGTATCCTCACCGACCCTACGACGGGCGGTGTCACTGCGTCATACGCCATGCTCGGCGATGTGCACCTTGCCGAACCCGGTGCCCTGATCGGGTTCGCCGGACCGCGCGTCATCGAACAGACGATCAAGCAGGAACTGCCCGAAGGCTTCCAGCGTTCGGAGTTCCTGCTCGAGCACGGCATGGTCGACATTATCGTCGACCGTCGCGAGATGAAGCAGACGATCGCGCGCCTGCTGCGTCACATGCTCGCATTGCCAGCGCTCGCGCCGGCCGCCGAAAACGGCGCCTGACCGCAAGCGCCCGGAGCGTCTCACGCTTACATACGAACGGCTCGTAGACGAGCTCTTTCCACGCCTCACCGGCGGAATCCGGTGGGGCCTGGAACGCACGCATGCACTGCTCGCTACCGTCGGCGACCCGCACCTCGCATATCCTTCGATCCATGTCGGCGGCACGAACGGGAAGGGCTCGGTGTCGGCAACGACAGCGTCGATCCTGCTTGCGCGCAGCCTGCGCGTCGGCCTCTACACATCGCCACACCTGTGCACGTTCCGCGAGCGCATCCAGATCGATGGTGTGCCCATCTCGAAGGACGCCCTGCTGCATGCCGCGACGCGCCTCTGGCCTGCGATCGAGTCGAGCGGAGCATCGTTCTTCGAAGCGACCACAGCCATCGGATTTCTCGCGCTCGCGGATGCTGGCGTCGATATCGCAGTGATCGAAGTAGGGCTGGGTGGCCGACTCGATTCAACCAATGTCATCACACCACTGGTCACCGTCATCACGAACATCTCGCTAGACCACGTGCAACTGCTTGGCAACACAGTTGAAGCGGTGGCACGAGAGAAGGCCGGCATCATCAAGGCGGGCATTCCACTGGTCACGGGAGAGGTGTCGTCATCGGCGGCAGAGGTGCTGTATGCGACGGCGGACGCGCTCGGATCAGAGGTTCTCGCGATCGGCCCGGATGCCGTCGCAACCAGGAGGATGGGCCTGGACGGCGCGACGTTCGTCACGGACACGGCGCGGTGGGGACGCCTCGAGCTCGTGACGCCGCTCGCGGGTGCGCACCAGGCGTGGAACGCAGCACTCGCGGTCGCCGCGGTCGAGCTGCTGCCGGACGCGTATCGGCCGAGCGAGGACGAGGTACGCCGGGGCGTTGCGGACGTACGTTGGCCGGGGCGGATGCAGGTCGCGGAGGTCGCGGGCGGCACGTGGATCTTCGATGTGGCGCACAACGTGGCTGGCGTGCGCGCACTGGTGGGCGCGCTGGACGCCGTTGCGGTCGCGCGACCTTGCACCGCAGTGGTCGGGGTCCTCGGTGACAAGGACTGGGGCGGCATGCTCCGCCCGCTCGCGGCGTGGGCGGATCGGGTGATCCTGACCATGCCGCCGACCTCGCCGGCCGACCGCCGCTGGGACCTGGTCCGCGCCGCGGCGGCTGTGCCCGGTGCGGAGTCGATTCCCGCGTTTACAGACGCACTCCTCGCCGCTGTGCAGGCGGACGGAACGGGCACGGTGGTGGTTACGGGATCGTTTCACACCGTAGGCGATGCACTGACGATGCTGGGCCTGTGCACGGCGGGTTCGGACGTGGCCTTGCCGGAGGTCGTTTTTGGCGGGTAGATTTGTGTATGTCACCCTCAAGTCTGCCCGGATTTCGCGACTTCTATCCTGCTGAGTTCGCCATCCGCTCGCACATCACGATGTGCTGGCGTGAGGTGGCCGCGCGCTACGGTTTCGAAGAATACGACGGCCCTCCGCTCGAACCGCTCGATCTCTACACCGACAAGAGCGGTGATGAGATCGTTCATCAGCTCTACAACTTCGAGGACAAGGGCGGTCGCGCGGTAGCATTGCGGCCGGAGATGACGCCGACACTCGCGCGCATGGCCGGCGCGCGAGCGGGTGCACTGCGCAAGCCCGTGCGGTGGTTCTCAGTACCGCAGTTGTTCCGCTACGAGCGCACCCAGCGAGGCCGTTTGCGCGAGCACTTCCAGTGGAACGTGGACATCCTGGGTGAAGAGGACATCGCAGCAGATGCGGAGGTCCTGGCGGTCGCGCTCGATGCGTTGCGGTCGCTCGGTCTGAAGTCGCAGGACATCGTCGCGCGCTTCAATGACCGTCGTCTGCTCGAACGGCTCGTGCTGGGTGCAGGCGTTCCGGCAGACCGGCTGCTGAGCGCGTACGCGGCGATCGACAAACTGACGCGCGAGCCACCCGAACGGATTCGCGAAAAGCTCATCACGGATGCGCACGTCGATCCCGCTGTTGCCGATGCAGTGCTCGCGGTGTTCGCGCACAAGGACATCGATGCGATGCAACACGCGTATGGTGACGTTGCCGGTGTGACGGAGGAGATCGAGCGCCTGCGCGCATACCAGGCGCACCTCGCGGGTCTCGGGTTCGCCGACTTCATCCAGTTCGATCCCGCGATCGTGCGAGGCCTCGCCTATTACACGGGAACAGTATTCGAAATCTTCGACCGCGCCGGCGAGCTGCGCGCGGTGTGCGGCGGCGGCCGGTATGACGGTCTGACAGCGTCCGTGAGTGGTTCCAGCCTGGCCGCTGTAGGATTCGGTATGGGCGATGTCGTGCTTGGCGAGCTGCTCGCCGATCGGGGTTTGCTCCCGCCGACCGAGCAGACTGTCGACTACTACCTGGTGTGCTTGAGCGACGCCGAGCGAGGTGTCATGCTGTCCGCCGCGCAGGCTCTGCGCGCGCGCGGACACTCGGTGTTGTACGGCCTGCGCATCGCAGGATTGAATCGGCAGTTCAAGGATGCAGACGCGCGAGGCGCGCGCAATGTCATTGTATTCGGTGAAGAAGAAGTTCGGAATGGCACGGTCGTGATCCGCGACAAGACGGCCGGCACGGAACGGCAGGTTCAGCTGCGTGAGCTGATCGCCGGAGAGACAACTTGATCAATGGTCCTGTGATATATGGCGGATGACAAGAATCTGACGACGCGCGAAGCGGACTTCAGCGCGTGGTACAACGAAGTCGTGCTGCGTGCCGAGATGGCGGACTACTCACCCGTGCGCGGCAGCATGGTCATCCGGCCATACGGCTATGCGATGTGGGAGCTGATGCAGCGTGCGCTGGACGACATGTTCAAGGCGACTGGTCACCAGAATGCATACTTCCCGCTGCTGATCCCGCAGAGCTTCCTGGAGCGCGAGGCCGCGCACATCGAGGGGTTTGCACCGGAGGTCGCAGTGGTGACGCACGCGGGCGGCAAGAAGTTGGAGGAGCCGCTCGTCATCCGGCCTACATCGGAGACCATCATCTACGCGATGTTCGCGAAATGGGTGCAGAGCTACCGCGACCTGCCGCTGCTGATCAACCAATGGGCGAACGTGGTGCGCTGGGAGATGCGTACTCGCCTGTTCCTGCGCACATCCGAGTTCCTCTGGCAGGAGGGTCACACAGCGCACGTGAACGACGCGGAAGCCGAGGAAGAGACGCTGAAGATGGCCGGCGTGTACCGCGAGTTCATGGAGAGCTGGATGGCGATGCCGGTTATTGTCGGCCGCAAGACGGACTCCGAACGGTTCGCTGGTGCAGTGCGCACGTATTCGTGCGAGGCGATGATGCAGGATAACAAGGCGCTGCAGGCGGGCACGACGCATAACCTCGGTCAGAACTTCGCAAAGCAGTTCGAGCTGAAGTTCCAGAGCGAGGCGGGTGCTGAAGAGTATGCGTACAACACGTCGTGGGGCGTTTCGACTCGGCTTGTCGGCGGCCTCATAATGACGCATGGCGATGACGCCGGCCTCATCGCGCCGCCCCGTCTCGCGCCGACGCAGGTAGTCATCGTGCCGATCTACCGCAGCGATGCCGAGAAGACGCTGGTGCTCGACAAGGCGAACGCGGTGGCGAAGGAACTGCGCGCGAAGCAGGTGCGCGTCCATGTCGATGCGCGCGACTCGATGAAGCCGGGCCCCAAGTACTACGAGTGGGAGCGGAAGGGCGTACCGATCCGCATCGAGATCGGGCCGCGCGACGTTGCCGCGAGCAAGCTGATGGTCGTCATGCGCGTGGAGCTGGACGGAATGCCGCGCAAGGAACCGATGGATGAGGCTGCAGCGATTGCGGACATCCCGTCGCGCCTGGATCGCTTCCAGAACGCATTGCTCGCGCGCGCGATCGAGCGTCGTGAGGCCAATTCGCATCGCGGCGTGACGGAGTACGCGCGACTCAAGGAAATCGTCGAGGGTCCGGGCGGCTTCGTATTCGCCGGCTGGTGCGGCAGCGCCGAGTGCGAGTCGAAGGTCAAGGAAGAGACGAAGGCGACGATTCGCTGCATCCCGTTCGAGGAGTTCCGCTCTCCTGATCGGCCGACCACGTGTCTCGTGTGTGGTGGCGGTGCAGAGCACGAAGTCATCTGGGCGAGGGCGTACTGATGGCCGATCCATTCCGCCATGTGGATGGTGAGCTGTACTGCGAGGACGTGCGCGCCGCGGACCTCGTCGTCGCCTACGGTACTCCGCTGTATGTATACAGCGAGACTGCGATCCTGGACCGGTACCGTGCTTTCACGGATGCGTTCGCACAGCTCGACCCGTTGATCGCGTACTCGGTCAAGGCGAACGGTAACCTCGAAGTGCTTCGCATCCTCGAGCGCGCGGGCGCCGGCGCCGATATCGTCAGTGGTGGCGAGCTGCACCGCGCTATCACGGCGGGGATCCCGGGTGACCGCATCGTGTTCAGTGGTGTCGGCAAGACGATCCCGGAGCTGGCCGCAGCGCTGTCTGCGAACATCTACAGTTTCAATGTGGAGAGCGCGGGCGAGCTCGAGGCATTGAGTGAGCTTGCGGTGACGATGAACACGCGCGCGCCTATCTCATTGCGTGTGAATCCCGACGTGGAGAGCCCGACGCCGCATCACTACACGGCGACCGGCCACAAGACGACGAAGTTCGGGATCCCGTATGAAGAAGCGGAGGCGCTGTACCATCGCGCTGCATCGCTCCCGGGCATCCGCGTGCGCGGCATCGACGTGCACATCGGCAGTCAGATCCTGGAAGTCGAGCCCTACCGTCTCGCGCTCGAACGCATTCTCGATCTTGTTGGACGTCTGAGCGGGAAGGGAATCACGCTCGAGTTCCTCGACCTGGGCGGCGGCTTTGGTGTCGACTATGGCGAGGGCTCCGGCGATGCGGGCCCGGCGGAGTTCGCGGAAGTACTCGTCCCGATGCTGCTCGCGTCTGGGCTGCGCACAGTGTTCGAGCCGGGCCGATACATCGTCGGCCCCGCGGGCCTGCTGCTTACCCGTGTGATCTACATCAAGGAGATGGGTGGCAAGACGTTCGTGATTACGGACGCCGGTATGAACGACCTGCTCCGCCCGAGCCATTACGCGAGCTACCACCGCGTCGAGCCGGCAATCCTGCATCCTGAACGGCCTGACGTGCTGGTGGACGTAGTGGGTCCGATCTGCGAGAGCGGCGATTTCCTCGCGCTCGACAGAAGCATCGAGCGGCCGGAGCCGGGCGAACTCCTCGCGGTCAGCACCACGGGTGCCTACGGATTCTCGATGGCATCGACATACAACCAGCGCACCCGCCCGGCAGAGATCATTGTCCGCGGTGATACCCACCGCGTCGCACGGCGGCGCGAGACCTATGACGATTTGCTGCGCGGCGAGGTGGACTTGCCCGCGAGCGGAGTGACGACATGACGACTGAGAACCGCATCCTGATCCTCGACTTCGGGTCACAGTTCACGCAGTTGATCGCGCGCCGGATCCGCGAGCTGCATGTGTACTGCGAAGTCCATCCGCCGACGGTATCGGCGGAATGGGTGAAGGAGTGGAACCCGCGAGGCATCGTGTTGTCGGGCGGTCCGGCGTCGGTCTACGAGTCGGACGCCCCGCTCACGAGCGATGCTGTCGTGAACAGTGGTGCGCCGGTGCTCGGCATCTGTTACGGCATGCAGGTGATTGCGCAGCAGCGAGGCGCCGGCGTGGTGCCGGGCAAGCGTGAGTACGGCAGGGCGGAAGTCACGGTGACCGCGGATGACGACCTGTTCTACGGCTTCTCGCAGGGCGAGCAGATGACCGTGTGGGCGAGTCACGGCGATCATGTCGACGAACCGCCCGCGGGATTCATCGGGCTCGCCACAACAGTGGACATTCCGGTCGCGGCGTTCCGGGCGACGGACTCGCCGATCTATGGCGTGCAATTCCATCCTGAGGTCGCGCACACACCTCGCGGTGCTGAGCTCATCTCGAACTTCGTGTTCCGCATCTGCGGCTGCGAACCGACGTGGACGGCGGGCTCCTTCATTGAGGACGAACTCGCGAAGATCCGCGCGGTCGTGGGCGACCGCAAGGTGATCTGCGGACTGTCGGGCGGTGTCGACTCGTCGGTTGCAGCGGCGCTCGTGCGCCGTGCCATCGGTGACCAGCTCACATGCGTATTCGTCGACAATGGCCTGTTGCGCAAGGGCGAGCGCGAGTCCGTTGAGCGCGCGTTCGGCCGCCACATGGGAGACCACCTGGTCACGGTCGATGCGCGCGAGCGGTTCCTTACACAACTCGCCGGTGTCGAGGAACCTGAGCTCAAGCGCAAGCGCATTGGTGAAACGTTCATTCGCGTATTCGAACAGGCGGTCCGCGACGCGGGCAGTGACGCGGCGTTCCTCGTGCAGGGGACATTGTACCCGGACGTGATCGAATCGCAGTCCGTGCACGGGCCGTCTGCTGTGATCAAGACGCACCACAACGTGGGCGGCCTCCCGGCCGACATGGCGTTCAAGCTGATCGAGCCGTTGCGGGAGCTGTTCAAAGACGAAGTGCGTCAGGTGGGCCGCGAACTGGGCCTGCCCGAAGAACTCGTGGGACGGCACCCATTCCCCGGGCCGGGCCTCGCCATACGCGTGCTCGGTGAGGTCACGGAAGAACGCCTCGCCGTGCTGCGCGACGCTGATGCCATCTATCTCGAGGAAATCCGCGCTGCCGGGTTGTACAACGACATCTGGCAGGCGTTCGCCGTGCTGCTGCCCGTGCGCAGTGTCGGTGTCATGGGGGACTACCGGACGTATGAAAACGTGTGCGCGCTTCGCGCAGTCACCAGTCGCGACGGCATGACCGCCGACTGGTTCCCGTTCCCGCACGATATCCTGGCCAGGATTTCAAGTCGGATCATCAATGAAGTGAAGGGCGTCAACCGCGTGTGCTACGATATCAGCTCGAAGCCGCCCGCAACCATCGAGTGGGAATAGCAGCAGCCGAAAGCGAGCGTGTCTATTCCGTGCTGCCCGTGCGGTTCGCGGCGCCTTCTGACGACAGCCTGCGCAGGTAGATCCCCGCGTAGTTCTCGTCGATGGCGGCGAGGCGGTTTTCGGGCGTGGCGTAGAACTCCGCACAACACGCGTCGCACTGGATCGTGCGATCCTCCCCGACGCCGAGGAGCCGCCAGTTGCCGGTGCATTCGTCCGATCGGTGTTCAATGAAGCTCGTCATGTCGCCTCCCCGGTAGTGCGCGTCCAGAGGGCTACAGGGCAAGCTCCACGCCATGGGCGGCGCCTCTCGCGCCTACTGACAGCCGGGGAACGTCGGACTGCACTTCACGACAACCAGCATCGTAGGTGGGCCCTCCAGCAGCTCACCACCGGCGCCAAACGCCAGACCGTGAATATCCAGCTGGGTATTGGTCGGTAGGTCGGGGACGGTATAGGTAAAGGTGCGCAACGAGTCCGTCCGCGGATTGAATCGCCGGACGATGGAGTCGACCTTCACGCCCCCGCGGCGGACGACGTACCCGTGACCGTTCAGACGACCGCGGCCCGACAGGTCCGTCGCGAAGATCTCGATATCCAGCGGGCGCGCACCGAAGATCGTCGCATTGTTCACAGGTTTCCGCACCTCCACGAACAGGTCGGCACGCTCAGCATCGAACGGCTCGGGACGCGGACGATCCTGCGCGCATGCGCACAGCAGGAGGAGGGCAGGAATCAAACGTCGCATACCAATTCCGTTTACAGGTGAAGTCCACAGTGGAACGCGCATCCGGCGGTCGGAGTGACGAACCCTGCCGCACTGGCAGGCACACCGGGCACGTGGATTGCCGCCTGCTACGCGTGCGCGGTCATCGGACGAGCGCGTATTCTACAAGCACCTTTTGCCGGATGGAAACATGCTGAATGCGGAACGACTGACAATCAAGGCATCGGAGGCGATCCAGGCGGCGCTGTCGGACGCGAGCCGCCGGGGCAACCCGTCGCTGGAGGATCTCCATGTGTTGTCGGGGCTTCTGGCGCAGGAGGAGTCGGTCGTCCTGCCGATCCTGCAGAAGGTGGGGGCGAACATTCCGCGGCTGCAGGAGGCGCTGACCCGGGGTGTGGATCGCCTGCCGAAGCAGAGCGGTGGGTCGGGCCCGTCCGTGAGCCGCGAACTGAACCAGATCTTCGACGTGGCGCAGACGCAGGCGACGTCCTTGAAGGACGAGTACACGTCCACGGAGCACCTTCTGCTGGGTCTTGCCGGTGTAAAGGGTTCGTCGACGCGTGAGCTGCTGCTGGAGCAGGGTATCTCGCTGGAGGATCTGAAGGAGGCGCTGGATGCGGTGCGGGGTTCACACCGTGTGACGGATCAGTCGCCGGAGCAGAAGTATCGCGCGCTCGAACGGTTCACCAAGGACCTGACGGAGATCGCGCGGCGTGGCAAGCTGGACCCGGTGATCGGCCGGGACGAGGAGATCCGTCGTGTCGTGCAGGTGCTCAGCCGCCGCACGAAGAACAACCCGGTGCTGATTGGCGAGCCGGGCGTGGGCAAGACTGCGATCGTGGAAGGGCTGGCGCAGCGCATCGTGAATGGGGACGTCCCGGAGACACTGCGGGACAAGCGTCTCGTGGAGTTGGACATCGCAGGCATGATTGCCGGTGCGAAGTTTCGTGGCGAGTTCGAGGAGCGTCTGAAGTCGGTGCTGAAGGAGATTACCGAGGCGGAAGGTCGGTTCATCGTGTTCATCGATGAGATGCACACGATTGTCGGTGCGGGCGCTGCCGCGGGCGCGGTGGATGCCAGCAACATGTTGAAGCCCGCGCTCGCTCGCGGCGAACTACGCGTAGTCGGTGCAACCACGCTCGATGAGTATCGCAAGCACATCGAGAAGGATCCCGCGCTGGAGCGCCGGTTCCAACCGGTGTTCGTGGGCGAACCGAGTGTTGAAGCGGCGGTCGCAATCCTGCGCGGTCTGAAAGAGCGATACGAGGTGCATCACGGCGTCAAGATCACGGATGCCGCACTGGTCGCCGCAGCCCGGCTCTCGGATCGCTATATCGGCGGCCGGTTCCTGCCTGACAAGGCAATCGATCTGATCGATGAGGCAGCATCGAAACTGCGGATCGAGATCGACTCGTTGCCGCAGGAGATCGATGAAGTGGAGCGCCGCATCACGCAGCTCGACATCGAGCGTATGTCACTGCAGGACGATGCCGACCGGAAGGCGACGGAACGTCGCAGGAAGATCGAGGCGGACCTGGCCGAGTTGCGCGAGAAGGCGAACGGCATGAAGGCGAAGTGGCAGGCGGAGAAAGATCAGATCGCGACGATCCGCGGACTGAAAGAGAAACTGGATGAATTGCGGATCGAGGCGGAGCGTGCGACGCGTACAGCGGACTTGCAGCGCGCATCGGAGATCCAGTATGGCGAGACGCCGCGGATCGAGCGCGAGATCGTCGAGGCCGAAGTGCGTCTCACGACGCTGCAGAAGAGCGGGAAGTACTTGAAAGAGGAAGTGGACGCGGAAGATGTTGCGGAAGTCGTGTCGAAGTGGACGGGCATTCCTGTAACGCGCATGCTGGGCACGGAGCGGGACAGACTGGCGAAACTCGAGGCGGAGCTTGCCACGCGCGTGGTCGGCCAGGCCGAGGCCCTCGAGGCCGTGTCGAACGCAGTGCGCCGCAGCCGCGCCGGTCTGCAGGATCCGAATCGCCCGATCGGCAGCTTCATCTTCCTTGGCCCGACCGGCGTGGGCAAGACAGAAACTGCGAAGGCACTCGCGGAGTTTCTGTTCGATGATGAGAATGCGATGGTGCGCATCGACATGTCGGAATACATGGAGAAGCACGCAGTTTCGAGACTGATCGGCGCGCCGCCGGGATACGTCGGGTATGACGAAGGTGGTCAGCTGACCGAGGCCGTTCGACGCCGCCCGTACTGCGTCATTCTCTTCGACGAAATCGAAAAGGCGCACCCGGACGTGTTCAATATCCTGCTGCAGATTCTCGACGACGGGCGGCTGACGGATTCACAGGGAAGGACCGTCGATTTCCGGAACAGCGTAATCATCATGACTTCGAATATCGGCAGTCACTTCATCATCGAGAACACGGGATCGAGCGAGTGGTCGGTCGTGGAGACGTCCGTACTGGGCGAATTGCGCCGCCATTTCCGGCCGGAGTTCCTGAACCGCGTGGATGATATCGTCGTGTTCCGGCCGCTCGATCGAACACACCTGCGCAGGATCGTGGACCTGCAGCTTGCGCGCGTACGCGCACTGCTCCGCGAGCGAGGGATCACGCTCGACATCACGGAACCGGCGGAGGATCTCATCGCGGAAGAAGGATACGACCCCGTTTACGGTGCCCGCCCGCTCAAGCGCTCCATCCAGCGGCTCGTCCAGAATCCGCTCGCCATGAAACTGCTGGAGGGTGAGTTCAATGAGGGCGACGTGATCATCGCGGACCGCGACAACGGTCAAGTGGTGTTCCGCAGGGGTGTCGAGTCTGCTGCGGCAAGTGAACATTCTTGACTCTGCGCGCGTGCGGGGACAGCTTCGTCCGGATGACAGTGTCTCTCAGCCAGTGAAATGGACGAATCCATGATGCGTATGAATCACGCGCGCGTGCGCGCCCTCGCAGTTCTCGTCCTGGTCGTACCCGCATTCGCTGCGTGCGCGTCAGGTCGAACCGGCTCTGCGGAAACGAGTACACTCGGTGCGACGCTCGTCGTCGAGCGCTTCCTGCGCGCGGCCAATGCAAACGATCTGGACCAGATGGCCGAACTGTATGGCACGCGCGAAGGTCCGTTCAATCGGATGGGTTCGAAGAAGGAGATTGACGACCGGATGTTCGTCATGGCAACGGTGCTGCGTCACTCGGCGTCCGTGATCAAGGGCGAGGGCGATCCCGTGTCGGGGCGCCGGGATGAAGCCGTGAACCTGATGGTTGAGCTCACGAAGCGGGATCAGAAGATCACGATCCCGTTCCAGATGGTACGCTACCGGAACAGCTGGCTGGTGGAGAACTTCCCGTTCGACAAGCTGACCAACCCCCGCTAGCCTGCAGCTAGTCGGCAGCCCCTTCGATCGGGTCCTGCACCAGCTCGATGAGGACGCCCGCCGAGGATCGTGGGTGGATAAAGGCGACGAGTCGGCCATGTGCGCCGTGCCGCGGCGTGCGGTCGATGAGCTCGGAGCCGGCGGCCGCGAGGGTGTCGAGAGTGGCCGCGAGGTCGGTAACTCTGTAGGCGACGTGGTGCAGTCCGCTGCCTCGTTTCTGTAGGAACCGGCCGACGGGCGAGTCCGGGGAGAGGGGCTCGAGCAGCTCGAGGCGGCCGGTGCCGGACCCGATGAAGACCACATTGACGCCCTGCGCCTCGACGCGCTCGACAGGGGAGGCCGTACCCCCGGTCAATTGCTCGAAAACCGGCTGTGCCGCAGCGATTGAGGGCACGGCGATCGCAATATGATCGACTGGCAGTTCCAAGGGGTTGCTCCGGTTAGTAAATTGCATACGTGGTCCGTTGGTAACATTAGCGGACCGCCCTGCTGCGAGCCACGCGGCGCGAACGAGAACGCAAGGAGATGCGGATGGCAGACAACGCCAAGCCGATCGAAGTGACAGACGGCAATTTCGGTACTGAGATCGAGTCCGGCACAGGACTCTCGCTGGTGGACTTCTGGGCGACATGGTGCGGCCCGTGCCGGATGGTCGCGCCGATCGTCGAGCAGCTCGCCAAGGAACACGAGGGCAAGCTCAAGGTCGCAAAGCTGGATGTCGACGCGAACCAGGGTGTAGCCACTCGCTACAACATTCGCTCGATCCCCAGCATCCTGTTTTTCAAGGATGGCAAGCACATCGACACGGTGGTAGGCGCCGTGCCGAAGGCGATGCTCGACCGCAAGATCGCGGAGCATATGGGGGCATAAGGATCAGCGGGATCGGGCTCCCGATCCCGCTGTGGATGTCAAAAGGTCCGGCGGGCGCGTCATGCGCCGCCGGGCCTTTTGCGTTTGGGGTGGAAATGGTGCGATCCGGAGGCCCGGGGGGCTTCCGCTCAGGGGGTGCACGTCCTACCGTAAGTGTATGTCCAGCCTGTACATTGTCAGCACACCCATCGGAAATCTCGAAGACCTCTCGCAGCGGGCGTTACGCGTGCTGAAGGAGGTCGATCGGGTGCTTGCCGAGGATACCCGTCACACGGCGAACCTGTTTCGCCGTTTCGACATCTCCACGTCGCTCGTTTCCGCGCATATGCACAACGAGGCCGGTCGCGCGTCGCAGGTCATTGCGTGGCTCGATGCAGGGGAGAACCTCGCGCTCGTTTCCGATGCAGGTACGCCGCTGCTGTCCGACCCGGGCGCGCGCATCGTACGGGACGCAATCGATGCGGGTCACACGATCGTGCCGGTACCGGGCGCATCCGCGCTCCTGAGCGCGCTGGTGGGCGCCGGGCTGGATGCGTCGGCATTTACCTTCTTCGGGTTCCCGCCGCGGACGGGCACAGAGCGGAAGCGGCTGCTCGAGCGGATCGCGGGCCTGGACCATACGGCGGTGCTCTATGAAGCGCCGCCCCGTGTCCACCGTCTGCTCAGCGATCTGGCCGCCCTGTGCGAACCCGACCGTGGCGGTGTCGTGGCCAGGGAGCTGACGAAGGTACACGAGACGTTTCAGCGGGGAACCCTGCATGAGCTGGCCGCCTATTATGAAGAGGCGGCGCCTCGCGGCGAGGTGGTGGTGATGATCGCGGGCGGAACGGGCCTGGCGGCGGTCGAACAGGCGCCGGACCCTGCATCGCTCGCGCGTGCGCTGCTGGCGGGTGGAGGTCGAGCGAGTGGCATCGCCCGGGACCTGGCGAGGCAGCTCGGGATCTCGCGTAACGAGGCGTACCAGATCGTGCAGGATGCGGCGGCCGAGGAAGCATCAGTGGAGGATCCAGTGAACGTGCATCGGAACGGGGAATCGTGACGCGGAAGTTCGTCATTGCGTCATACGCGGTGGTCGCGATGCTCGTGCTGATCGGTGCGCGCAATGCGTCGCCGCCGGCGGCAGGCGGGAAGCCGTTGACGATCGCGCAGGTTCAGTACGACGGCGGCGGCGACTGGTACGCGAACCCGTCGGGGCTGCCCAACCTGATGAAGGCGATCTCGCAACGTTTGTCGCTGCGTATGGCGGACCGCCCCGCGCAGGTCCGGCTCACGGACCCGTCGTTGTGGACGTATCCGTACCTGTATCTGACCGGTCATGGCAATGTGAAGTTCAGCGACGAGGAAGTCGCAGTACTGCGCAGATACCTGGTGCAGGGAGGGTTTCTGCACGCGGACGACAATTACGGTCTGGACGAGAGCTTCCGTCGCGAGATCCGGCGAGTGTTCCCGGATTCGGAACTGCGGCTCGTGCCCGCGTCACATCCGGTGTATCACGTGGTCTATGCGATGCCGACGGGACTGCCCAAGATCCACAAGCACGATGACAAGCCCGCGCAGGGACTCGGCATTTTCCACGATGGCAGGCTGGTGGTGTACTACAGCTACCAGAGCGATCTCGGCAATGGCTGGGAAGACGCCGACCGCTATGGCGACGATGCGGCGAGCCGCGAAGCCTCGCTGCGCATGGGCGTGAACCTTTTCGCATACGCACTTTCCCAGGTGGTACGATGACGACACGGACATCACTGCGCGCGATCGTACAGGACGCAGGACAGATCCTGCGACGGGACGCCGGTCTCGCCGTGATCGCTGTCGCATGTGCCGTGGTCCCGGCGATCCTGCTTGTAGGCTGGGTCGTCGGCGGTTGGGGCCGCCCTTCGTTCATCCCGCTGGTTCTGGAGATCGTCTGTCTCGCGGGCGCAGTCCTGTTTCTCGTGCGTGCCCGCCGTCGCCTTCACCACACGCTCGACGAGGGTGCCGTCACGCGCGCGGCCGAAGAGAGGATGTCGCTGCCGGCGGGTGCGCTGCGCGGCGCGCTCGAGCTCGACCGCTCGTTGCCGGCCGGTGCGTCCGCCGCATTGGCACAACGGTCGGAACGCGTGCTCGCCGCACGGCTCGATGGTGTTCCCGCATCGCAGATCACCGGTGACCTGGGCGAGTCGTGGCGTCGCCAGCGGACACGCGCGGTAGCGGGGTTTGCAATCCTTGTCGTTGCTGTCACTGCGCTCGGGTTTGCGACGCCGACACGCAGTCGCGCCGCGTGGGCGCCGCTGCTGCACCCCGTGCGCAATCTCACGCCGCCATCGCTGCCGCCGCTCGAAGTGCTGCCGGGCAATGCGACGGTGGCACGCGGTACGTCTTTGGACATTCGGATCCGCGCGCCGCAACGCGAGGCCGTGACACTGCACTGGCGGGTCGAGGGCGACATCGCGCGTGAGCATACGCTGCCCATCCTGCGTGACACTGCCCTGCATGCATTGTCGAGCATTGATGGCGCAACGGAGTACTGGGTGGAGGCGCCGGACGGCGCGCAGTCTGCGCATTTCGTGATTGCGCCGGTGGACCCGCTGCTGCTGTCGTCACTCACCACAGAAATCATCTATCCCGAATATCTGCGGCGCACGAACGATCATTACGAGGGTGAGCTGCCTGCACTGGAGCTGCCGCAGGGTACGGAGATCATGCTGCGTGGTCGTGCGACGCGGCCGCTCGCGGCCGGCGTACTGCGTCCTGACTCGGGAGCGGCAGTGTCGCTGCGCATGGACGATGCGGGCTTTTCAACACGATGGGTCCCCGTAATGAGCGGGACGTACGCGTGGGAACTGCGCGACGCGTCGGGCAAGGGACTCGCGGTGCAGCCACCACCGATCGGCATCACGATCGTGCGGGACGAGCCGCCCGCCGTCGCCATCACGTTCCCGGGTGTCGACACGGTGTTCGGTCCGGAACTGCAGCTCGCTGTCGCAGCGGACGTGCAGGATGACTATGGCATCGCGGCGGTCGCCCTGATCAGCTGGCGCGTGAGTCGGACGGGTGTGCGTGACGCGGTCACGGAAACGCCAATGATGCTCGGTGCAGGCGAGGACCATGCACTGGTGCGCGCGATCCTCGATGCCAGCGCGCGTGGTCTCGCCGCGGGCGATACACTCAAATACTTCGTGCGCGTGCGGGACAACTCGCCGCGTGGCCAGGTTGCGGAATCGCGCACGTACGCGATCCGTCTGCCGGGTATGGACGAGCTGCGCGACGCCGCGAAGGACCAGACGGACGCACTGATGAAGGCGAATGCGGAGCTGTCGCGTGCGGCCGCGAAGCTGCAGGAGGACACGCGCAACACCGAACGTCGCACCGCGGCCAGCAATACCCGTCGCGCGAGCAGCGGTCAGGGCGACGACCCGTCGACGCAGAGCGGACAGCGGATGCAGTTCGAGGAAGCGCAAGCCGCACAGAAGATCCTCGAACAGCAGCAGCAGATGATGAAGAGCGTCGACGAGATGCGTGCGAAGGTGGATGCATTGCAGAAGTCGATGGAAAACGCCGGGCTGCAGGATGCCGAGCTGCAGAAGCGGCTGGCAGAGCTGCGGCAGTTGTACGACCAGGCGTTGACGCCGGAACTGCGTAAGCAGATGGACGCGCTCAAGCAGGCGCTGGAGAAGCTCGACCCGAAGGCTGTCGAGCGCGCGCTGGAGCAGTTGGCGCAGCAGCAGGAGCAGATGAAGGAGCAACTGGAGCGCAGTCTCGACCTCATGCGGAAGGCCGCCGCCGAACAGCAGATGAACCGGCTGTCGCAGGAGTCGAAAGAACTCGCGCGTCAACAGGATGCGCTCGCAGGCTCGCAGGCTGATCAGAAGATGGATCCGGCATCAAACGCGAAGCAGCAGGCGGATCTCGCGCGCAAGAATGACGCGCTGGCGAAGGAGATCGACGCATTGCGTGAGCAACTCGCGAAACAGGGCGAGGCCGGGCCCGCGGAGCAGACACGGAAGGCCGGCGATCTCGCGAAGGATGCGCAGGAATCGATGGCGCGTGCAGCACAACAGGCCGCCGCGCAGAAGCCGGAATCGTCCGCCGAGTCTGGCAAACAGGCAGCGCGCGCGCTGAATGATGCGGCAGCCCAGCTCGACAAGGCCCGCAACGACATGGTGCAGGGCTGGAAGGACGAGGTTGAGGAGTCGATGCAGCAGGCGACGCGGGACGCGCTGTCGCTCGCGCAACGCCAGCAGGCATTGAAGGACCAGATGGAGAAGGGGCAGCAACCGTCGTTGCCTCAGCCATCGCTCCCGAAGCCGGGCCAGGATGAGCAGGGCGGGCAGAAGCAGCCGGGTCAATCACCGCAGCAGGGAGGCAAACCGCAGAGTGGCGACCAGGGCCGCAGCGGCGGAGCGGGTGGCCAGTCGCAGGCGGGTCAGAAGGACGGCGGGCAGCAGGGTCAGCCGGGTGGCCGCAGCGGGCAGCAGGGCGTGCCGTCTGGGCAGCAGGGCTCGCCGCAGCCGGGCCAGCCCGGGGCACAGCAGGGCGGTCAGCAGAGTGCGGATGCGCTTCAGTCGATGCGCTCGGAGCAGGCCGCGCTGCAACAGGGGTTGCAACAACTCAGTCGCAACCTGGCGGACACCGGCGACCGGTCCGCCATGGTGAATCGCGACGTCGGTTCTTCGCTGAGCCGCGCGAACCAGAGCATGCAGAAGACACAGGATAAACTGCAGTCGGCAACGCCGACGGGTGACATGCCGTCGAACGAAGCAGCACAGACCGTTGATGCGCTGAACAAGCTTGCGCTGTCGCTGCTCAAGAACAGTCAGGAAGTGCAGAAGTCGGAGAGCGGGACGGGCGCGCAGCAGATGATGCAGCAGATGAGCGACATGGCGAAGAAGCAGGGTTCATTGAACGGCGAAGGCAGTTCGCTCCTGCCGATGAACCTGTCCGCGGGCGCGCGCTCGGAGCAGGTGCGCAAGCTGGGCGAATCCCAGCAGCAGATCGCGCAGCAGCTGGAGGACGTGCGGCAGTCGGCCGGGCGCGACAAACTGCTCGGCAGCATTGACGATCTGGCGAAGGAAGCGGCTGCCATCGCGGCTGACATGCGGTCGGGACAACTCCAGCCGCAGACGCTCGCGCGACAGGAGAAGCTGTTCCATCGCATGCTCGACGCCGGCCGTTCGCTCGAGAAGGATGAGATCAGCCAGGAGCGTGTGGCGGAGCGGCCTGGATCTGTGGGCCCGGCGCAGGCGGGCGCGCTCGATCCCCGCCTGTTCGACGATGCGACGCGGTTTCGCGCACCCACGCCCGCCGAACTGCGCGCACTGCCACCCGCCTATCGCAAGTTGATCCTCGATTACTTCGACCGGCTCAACCGTCAGGCGCCGGCCGACAGCATCCGCCGCTAGCGCATGCGCATGCAGCACGCGCGTACGCTTGCACAACGGTTGGGCATCGCCGCGTCCGTCATGTGCGTCGCTGGGTCGCTCATCGTGTCTGCATTGACACCCACCGTCGTTCACGCACGCGTGCCGCAAGTCGCGAACACCGGCGCTGTGGACGAGCTCGCGCTCATCCGCCAGACCGAAGTACTCGAAGCACGTGGCGACCTGGCCGGTGCGGAACGCCTCGCGCGCGATGTCCTCGCACGCAGCCCCACGTCGCTGTCATCCCTGATCGTACTCGAACGTCTGCTGACGATGCAGGGGAAGCTCACCCAGATCGAGCCGTTCGTCGATCGATTGCTCGCCATCGACAGGTTGTCCGTCATCGGCCACCAGATGCGCGTGCGCATGTATGCGACAGTCAACCGGCCCGAGGACCTGCGCCTCGCCGGTGACGCATGGATCGCGGCCATGCCCGATGTCGAAACGCCATACAGCGAGGTCGCACGCGTATACCGGAGTCGTGGCGACCTCGTACGCGCGACAGCGGTGTTGGACCAGGGTCGGAAACGCCTCGGCGGTGATGCACTCGCGCTCGAGCTGGGTGACGCGCTCGCAGAAGCGCACGACTACGACCGCGCCGTCGTCGAATGGTCCGCCGGCATCGGTCGCGACGGTCAGGGGTTCCTGCCGATCCAGCGCAGGCTGCAGGCGCTGCCCGATGGCGGTGTTGCTGCTATTCCGAAGCTCGTCATGCTGCTTCGGCGGGATCCGAGTACAACGAACCGCAGGCGTTCGGCGTCGCAGATTGCGCTCGATGCCGGCCTGGTTGTCGAAGCCGAGCAACTGGCTCGACAGGTCTATCGCGAGCTGCCGACGGAGGAGCGCGCGAACTACCTGACGGACGTGGGCCGTCGTGCCGACGCGGGTCACATGACCAAGCTCGCGTACTGGGCGTATGGCGAGGCGATGCGCATCGATACCGACACGGCGAGACGCATGGCGCTGCATGCGCGGTATGCGCAGATCGCTCTCGAGGCGGGTGACACGGCCAGGGCGGCGAAGATCTATTCGGATCTGGAGAAGGCGGCAGCCCCCGGTTCCGCCCAACGGCGACAGGCGCTTGCAGCGCGCATTCAGCTGGGCGCATCGCGCGGTGATGTAGAGCGCGCACTCGACGAGCTGATGGTCCTGCGTGAGGAGTATCCGCGCGCGCCGGAGATCGATGAAGCGGCGAGCCGTGTCGGCACCGCGATGCTCGACCGGGGTAATCTGGATGGTGCGTTGAAGGCGGTGCTCGGTGTGCGCGGCGCGCGATCGGGTGCGACGCGCGGCCGCATCTTCCTGCGGCAGGGGAAGGTGGAAGCGGCGAGGGATGAGCTGATCAACGCTGCCCCGCAGCTCACCGGTGCGGAGGCAACTGCCACACTGACGCTCGCTACGGTGATTTTGCGTCTGTCCGAAGCGGGCGGCGAACTGATCGGTCGCGCACTCGCCATCGTAGCGGATGACGCTGCGGGCGCAGTCCGGCTTCTGGCCGAAGACTCGCGCGCGCTGCAACCGCCCGAACGCGCAGTTCTGCTCGATTACGCGGCAACGATCGCGGACCGGTCCGGCCTCGCGCAGCAGGCGGAGCACGCGCGTCGCGAGATCGTCGCACAGTACCCGCAGAGCAGTGTAGCACCCGCAGCGCTGCTGTCACTCGCGCAGTCCGTCATGAGCCGCGGCAGTACCGCGGAAGCGCGCACACTGCTGGAAACGTTGATTCTGGATTATCCGCGCAGTGCCTTGCTACCGCAGGCGCGCCGCGAACTCGATCGCGTCATGGGACGCGTGCCCGGGCGGTGACAACCGTGCCGGACAGGAAAGGCAGTATGCGACGGCTGGTCGCGAAGTACTCCACGATCTTGTTCCTGTGCGGGCTCGTGCTCGTGCCGGTGTCTGCGCGGGCGCAGTCGCTGGTCGTGCCGATGGACAAGGAACAGACCAATCATCTGAAGGCGTACGGTCTCACGTTCTGGGTCATCGACCACGGTATGACGGCGGAGTGGCTGCTCAACTACCGGTCGGGCTCTTTTGTGCTGCCGGACCGGCCTGATGTACGGCGGGAAGCTGCACTGCGCGGCGTGACGGTCAATACGATCACGGCCGGCGACCTCGCACAGCTGCATCAGACGATCGAGCAGGCGAACATGGAAACCGTCATGCTCGAGAAGGCGCCGAAGATCGCGGTATACACACCGAGTAACGTGAACCCGTGGGATGACGCGGTGACGATGGCGCTGGAGTATGCCGAGATCCCGTATGACAAGGTATGGGACCCGGAGGTGATGCAGGGCCGTCTCAAGGAGTACGATTGGCTTCACCTGCACCACGAGGACTTCACCGGTCAGTACTCGAAGTTCTACATCAACTATGCCGGTGCGCCGTGGCTCGCGGAAGCGATGCGTCAGAACGACGCGGTCGCGAAGAAGTTTGGGCAGCCGAATGTGCCTGCACTGAAGAAGGCGGTGGCGGAGGAGATGCGCCGCTTCGTTGCAGATGGTGGATTCCTGTTCGCAATGTGCACTGCCACGGAGACGCTCGAACTCGCGCTTGCGGCAGTAGGCGTCGACATCGCGGCGGCGTTCAGTGACGGCACCGGCATCGATCCCGCTGCGTCGAAGAAGCTGCAGTGGGATCGCACGCTGGCGTTCCGCGACGCGGAACTCCAGCTCAACCCCGGCGTGAATTCCTTCAGTGATATCGACGGCCACCAGGTGAACACACCATGGCGCCAGCCGCTGGGTGCGTATCAGCTGTTCGAGTTCAGCCCGAAATTCGACCCGGTGCCGAGCATGCTCGTGCAGAACCACGAGAGCGTGATACCCGACTACTTTGGTCTTACGACGAGTTTCCGTCGCGATCGCATCAAGCCGGGCGTGACGCTGCTTGCGGAGGAGCCGGGGACGGCGTGGGTGAAGTACATCCACGGCAACTTCGGGAAGGGTACGTGGACGTTCCTCGGCGGGCATGATCCGGAGGATCCGCAGCACCAGGTTGGCGACGCCAAGACGGACCTCAGCCTGCACCCGCACTCGCCAGGGTACCGGCTCATCCTGAACAACGTGCTTTTCCCGGCTGCAAAGAAAAAGACACTGAAGACGTGAGTGTCAGCTTCGAGCTCGCTGCCGACGCCGCCGCACTCATGCGCGAAGAAATCCTTGGCGCGCGCGGCAATGAGGTCTGTTTCGCCGCCGATGTGGACGAGCACGGTCTGATCACCGCACCGCGCGTGGTCGCGCGCGGTCATCGCAGCGCCGTGCTTGCTGCAGCGCGCGGCCTCCCGTCCGGATCGATGCTCCTGCACAACCATCCCTCGGGTGACCTCACGCCGTCCGACGCAGACCTCGCGGTCGCCGCGCAGCTGTATGCCAATGGCATCGGCCTCGCCATTGTCGACAATGACGCGACTGAGCTCTACGTGGTCGTATCGCCCATCGCGGAGGAGGAGCTGAAGTTCCTCGACGAAGGCGAGATCGATGCATTGCTCGGTCCGGGCGGGCCGATCAGTGTAGCGCACCCGGCGTACGAGGACCGACCGTCGCAGCGCGACATGGCGAGGGCGATTGGGCGCATCTACAACGACGGCGGTGTCGGCATCGCCGAGGCCGGCACGGGTACCGGCAAATCCGTCGCCTACCTGCTGCCTGCCATCAAGTGGGCGCTACTCAACCGCGAGCGCACGGTCATCTCGACCAATACGATCAACCTGCAGGAGCAGCTGGTCACCAAGGACCTGCCGTTCCTGCGTCGCGCACTGGGTGAGCCGTTCCGTTTCGCGCTGGTCAAGGGACGCAACAACTACATCTCGATCCGTCGCGCGCGTCTTGCTGCCGTCAGCAGTGACACACTGTTCGAGAGTTCGCAGAGCATCGAGGTCAACGCACTTCTGTCGTGGATCGAAAGTACGCGCGACGGCTCGCTTCAGGATCTGCCGTTCGAGCCGAGCGCGGAGGTGTGGGACGAGGTCGTCAGTGATTCGGATGTCTGCCTGCGCGCGAAGTGTCCACACTTCGAGGCGTGCTTCTACCAGCGCGCGCGCCGCGACGCCACAAGTGCGGATATCCTGGTCGTCAATCACCACCTTCTGTTCAGCGACATCGCGGTCCGGAAGGCGCAGCAGAACTACACGGCTGCAGCGGTGCTCCCGCCGTACCGGCGACTCGTGCTCGACGAAGCGCACAACCTGGAGGACGCTGCCACGGCCCACCTCGGTGCATCCGTCACGCGGCGTGGCCTCCTGCGCGTGCTGGCGAGGCTGGAGCGGCGCGGCAAGGGGTTGCTGCCCGCGCTCGAGGCACGGCTGCGCACCGGGTCCGACGACCTGCTGCGCGCGGACGCACTGAAGACCGTGCAGACCGTCCTGCGCCCTCGCGCCGAACGAGGCAGGGAACTGGCGGGCGAACTTTTTCATCGTCTCGAGGAGCTCACCCTGCGTTCCGAAGACGGCGTGGTCCGGCTGGCCGACGACTTTACCGGTGATCCCGAATGGATCGAGAACATCACACCGCAGTTCGAAGGCCTGGTGCTGGTTCTCGACGAGCTGGGTCGCGGCCTTGCGAAGGTTCGCGAAGTCGTCAATACAGACCGGCGCTGGGCCGAGGCGATGACGGAGCAACTCGTCGAGATGAGCGGCGCGGAGTCGCGGCTGCGCGGTCATGCAGAATCGCTGCGCATCGCATTCACGCCAGGGCGTGATCCGTACCCGCTCGTGCGCTGGATCGAACGACGGGGCGGTGATCGCATGCGCAGCAATATCGCAGTGAATGCGGCACCCATCGACCTCGCGAGCGTCATGCGTGACGCGCTGTTCGATCCGCTCGCCAGTATCACGCTGACGTCTGCAACGCTCGCCACGCGTGACGGATTTGGTTTCCTGCGACGACGTCTCGGCATTGATGCCGGCCTGCGCGTCAGCGAGAGCGTTCACCCGTCGCCATTCGACTTCTCAACGCAGACCGTCGTGATGCTGCCTACCGACCTGCCGGAGCCGCGTGGTGGAAACGATCACACGTTCGACGCCAGCGTTGCTCGTGTGACCGAGGACCTGGCGCGCGTGACGGATGGCGGCCTGTTCGTGCTGTTCACGTCGTATCGTTCGCTGCGTGCGGTTGCCGCCGAGCTGCGCCGCCGCGGTGCCGACACGCGCTGGCCTCTGTTCATCCAGGGCGAGGGTCCGAGGACGCAGCTGCTCAACCGGTTCACGGCGTCGGGCCGGGGAATCCTGCTGGGCGTTGCGAGCTTCTGGGAGGGCGTCGATGTACCCGGCGATCCGCTGCGCGGCCTCATCATCGTGAAGTTGCCCTTCAAGGTGCCGACCGAGCCGTTGACGGCAGCGAGGTTGGAGGCGATCGATGAGAACGGCGGCAACAGTTTTCGCGAATTCATGCTTCCGCATGCCGCACTGCGGCTGAAACAGGGGTTCGGCCGGTTGATCCGCACCCGGCTCGACCGCGGCGCGTGCGTGATTCTCGACCGGCGGGTGTTCGAGAAGAGCTATGGGCGCTATTTCCTCGATTCGCTACCGCCCACGCCCGTCCACAAGGGGTCGTGGCAGGAGATGCTCGTCGAGCTGCGATCCTTCTACGCGGACCATGCATCCGTTGCCGGGCAGCACGACGATTCGTAATGTTCGGCCATGAATCCTGGTAAAATCGTATGTGTAGGGCGCAACTACGCCGCCCATGCGCGGGAGATGGGCAATGATGTGCCCGTCCGACCGCTGCTCTTCCTGAAGCCACCGTCCTCGGTGATTCGCTCGGGCGCACCGATCCTGTTGCCGCCCGATTCGCAGCAGGTCGAACACGAAGCGGAGATCGCGCTGGTCATCGGGCGTCACGCTCGACACGTTTCCGTTGATGAAGCAATGACGTGCGTGGCGGGGTTCGCGCCGCTCAACGACGTCACCGCGCGCGACCTGCAGAAGCTCGACGTGCAGTTCAATCGCGCCAAGGGATACGACACGTTCTGCCCGATCGGCCGATCCGGCGATGCGCCGGACGGTGACTGGCGAGGCCTCGAGATCGTGTGCCGCGTAAACGGCGAGGAGCGCCAGCGAGGCACTGCGTCGGAGATGGTGTTCGATTTTCCTGCATTGATCGCGTACATCTCGAGGGTCATGACGCTCGAGCCTGGCGATGTGATCGCGACCGGTTCGCCCGCCGGTGTGAGTCCGCTCAACGCAGGCGACACGGTGGAGGTCGAGTTGGTTGGTGTTGATACCGTCGTGAATCCCGTCCGGCTCGACACCGGCGCTCTGCCCATAGCGACCGCAACGACCACAACGCCAGGCGCATTGTGAACACCGCTACCGCCCTGCGGCTCGCCGCACGCTTCGACAATTTCCCGGCGTACCCGCTTGCCGATGTGCCACAACTGAAGCGCGAGCTTGCGGCACGGGGCGTGGATGTCATCGATCTCGGTGCGGGCGACGCCGACCTGGCGCCACCGCCCTCCGCAGTTGCGGCGCTGCAGGACGCAGCCGCACGGACGCCTATGAGCCGGTACCCGTTTCAGCTCGGGCTGCCCGCGTACCGCGAGGCCGTCAGTGCATGGATGCTCAAACGGTTCGGTGCGGCGATCGACCCGTACAAGGAACTGCTGCCGCTGGTCGGCTCGAAGGAAGGCATCGCGCACGCTGCATTCGCCTACGTCGGTGCGGGTGACGCGACCATCCTCCCGGATCCCGGCTACCAACCCTACATCGGCGGGACGCTGCTCGCCGGCGGACAACCGCATCTCGTACCACTGCGCGCCGAAAACGATTTCCTCATTCCGCTCGACGAGATCCCGGCGGACGTCGTGAAGCGCGCGCGCATTCTGTACCTCAACTATCCGAACAATCCGACTGCGGCGATCGCACCCCGCGCATATCTCGAGGAAGCCGTCCGCTTCTGCACCGAGAACTCGATCCTTCTTGCGTACGACAACGCGTACAGCGAATTCGCATTCGAGGGCTATCGACCGCCGAGCATCTTCGAGATCGACGGAGCCATGGACATTGCAGTCGAATTCCATTCGTTCTCGAAAACGTACAACATGACCGGTTGGCGTCTGGGATGGGCGGCCGGCAACGCCGGTGCGATCGCTGCGCTGTCGCGTGTGAAGTCGTTCGTCGATACCGGCCAGTTCATGGCGGTGCAGGCAGCAGGTGTGGCTGCGCTGTCCACGTATGACGCGTGGGTGCCTGCCAACATCGCTGCGTTCCGCGAGCGTCGCGATGCGCTCAGTGCCTCGCTCACAGCACAGGGATTCGACGTGACCGTGCCGGAGGCGACGATGTATCTGTGGGTGCCGACGCCGGGTGGCCAGCCGTCAGAGCCGTTCGCTCGGCGCGCGCTGCTCGAGCAGGGTGTCGTCATTATGCCGGGTGCTGCACTTGGTGCGGGAGGGGAGGGGTACTTCCGAGCGGCATTGACACAGCCGGCTGCCCGACTGCAGGAGGCCGCCGAGCGCCTGGGTCGGCTGATCTGATCCGGAACAGCGCGGGCGGGGCGGTTTAGTACTGACAGTGACACCCGCCGAGCCCGTGCCGCCCCCGCGCGAGACACATGAAGGTCGCGCCCTGCATACATCGCTGCAGCTCCCGGCGGAGTCGCGCGCATCGCGATCGTCTTCGATCATTCTTTCCGTCGTCGTACACATCCTGCTGATCGTCGGAATCAGGCAGTGGGTCTGGAAGCCTGTCACGTCGAATGATGATGACGGTCCGGTCTTCCAGGTCTTCCAGCTCGACGCAATCCCCGAACCGACGCCACCGCCGATCCACACGCCTGACATCGAGCCGATCACTCCTCAGGATCCTCAAGTCGAACGTAGGACACCGCCTATTGCGATGCCGGCCGCGCAGGCGGACGTGGTTGCGTCGCCCGGCCTGGTGCAGCCAAACGAGATTCCGCGCGACATACCGCCGCCCGGCGCAGCGATCGCAGAACCAACGACATCATCGAAGGTCCCGCCTCCCCGAAACGCCGCGGAGCGCTTGCTGCGAACGGGCATCAGTCCGTCACTCGTACCGGCCAGGCCTGGAGCGATTCCTTCTGCAGTGACACCGCAGGAGGCTGCCGCCGCGAGGATGTACGCGGGGATGAAGGAGTACAACGATTCCGTGGCGGGCGCGATCGCGGATGCGGAGCGTGCGACCGACTGGACGAAGAAGGGAAAGAACGGGGAGCGCTGGGGCGTGTCACCGGGTCAGATCCATCTCGGCAGTATCACGATCCCAATGCCATTCGCGTTCTCGGGACCGACCGGCCGCCGCGAAGAGACCGCAGGGCGCCTGCGCAGCTTCGCGGAAGCGAATGCGCAGGCGAAGCGAGTCGAAACGGAGCAGACCTTTGAGTCACGCGTGAAAGCGATGCGCGCGCGCAAGGATGCGCAGCGCGACAGTGCACGGGCGTCCACAATAGGGCAATAGCGTCAGCCTGCCGCAGCGATCTGTGCGGGTGTGATCGCGTCCGGCGCGGTTGGCCGTCCGAGCAGGTACCCCTGTATGAAATCGCAGCCGGACGCAGTGAGCCAGTCGAGTTGCGACTGCTTTTCCACACCTTCCGCGACAACGCGTGCGCCGATGCGGTGCGCGAGTCCGATCATGATCTCCAGCAGCTGCTCGTCTTTCGTGTCCGTGCCAAGGTCCTGGATGAAGCTCGCGTCCAGCTTGAGCAGGTCGACAGGGAAGTGCTTCAGGTACGCCAGTGATGAGTGGCCAATGCCGAAGTCGTCGACGGCAATGGTCACGCCGATGTCCTTGAGCGCGCGCAGAACCTCGGCTGTCGCCGCGGGGTCGCGCATGGCTGCGCTTTCAGTGATCTCGACGACGAGCCGGTCCGGCGCGAGTCCCTTCGATGCCAGCGTGCGCTGGATATAGTCGGGTAACTCGGCGTCATGCAGTGAGCGCGCGGACAAGTTGACGGAAACCCACCCACCCCATCCCTGCGGTGCCCATGCGGCCGCCTGCTTGACCGCGGTCGCGATCGCCCATCTGTCGAGTGCGACGATGCGACCGGTGCGTTCGGCGAGCGGAATGAAGTACGCGGGCGACATCATACCTCGCTCGAGGTGGGGCCAGCGAGCAAGCGCCTCCATGCCGATTATGGCGCCCCGTGCGAGGGCTTCGGCGCCCACGACCTCGCGGCTGCCCGTCGCCAGGATCGGCTGGTAGTGCAGAACGAATTGGTCGTGATCCCACGCCCAGCCAAGGTCGTCCTCCAAGGACAGCTTGTGTTGCGTCAGCTCGCTGAGCTCGCGGCTGTAGAATTCGAACGGTGTCGTCGTATGCCTCGCGCGTGACATGGCCAGCTCAGCGCACTCGGTCAGCTCATCGAACGTCGTTGCATCCTGCGGATACAACGCTACGCCGATATGCGCCTCGACCGTCAGCGTCCGCTCGGCAATGCGGTACGGCTGACAGAGTGAATCTTTCAGGCGACGTACGACGCGCGCAGCAGACTCCTCTTCCGCCACTTCGCTCAGGAGGACGAGGAACTCGTCGCCGGGGAGACGGGCGAGTGTATCGCTTTCGCGCAGCCCCTGCTTGAGCCGGTCCGCGATCGAACGCAGGATCGCATCGCCGACGTCGCGGCCGTGCGCCTGGTTAAGGGAGCGGAGTCGGTTGATGTCGATGTGCAGGAGCGCTGCAGTCTTGTCGTGGCGACGCGCCAGTGCGAGAATCTGCTTCGACCTTTCACGCAGAAGTCGCTGATTCGCGACGCCCGTCAACACATCAAAATAAGCGCGGTCCTCGAGATGAACCTCGAGCGCCTTCCGATCCGTGATGTCCCTCGCCACACTCACGAAGTGTGTTACGACACCAGCGCTGTCGCGGACCGGTGTGATGGTCACGTCCTCGTGATAGGTGGCGCCGTCTCGCCGTCGATTCATCATTTCGGCAGAGAAGGGACGCCCGGCTGACAGCGCTTCCCACATCGCCGCAAAAAAGTCCGGTCGATGGCGACCGGACTTCAGGATGGAGGGGCTACGCCCGATGGCGTGCTCAGCGATGTAGCCCGTCGCACGCTCGAATGACGCATTCACCCACTGGATGATGCCCGCGGCATCGGTCACCATGACGCTGTCAGGCGACTCTCGGAACGCCGACGAGATGACCGTATTGAGTGCGTCCTGTTCGGCACACGAGGTGACATCCCGAAGCTCGACCACCATGGCTCCGACGTCGGGCGTGTCAAACATGCCGTGGGTGCTCACCTCGAACCAGCGGTGGGCATTGGCGAAGGACCTGCACCTGACGCGGAAGGGCTCAGCATCGCCGGTACCGGCCAGAATCGCCGTGATCCTGGTTTCGAACGCGGCGGGATCTTCGGGGAGGATCACGTCGGCGAGGCGGAGATGGAGCTCAGGCGCACGATCGCACGCCGCACCCAGCACTGTTACCGCATTGGGTGTAATGGCGCTGATGAAGCCAACGCGGTCCGTCAGACAGACGACTGAATCGGTGCCTGCAAGGAGACGCCGGAGGTCGGGCAGTGCGGATGGAGCCGTCGTGCGCCCGAAGACCGGGCGCTTCAACAGTGCGACCGCAGATGCGGCCGGGCTCATGGTCATGTCGGCCTCGTGCTCAAAACGCTGCTTCCTCGCAGGTTGAATTCGACACGCGGCGCCACCCCAGGCTTCTGGAGAACGGGCGTGGAAGTGCAGTATCTCGCGGGGGAACAGCAAATTAACCGCGGTCAGGGATGGGATCAAGCAAATTCCTCTCCGGGTGGATCGGGGACCCGGCCGTGGCTACCCGAAGCCTGCTCGCAATGGTGCGCGTCTTGCCTCTTGAGCGTGCGGAACCTGAAGCGGGAGTAGAAGTCATGAAGCGATCGGACAGGACACGGCTGCTGGGGGCGGCCGGTGTCGGCCTCGCCGTCGGCGGGGCGGCATTCCTTCTCTGGAAAATGCGTCACAAGTGGGGTGATCGCCCGGAGTACCCGGGCGCCGCGCTCGAGGACGCCGTTGTGGATGCATTGCGTGGTGATTCGCACGCGGGCGGCTCGGCGATCGACGTGGCGGCGGTGGCGCCCGGCGTGATCGAGTTGAGTGGGACGGCCGCGGACTGGATGGCCGCGCGTCGTGCGGTGGAAGTGACACAGGGTGTCGAGGGCGTGACGACGGTGGTGAATCGTCTTGACATCGAGGCGCTGGAGAACCAGCTGTCGCGGACGCGCCAGCGCTTTGCGAACGGGGATCCGTCCCTGACGGAGACACATTGGTACGGCGTCGGTGTCGGCATGGGTCGAAGGCGCCAGTCGCCGGATACCGATCCGGCACAGAGGGACGACTCGGCGGAAATGAAAGCCGAGGCGCTGAGCCGGGCGGACGAGTAGAAGTCCGCGGGCACGCGTTGGAACGCGGCGGAACCGGAGCGGAGGTCGCATGACGCGTCCTCCGCTCGCTTTTTTGAAGGTGCTGGTGCGCCGTCCGCGGTTGACGGCCCTGCGAGATTCCCGCTAAGCTACCCGGATTATCCGCTGACAAAGAGTGAGCATGTCGGAACCGCTGTCCCCGCAATACGAACCCGGTCTGATCGAGGCGCCGCTTTTCCGCGATTGGGAAGAGAATGGCTATTTCCGCGCGGACGCCGAGCGCGTCATCCAGGATGGTGCCGATCCCTATGTGATCGTGATCCCGCCCCCGAACGTGACGGCGGTGCTGCACATGGGTCACGGTCTGAACAACACCCTGCAGGATGTGTTGACGCGCTGGCAGCGGATGCAGGGGAGGGAAGCACTGTACCTGCCCGGTACCGACCACGCCGGCATTGCCACGCAGAATGTTGTCGAGCGGCTGATTGCGACGGAAGGCAAGACGCGGGACGACCTGGGGCGTGACGCTTTCGTCGATCGGGTGTGGACGTTCGTTGACGAGACCGGTTCGACGATTCTGCAACAGTTGCGCGCGATCGGCTGCTCATGTGACTGGAGCCGCACACGGTTCACCCTTGAGCCAGATCTCTCGACAGCCGTACGCGAAGTCTTCGTGCGCCTGTACGAGAAGGGGCTCATCTATCGCGGCAACTACATCATCAACTGGTGCCCTCGCTGCCTCACGGCGCTTTCGGACGAGGAGGCTGAGCCGGAAGAGACGAATGGCAGGTTGTACCATCTTCGCTACCCGATCGTCGGTGATGCGCCCGCAGGTCTGCCGCGGCTGCCCGATGGTCGCGCGTATCTCGTGGTCGCGACAACGCGGCCGGAGACTATGCTCGGTGATACGGCGGTCGCTGTACATCCTGATGACGAGCGTTATCGCGCGATCGTAGGGCGAGAGGTTGCACTGCCACTCACTGACCGCACCATCCCGATCGTCGCGGATACGTTCGTGGATCCGGAGTTCGGAACGGGCGCCGTAAAGATCACGCCCGCGCATGATCCGAACGATTTCGAGATGGCGAGGCGACAGAACATCGCAGCCATCGACATCCTGACGCCGGATGCGCATCTCAACAGGAACGTTCCTGCCGTCTATCAGGGACTCGATCGTTTCGATGCGCGCAAGCGGGTCGTGAAGGATTTCGAGGCGGCCGGCCTGCTCGATCAGGTCGTCGATCATACGCATTCCGTTCCGCATTGCTACCGTTGCGACACCATCGTCGAGCCGCGGCTCTCGGAGCAGTGGTTCGTGAAGATGAAGCCGCTGGCGGAGCCCGCGCTCGCTGCATCGCGCAATGGCGACGTACGCTTTACGCCGGACCGCTGGACGAAGGTGTACGACAACTGGCTGGAGAACATTCGCGATTGGTGCATCTCACGGCAGCTCTGGTGGGGACATCGGATCCCGGTGTGGTATTGCGGCAATGCCGAGTGCGGTGAGACCATCGTCGCCAGAGAGGACCCCACGTCATGCCCGAAGTGCGGAGGCGCGTCGCTCACGCAGGACCCGGACGTGCTCGACACGTGGTTCTCGTCGTGGCTGTGGCCGTTCTCGACGCTCGGCTGGCCGCAGGACACGCGCGACCTCAAGGCGTTCTATCCGACGAATACGCTGGTCACCGCGCCGGAAATCCTGTTCTTCTGGGTTGCGCGCATGATCATGGCCGGGTTCGAATTCATGGGCGAACTGCCGTTCCGCGATGTCTACCTCACGGGCACGGTGCGCGATACGCAGGGTCGGAAGATGTCGAAGTCTCTGGGCAACGGCATCGATCCGCTTGAAGTGGTTAACCTGTACGGCGCTGATGCGCTGCGGTACACGGTTGTTGCAGGGTCCGGTCTCGGCACGGACGTCTACATGGACCCCGCGAATCTCGAGGCGACGTTCTCGGTTGGCCGCAATTTCGCCAACAAGGTGTGGAACGCTGGTCGCTTCGCGCTGATGAACATCCAGTCGGACGAAGTGAAATCGGTGAGTGAAGTGCAGGATACGCTCGAGCTCGCGGACCGGTGGATCCTGTCGCGCCTGGATGCAGCGACGGAAGAAGTCACCCGCCATCTGGAAAGTTTCCGATTCCATGAAGCGGCCGCAGCGGGTTACCACTTCTTCTGGGGCGAACTGGCGGACTGGTATCTGGAGCTGCTGAAGCCACGGCTGCAGGAGGGTACCGATGTCGCGAGCCGCGAGGCGGCAGAGGCAACACTCGTCGCCGCATTGGACGGGATCCTGCGCCTGCTGCATCCGGTGATGCCGTTCATCACGGATGCGTTGTGGCGCAGGCTGCCTCGTGTACAAGGCGTGGACGCACCCGCGTCCATCATGATCGCGTCATGGCCGCTTAGTGGTATACGCCGCGATGACGCCGCGGATGCGCAGATGAGCGCACTCATGGAACTGATCGGTGAGATCAGGACACTGCGCGCGGAATACAATGTGGCGCCGGGCACGCCCATTTCGATTCACCTGCGTGATGTGCACCACAACCTCGGCACTGCCCTGCGCGCGGAAGAGCGCGCACTGCGTCGGATGGCGAGGGTTGGCGGGATCGAGCATGACGCGCCGGTGGTGGCGGGTGCCGCAGGCGCGCACGCCGTGCTGCGTGGCGGGGCCGAGCTGTTCATTCCGCTGGCCGATATCATCGACCTCGCGCAGGAACGTGAACGTCTGCAGAAGGAACTGGAGCGTCTCGGCGGAATGCTGCGCGGCACTGAGGCAAAACTCGGTAACGAGCAGTTCACGGCGCGTGCGCCCGAGGACGTGATCGAACGGGAACGCGAGAAAGCGGAAAACTTCCGCGACCAGCGTGATCGCCTTTCAACCAAGCTGGCGGCACTGGGCTGATGAACATGAACGCTTCGATTCGAGCGACTGCACTCGTCGCGGCTGCTACCGCCGTCGCATTGGCGGGCGCGTGCGCCAAGCCGTTTTCTCCGCCGGGCGGCGACCAGGACCGTACGCCGCCCCGCCTTGTGTCGTCGAGCCCGGCCGCGCTTGCGATCGTTACGGACCTCGGCATGCCGCTCACACTGACATTCGACGAGACGCTCGCGGAGCGCGGCGTGAATGAAGCATCCATCGCGGTCTCGCCGCAGCCCCGCGGCAAGGTGCATGTCGACCGCAAGGGTGAACGCATCGAGGTATCCGTCGACGGCGGATGGGCAGCCGACCAGGTCTATCGTGTGATCCTGCAACCCGGTGTGACCGATCGCTTCGGGAACGCGCGCAAGGAGCCCGTCGAGATCATTTTCTCGACTGGACCGCCAATCCAGAATACCGCGTTTGCAGGCCTCATCATGGATCGACTCACAGGCCGCTCCCGCGCTGCGGACGGCGCCATCGAGGCCATTCGGCGTGGTGACTCCGCGGTCTACACGGTAAGCGCCGACACTGGCGGTTTCTTTGCGCTGCGCAGCGTGCCCGCCGGTGTGTATGACGTGCGCGCGTTTGGCGATCTCAACAGGAACCGCCGGCTGGACAGCAGTGAACCGTCGTCGGCGAGCCGGCAGGTAGCGCTCAGCGCGAATGACACCATCGATGCAGTATTCATTGTACTGCCCATGGATACCACGCCGCCGCGGCTCGTGCGGGCGGAAGCGCAGGATTCTACACATGTATTGCTCACGTTCGAGGATCCCATTGATCCGGAGAATGGCCTGACATCACAGTCGGTCGCGCTCGTGCGCGCTGCCGACAGTGTTTCGCATGGCGGTACGGTCATCACGCAGTTGAAGAACATCTGGCAGCGGACGCAGGTTTCGTCCGCACCCCCCGCAACACCCGCGGCAGTGCGGGACACGGGCGCTGCGGCCATGCGAGACACCACCGCGGCCGTCGCGGTGCCGCCGCGACCCCGGCCGCCGGCGGGTCGCGCGCAGCCGGGCCGTCTGGCTGCGGACACGGTTTCGCTGCCGGATCGTGAGGTCGTCCTCACCGTCGGAACGCCACTCGTCGCGGGTGCGCGATACAGGGTGACGGTGACAGACGTTCGCAATGTGAACGGTCTGGTGGGCGGTGGCAGCGTGGAGTTCGTCGCAAAGCCGACGCCTCGCTGACGTGGATCCGCGGCGGAGCATCCCATCCGTCGAGCGGCTGCTGGCGAACGCCGCCTTCGCGGATCTCCTCAGCCGCACACCTCGGACGCTTGTCGTCACCGCCATCCAGCGTATGCTGGAGGAGGTGCGGCTGGACCCGTCGGAACACGACGCGGTGTGGTATGCAGAGCGCGTTGCGGCCGATCTCGACGCGCTGCGCACCTCGACTCTCATCGGAACGATCAACGCGACGGGCGTAGTACTGCACACCAACCTCGGCCGCGCTCCGCTGGCCGATGCGGCGATCGCAGCGATCCAGCGCGCGGCCAGCGGATACACCACCCTCGAATACGATCTCGGTGCCGGACATCGCGGCTCGCGCTACGATCACTGCGCTCGGCTGCTACGGGAGCTCACCGGGGCGGGCGATGCATTGGTCGTCAACAACAACGCTGCCGCGCTCGTGCTCGCACTGAATACATTCGCGCGAGGGAAGCACGCCATCGTTTCGCGCGGTGAGCTCGTCGAAATCGGCGGGTCGTTCCGCGTTCCCGAGATCATGGCGAGGAGCGGTGCTCGTCTGACTGAAGTGGGATCGACGAATCGGACGCATGCACACGACTACTCCGATGCGATCGGCCCTCGCACCGGTGCACTCCTGAAAGTGCATCGTTCGAATTTCCTGCAGGCGGGCTACGTCGCAGAGGTGTCAACCGACGAACTGGTCGGTATCGCTGCTACCGCGGGCGTGCCTTTCCTCTACGACCTCGGGTCGGGCCTGCTGGACCATGCTGCCTCGCTCGGCATGGCGAATGAGCCGACGGCCCGCGACGCGATTGCATCAGGGGCGACGGTCGTGACGGTAAGCGGTGACAAGCTTCTGGGCGGTCCACAGTCGGGGATCCTGCTGGGATCGCCAGACATCATTGCGCGGCTGCGCCGCAATCCACTGTGCCGTGCACTGCGCGTGGACAAGGTCACCCTGGCGGCGCTGGAAGCGACACTCATCCTGCACCTCGACCCCGAGCGCGCGCGCCACGAAATCCCGACGTTGCGCATGCTCACCATGACCGTGTCCGAGATCGAACGCCGTGCCGCCTGCTTCGTCGATCGCCTGCGCGGCGAGGGAATCGGCGCAGGCGCAGGCATCGACGTATCGATCGCGGATGGGCATTCGGCAGTCGGGGGCGGCGCCTCGCCGGGCACGCAGCTCGCCACGATGCTCGTGCGCGTCCGACCGCGCGGGCTGAGTGCAGCCGCGTTCGAGCGGCGACTGCGGACGCAGCGTCCACCCGTCGTCGCACGTATCGAGAACGATGCAGTCCTGGTGGATCTGCGCACGGTGTCGGTGACCGAAGAGGCAGCGTTGCTCGCGGCCCTCGTGGGGGCGGCATCGAGGCAGCCCGGCGGGGACGCATGAGGCGGCCGGCGCTGTTCGCGGATCGGGATGGCACGATCATCGTCGAGCGGGAATACCTCTCGGACCCCGCTGGGGTCACGCTACTGTCTGGCGCGGCCGCCGCATTGCGCGCGTTCCAGGCAGCGGGGTACGCGGTCGTGGTGGTGACGAACCAGTCTGGCATCGCGCGGGGCTATTTCACGGAAGCGGAGTATGATCTCGTCGCCGCGAGAGTTGTGACGCTTCTAGCAGGCGAGGGGGTGGCCCTGGACGGCGTGTATCACTGTCCTCACCACCCATCGATCTCCGCGTGCGCGTGCCGGAAGCCTGGTACGCTGCTGTACCGCACCGCCGCAGCGGAGCTGGGCATCGACCTGTCCTCGAGTGTGTACGTGGGGGACCGCCGGTCGGACGTCGAACCCGCGGCTGCGTTCGGCGGCCGGGGAATCCTCGTCCGGACGGGGTATGGCGAGCGGGAGGCCACAGGGTTTCCAGGGGAAGTTGCGGCCGACCTGACGGAGGTCGCTGATCGCATTCTCCAGCTTGACACTACGGGCGGCTGTAAATAACGTCACGCCATAGGTACAAGGGGAAACTCCACGGGCGGCGCAGGGTATTCATTACCCGTGCCGGTGGAGCACTCATCAGGAGGAAGCAAGATGACCATCACGGTCACTTCGACAGCAGCGGACGAAGTCCGGAAGTTCATTGAAGAGCAGGGCGCGGCGGAAGCGATCGCGGGTCTGCGTGTGGCAGTATTGCCGGGCGGATGCTCGGGTTTCCAATACGGCCTCAATATCGAGGACGAATCACAGGATGACGACGACATTCTCGTCTCCAATGGCATTCGTCTGTTCGTCGATCCGTTCAGCGGCCAGTACCTGGACGGCGTTGAGATCGACTACGTCACGACCATGATGGGTTCGGGGTTCACATTCAAGAACCCGAATGCCAGCGGCGGCTGCGGCTGCGGTAGCTCCTTCACCGCGTAGAGTTCCGCACATCGGTACGAAGAGCACCGGGCCCGCGGGGATTACCTGCGGGCCCGTCGCGTTTGCAACAGGGAGCATGACTTGGTGAACATCGCAGAGCAGGAGCTGACGACGCCGCTGCACTACACGAAGCTGTCGCGGGAATCGCTCACCGAGCGGATCCAGCAGCGGAAGCGTGCGCTCAACGCGGTCATCCTCGGTCACAACTATCAGCGCGGCGACATTCAGGACGTCAGCGACTACGTGGGCGATTCGCTCGGACTCTCGCAGGAGGCCGCGAAGACGACGGCGGACGTCATCGTGTTCTGCGGCGTGCACTTCATGGCGGAAACGGCGAAAATCCTGTCCCCATCGAAGAAGGTCCTGATGCCGGACCTGCGCGCGGGCTGCCCCATGGCAGACTTCGTGACGGGTGCATCGCTGAAGCGATTGAAAGCGCAGTACCCGGATGCAGCCGTCGTCGCATACGTCAATTCTACGGCGGACGTGAAAGCGGAGTCGGACATCTGCTGCACGAGTTCCAATGCGATCCAGGTTGCGGAGTCCATCGACCGCGACCGCCCGATCCTGTTCGTACCCGATCGCAATCTCGCGCAGTACGTTGCGGAGAAGACGGGTCGCGCAATCCGGAGCGCATCATCGACCGAGCGCACGGGGGACCCGGGTGAGATCATTGCATGGGACGGCTATTGCTACGTGCACGACGACCTGGTGATGCAGGAGCTGGACGCGGCGAAGGCGGCACATCCCGGTGCCAAGGTCGTCATTCACCCGGAGGCGAGGGCGGAACTGCTGGAGCACGCGGACTTCGTGGTGTCGACATCGGCAATGGCGCAGCTCGCCGAACGCTACGATACACTGATCATCGGCACGGAGCGCGGGCTCATCGACCGTTTGCACCAGCTATATCCCGCGAAGACGATCATCCCGCTGTCGCGCGCGGCCGTCTGTGGCAACATGAAGGTGAACACGCTGGCGAAGCTGGCGTGGTGCCTTGACCACGAGCAGCACGAAGTGATCCTCGACGAGGACATGCGCCAGCGTGCGGAGCAGTCGTTGCGCGGCATGCTGTCGATCGCGGGGGGCTGGCGCCTGCCGACCGCCGAGGAGGAAGCGCTGGAAGAACGCGCGCTCGATGACCGCGGGTGCGGCTGCGCGTGAGCGTTCTCAACGTTCGCACGTTCGTGTCCGGCGCATTCAGCCAGAACGCATACATCGCGTGGCGCGACGGCGGCTCCGCAGTCGCGATCGATCCTGGCGCCGAGGCCGAAGCGATGGCCGAGTTCCTGTCGTCCGAGGGGCTCTGGTGCGAAGCGATTCTGCTGACGCACGCACACCTCGACCACATCGAGGGCGTCGCCGCGCTCGTTCGCCGCACGGGCGCCGCGACATACATGCATCCGGCGGACAAACCGCTGTACGAGCAGGCGGTTGAGCAGGGCATAGCGTTCGGGTATCGCATCGAGCCGCAACCGCCCGTGGATCACGAGCTGCAGCACGGCGACGCCCTGGATTTCGGTGGCACGCGTTTCGACGTGCTGCACGTACCCGGGCATGCGCCCGGACATGTGCTGTTCCATGACGCGGAGTCCGCCGCTGCGTTTTCGGGCGATGTAGTTTTCGCGAGCTCGATTGGTCGTACGGACCTGCCGGGTGGCAATCTGGCCGAGCTGATGACCAGCATCAGGGCGCACGTGCTCACACTGCCGGACAACACCACACTGTATTCGGGGCATGGCCCGCCAACTACAGTCGGACGCGAACGCGTCGGCAATCCGTTCCTCACGGGGCAGTACGGCGGTGGCTTCGCGTGACCATGCGACTCGCCGTATTCGCGTCCGGTGGCGGCACCAATCTTCAATCACTTCTCAACTACTTCAACACGCCAGTCGATCGCGGCGCACGCGCCATGCTCGTCGTGAGCGACCGCCCGGGTGCGGGCGCTCTGCGCCGCGCCGCTGACGCAGGTGTGCTGACGCGCGAGATCCCCGTGCGCGGTCGTGACACTCAACACGTCGTGACGGAAACCCTGGATGCGCTGCGCGAAGAGCGAATCGACCTGATTGCTCTCGCCGGATATCTGCAGCTGATCCCCGCCGACATCATTGCCGCGTATCGCGACCGGATCGTCAACATCCACCCGTCTCTGCTGCCCGCGTTTGGCGGGGCCGGCATGTACGGGCGCCGGGTGCATGAGGCAGTGCTCGAGGCGGGCTGCATGGTCACGGGCGCGACCGTCCATTTTGTGGATGAACGCTATGACGAAGGTGGCATCATCGCGCAATGGCCCGTCCCCGTGCTGCCGGCGGACACTGCAGCGTCGCTCGCGGCGAGAGTGCTCGACGTCGAGCACATGTTGTATCCACTTGCACTCGAGGCCGTCGTACAGCGCATGACATCACCGCAAGACGCAGGCAGTGCGGCGATGCTTGAGGACGAAAAGTTCGTATTCGATCTGCGACCCCATACCATTGCCGATGGCGCACTTATCCAGTCACTCCATACTCACTGAACCACACGGGACATCCATGCCTCGCGCTTTGTTGAGCGTTTCTGACAAGACCGGATTGATAGAGCTGGCGCGCGGTTTGAGCGAATTGGGATGGGAACTCCTGTCGACCGGAGGCACGGCGTCAGCACTGCGCGACGCGAACCTTGATGTCACTGATGTAAGCGCCGTCACCGGCCATCCTGAAATGATGGATGGTCGGGTGAAAACGCTGCATCCGGCAGTGCACGCCGGTCTGTTGGCGAGGCGCGACCGGCCGGACGATCTGGCGGCATTGCAGGAGCACGGCTACGGCCTGATCGACATGGTGGTGGTCAACCTGTATCCGTTCCACGAGGCAGCGGCCGCGAACGCGGCTGTACCACAGGCCATGGAGAAGGTGGACATCGGCGGTCCCGGCATGCTACGCTCGGCCGCCAAGAATCACGCTGCTGTGATGGTCGTTGCGGACCCTTCCGATTATTCACGTGTGCTTGCAGCGGTGCAGGGCGGAAATGCCGACACTGCACTCCGTCGTGACCTGGCCCGCAAGGTTTTCGCCCACACGGGCGCGTACGACACCGCCATTGCCGAATACTTCGCCCGTCAGTTGGACACTGCCGGCGCTTCCACGGAGGAATCCCTCCTGCCGGCGAGGATGACGCTCGAACTGACGCGCGTGCAGTCGCTCCGATATGGCGAGAACCCGGACCAGCACGCGGCGTTCTACGCCGAATCCGATCCACCGGCCGGTTCCGTGCCCGACATGCACCAGCTGCACGGCAAGGAGCTGTCGTTCAATAACCTGCTGGACGTGGATGCCGCTGCAATGGCCGTCTCCGCGTGGAGCGGGGACAGCCGTGCCGCATGCGTCATCATCAAGCATACGACGCCGTGCGGGCTTGCCCTCGGCGACTCCGCCCTTCACGCATATGAGCGAGCATTGGCGTGTGACCCCGTGTCTGCATTCGGCGGAATTGTCGCATTCAATACGACGGTGGATCGCGCGGTCGCCGATGCACTGTCCAAACTGTTTCTCGAGATCGTCGTTGCACCGGCATTCGATTCGGACGCGCTGGCGCTGCTTACGGAGAAGAAGAACGTGCGGCTGATTGTTCTGCCCGCTGAAGCGGCGGGGGCGCGCGAGCTGGATTACAAGCGTGTCCGTGGCGGCATGCTGGTGCAGCAGCGGATGTCGTATGTATTCGACGAAGCCGGCTGGTCCGTGCCGACGAAGCGGCAGCCTACGGATCGGGAGACGCGGGACCTGCGGTTCGCCTGGCGGGCGAGCGCGGCAGTCAAGTCGAACGCGATCGTCCTCGCCAGAGATGAAGCCACCATCGGGATTGGCGCCGGACAGATGAGCCGCGTGGACAGTTCCCGGCTCGCCGTTCTCAAGGCCGCAGATCAGAATGCCAATGTGCACGGCGCGGTGCTGGCGTCCGACGCATTCTTCCCGTTCCGCGACGGCGTCGATGGCGCGGCGGCGGCCGGCGTCTCAGCGATCGTGCAGCCGGGCGGATCCGTACGCGATGACGAAGTGATTGCGGCCGCGGACGAGCACGGCATTGCGATGGTGTTCACGGGCCGGCGTATCTTCCGTCACTGACTCCGGCCCACCCCTGCGGTCACGCTGACGTAGAGCGTGCGCCCGGGCCCCGGTTCGAAGTAGCGCCCTGCAAAAGCGTTTACCGTGACCGCCGTGTTGTAGCGCACATCGAACATGTTGTTCACACCAGCACTGCCGCGCAGGCGGAGGCCGCGGATGCGCACCGCAGGCGACTGCGTCCCCACGTCCACCAGTGTGTAACGCGGCGACGCGCTGGTGTTGGCGTCATCGACGGCGACCTCTCCGCGGTGCGCGACATTTGCGTCGACGCGCGCGCCACGGGTGAACATGAGGGCGGTGGCGCCAGACAGCGTCGATCGCGTCACACCCGGCACCTCGTTCCCGCTGTAGTCCGTACTTCCTACCACATACTCGCCGAACCGGGCATCGACGTGGCTGTATGCCGCGCTGAACTGCACCGCATCGACCGGCGACACGTGTGCCGCAAACTCGATCCCGCGATTGACAACGCGGCCTGCGTTGCGGAAGAACTGCCGGCCCGCCTGCGCAGGCACTTCGAACGCGATCAGTGCGTCAGTGACTCGTGCGTGATAGCCGGCGAATTCCGCTCGCATGGGGCCGACCGTCAGGGTTCCGCCCGCTTCCAGCGAGCGCGTCTGTTCCGGTGCAAGGTCGGGGTTGAAGCCGCCGGCGCCATCCGGTCGGTTGCCAAGCTCGCTCGTGGTCGGCGTCTGAAATGACGTCGCATAATTGCCGTAGATGCTGCCATTGCCGATACGCATGCGCACGCCAGTGGCGACGGTTGGCGATGATAGCGTGCGGGCGCCGGAATCATCGGGATTGACCGCGGTGATGAGGCGGTCGGCGGTGCTGAAGCGATAGCGGTCCCACCGAACCGCGATCATGCCGTCAACGGCCGTCGATACGCCGACCACGGCCTGCGCGAACGGCGCGGCATACCAGACGCGCTCGCGCTGGTCGATCGTGCGAGCGCCGCGCACGCCCATCAGGTTCGTATGCGTGACACGGTCGTCGAATTGCGCGGACGCTTCCACGCCCGCCGTCATGATGAGCATCTTCGTCGAAGGCGAACCGAAAGCAACCCGCGCACCGCCAGCGGTCCGACCCAGATCGATGATGCTCGGCGGGATCGGATTGGAAATGTCGCGCTGCAGCAAGTACCCACTGACGTCGAGCATGCCCGCGTCCTCGGTTCGCTGCCATCCGCCACCCACCTGCACATGAGTTCCGCTCTCGCCCACGTTCTGCCGCACGTTGTTGGCGTTCGCCTGCAACCGCGCACTGTCCACCTGGGCCCGGGTCAGTGAACCCGGATTTTGGCCGTCGCTATCGACAGCGTGCGCGGCCATCCAGACACGGTTCCGACCACCGGCCCAGCCGCCGCCGAACGATGCGAGTCGTTTGGATGCGACGGAGTGGTCGCGGTAGCCATCGAATTCCTGCGTCGTGAGCCGCCCGTGCAGCACGGCGTTCTCGAACGGCTCGAGTGCTGCCGCGGCTGACAGACGGCGGAGCCCATATGCGGCGAACGTCGCGCGCGCGCTTGCGAACGTGCTCGCGACGGGGGCAGTGCGAAACAGCACGACGCCGCCCGACGCGTTGCCCCACAGCGCGCCCGCAGCGCCACGCAGTACCTCCGTGCTCGTGACTTCGGTTGGATCCATGTGCGTCAATGTGGTCTGACCATCGGGCATCGTGGCCGGAATGCCATCCACGACGACGCGCACGCCGCGGATGCCGAACTGCGCGCGCGCGCCCATGCCCCGGATCGTGATGCGTTCGCCAAGATCGTCATTGAACCGATTGGACACCTCGACACCAGGTATGCCGCGCAGCGCTGCATCGGCGGCCGTCGCGCCGGCCAGCACGCCCGGGGCAGGGCGGGTGGCCGAAACCGCAAAGGGCAGACGCTCTGGCGGCACGGCCGAGCGCGTAACGCGCACGTCCAGGCCGGGCAGCGTGATCGGCGTCGTATCGCGCGTCTGCGAGGCGGCGGGCGTCGTGACCGCGGCGGCCCCCCACGGAAGGGCGAGGCCCACGGCGACGCGGATGAACGAATTTCTCATAGGCCTAATATCGGGGCGGACAGAGCCCTGCGGACAGGGCCGCTTCCCGCGTACGGACGGTTTTGCTAGATTTGGACGTATGGAGGGCTAGTCCTAATTGGTAAGGCAGCTGACTTGAAATCAGCCGGGTGCAAGCCCATGGGGGTTCGAGTCCCTCGCCCTCCGCTTTTCTTACATTCCGCTTCGATCCTCCCGCTCGGCACGGCGCTCGCCACCGAGGTCGGGCGTAGCCGCCCCCTGGATCTGCGTGCTGTTCACGTCCGGATACACGGAGCGCGGCACACCCGCCAGAACTGTCCGATCGAATGGCACTCACCAAGCGCACATCATTTGCAGTCCGTGAAAGTCGGCGAATAGTGAGTGAGGAACGCCGCAGATGATGCGCGTGGCAGGATCCTCGCATGGCAGTGGCTCGTGAACAGACATGGCTGAGACAGGCGATGATGGAGGCAACTCGATGAGCAGACTGCGGGTGGCATCACTGCAGTACTACATACGGCCGGTCCTGAGTTTCAGCGAATTCGGCGACCAGGTGGCGGCGCT
>JBBSJG010000003.1:0-49659 GCA_038257485.1 Longimicrobiales bacterium | reverse complement strand
CTATTCGACAATGAGAATCCCCTTCTCGCCCCGCTCGAAATGGTCGAGGAAAACACATCCGATGATCCATTCGCCGCGGTGACCGAGAGGAGGCACGAATGTGATCGTCGCGGACTCGCCCGGCCCCAATAGTGCAGCCAACTGATAGTGAGCTCTGGCGTCGGCGTGATCGGTCCCGCCGGTCTCGTGCCGCTGTTTTCCAAGGTCGGTTTCGGCCGAGGCCACGTCGCCCGAGAATTCCGCGGCCACCCCCTGGAAGAAGGGCTTGAGAAACGAACCCCGGGCTGGCTGCCTGCCGATCATGAGTTCGTGTTGCGATGTCCCCTCATTCTCAATCGACAAAACGACGCGGGCACCTGCGGACAGTCGCACAGTGTCCGGTGCAATCGCGCCGTCTCGCAGTTCTACGCTGACGCCTGCCGAGGCGGGCTCGTCGGCAGTGCCAGCGGCAGCGCCGGAATCACCGGTTGAAACGCGGGCCTGGTCACCGTCGGTTTCCGGCCCCTGACAGCCGGCGACGGACCACAGAACCAGGGTCGACAACAGCATTTTCCAGACGTTCTGCATGGATCTCCCGCGGAGCACATGTTGAGAGCCGTCGTCGCGCTCTCGCACGTCAACGCCCTGAATCTCACGCCGTAGTTGCAATCGATGGGCCGTCCACCGAGGCCGCGGATCTCAGATCGAAAGTCAGGTCATCACGCCACTCGTCATAGCATCCCTTCGTCGGGTCATCGAGAAACGCGGCACAGACGCAAGCCAGAATGAGGCGACCCCGTTAAAGGCGATTTCTTCGCTTTCGCCATTCGTTCCTCGGCGATATATTTCCGGCACCTGTGATACTTCAAATCACCCTCTTCGTTATCGGGCTCGCCGGCCTGATTTATGGCGCCGAATGGCTGGTCACCGGCAGCGCGAACATCGCGCGCCGGCTCGGCATCAGCCAGATGGTCATCGGCCTTACGGTCGTGGCCATCGGTACATCTACGCCCGAGCTGGCTGTGAGTGTTCTCGCGGCCGTCGGGGGCAGAACCGACGTCGCCATCGGCAACATCGTCGGCTCGAATATCGCCAATCTCGGCTTGATCCTCGGCCTGACCGCCATCGTGCGCGCGATTCCGGTACGCCGCGACACGCTCATCAAGGACATCCCCGTCATGATCGCCGCGGCCACCGCGGCCGCGCTTTTCGCGCGGGACGGCTGGATCGGCCGCGGCGACGGCGTAGTCCTTCTGATCGCAGCCGTCGCTTACCTCGGCCTGCTGCTGCGTTCTGAAATGGAGCCGCCCGCTGTAAGTGCTGAGGCGATCGAGGTTTTCGATCCGGCCGAAGTCCGTCCCCGCATTTCGCCGGTCAAAGACATGCTGCGTATTGCAGGTGGCATTGGAACGCTCGTCATCGGAGCGCGCTTCCTGGTCGGGTCGGCCACATATTTCGCGGAGATTATCGGCGTTTCCGACCTGGTCATCGGCCTCACCGTGGTCGCAATCGGGACATCGCTGCCCGAATTGGCGACGTCGTTCATGGCCGCCCGCCGCGGACACTCCGACCTGGCTCTGGGCAACGTCATCGGGAGCAACATCCTCAACATCCTGCTGATCATGGGCATTACCGCAGTCATTCATCCGTTGCCGGCGTCCCCGTCCATGCTCGCGTTCGAAATCCCGGTCATGCTGGTCATCAGTGCCCTTCTGCTGCCCCTCGCGTTGCGCGGCCGAAAGATCGGCCGGATCGAGGGAATCCTGCTGATCACGGGGTATATATTCTTTGTGCTCATTCTCTTCCAAAGAGGCGGGATTTGAGAATGAAAGCTGCAGATTTTGTCGATTGGGCGCTCGCGCCGCGTCAGATGCGCTCGCTGGGCGAGCCGATCACTCCCACAGATTCGCGCTGACGTGTAAAGCACGCCGCAGTCCTCCATGCGCGTTTTCCGTACGAGTTGCTTGACAGTTGCACGCGCGAGGAGCACGTTAGCGCGTATCCAACCGGTTCCTGGTTCCGTTCAAAACACAGCAGCGTGGAGGTCTCATGCACTACCGCCCAGGCCGACGTCTGGTCGTCGTTCTCCTCGCGTTGGCAGCCTTTGCGCTGCCGTCGCGCTCGCAAGCTCAGGAGGGAGCCCGATACCGCATCAGCGGAATGGTCCTTCAATCGAGCGGAGGTGCGCCGCTCGCCGGCGCCCAGGTCCTGGTCCGTGGCACTCGTGCGGGAGCGCTCAGCGCCGCCAACGGCCGCTACACGATCGACGCGGCCATTCCGGCTGGCAGGTACGTGCTCCAGTACAGCTTCATCGGCCGTGCGACGGCACCCCGGGAGATCGTCCTGGGCGCCCAGCGAGATGTGACGGTCGAGCCGGTTATCCTGGCAGAGTCGGCCGTCGAGCTCGAGGAGCTCGTCGTCACCGCTCCCGGTGCAACGTCCGAACGGCGCGCGCTGGGCAACGCCGTGGCTTCGGTCTCGGGTGAAGCGATCAACCGCGCGCCCGCTACCAGCTCGGTAGGTGTGGCACTGCAGGGCAAGATCACCGGCGCACTCATCTCGGTCGGCAATGGCCAGCCGGGCGCCCCGGTCACGATCCGCTTGCGTGGCAACAACTCGATTCTCGGCACGGCCGAGCCCCTGATCGTGGTCGACGGCGTCATCATCGACAATACGACCGACGCACTCATCGGTCTGTCGACGAATGCAACGCGAGGGGGCGCGGGCATGAGCAGCCGTCTGTCGGACATTTCGCCGGACGACGTGGACCGGATCGAAGTGCTTAAGGGCGCATCTGCCGCCGCGCTGTACGGCTCGCGCGCCAAGAACGGCGTCATCCAGATTTTCACGAAGCGCGGGCAGAATGGCTCACCGCGGATCAGCTGGGGCACGGAGCTCGAGGTCAACGAGGCACCGAACCTGCTCGAGCTGAATACGGCGCCGACGGCGAGCTTTGCCGACGTCGCGATCGCGGCCGGTTCGGGTGTGACCCGTCCGGACGGAACTCCCCTGCAGGTCGGTGATCCGGTGACGCGCATTGACGCGCAGAATCTTTTCTACCGGACTTCCACGGGCGTGAATACGCAGCTCAGTGTTTCGGGCGGCGCGGGCAGCACGACCTACTTCATGTCGGGTGCCTACCGTAACGATCAAGGGATTCTCCGGAACTCCGGCGCACAGCGTTACAACGTCCGCGGCAAGCTGACGCAGCAGATCGGTGAGAAACTGGAACTCACCGGCAATGGCAATTTCATCAAGTCGCACGTCGACCTCCTGCCGGAGGGCGAGCAGGGCAACGGCGTGCTGACCAGTGCAGTCTTCACGCCGACGATCTTCGATCCCCGTTTCAATGAGAGTCTTGGCAGATACCCGTACAACCCGCTGCTGGGTACGAACCCCCTCAACGCAATCGAGAATTTCGATGCGCCCGAGGACGTGACCCGTTTCATCGGCAATGTCGACCTGACGTATCGGCTGCTCGACAACCTGCGGATCCGTTACCTTTTCGGGCTCGACGACTACCGCCAGGAAAGCCGCTTCTACAGGCCTCCGTTCTCGGAATCGGCTACCTTTGCAGGCTCCGTGCAGAACCCGATTCGCCTGTCCACGAGCAAGAACCACGATCTGACAGGCACTCTCGAGTCGCGCGTCAGCGACCGGTTCCGGCTCACCAGCCTCGGCGGGTTCCGGTACACTTCCCAGGTCACCGACGTCGTTCGGTCGGGCGCGGACGTTCTGTCGCCGGGCCAGACGCTGGTCGGCGGCGCGACCCAGTTTGCGTCGCAGTCGATCAACGAAGTTCGCACGGAGTCATTCTTCGTTCAGGAGCAGGCGGCCCTCGGCGAGCGTCTCTTCCTGACCGCCGGCGCGAATTACGAAGCGTCATCTGCGTTCGGTGCGGACGAGCGTTGGCAGCTCTTCCCACGGGCGGGCGTCTCGTTTGTCGCTCTTGAATCGGGCGACAACACGTCCAGTCTCAGCCGCGTGTTCTCCACGCTGCGGTTGCGTGCGGCCTACGGCGAAACGGGTGGCCAGCCGCCCAGCCTCTATGATCGTTTTGCCAACTACATCAACGTGGGATATGCCGGTCGCGCGGGTCTGATTCCGAGCTCGATCGCGAGCAACCCCGGCCTGAAGCCGGAACGCCAGCGCGAGATCGAGGCGGGCTTCGAAGCGGGGTTCCTGAGTGACCGCGCCGTGGTCGAGTTCACGTACTATAACCAGAGGACCACAGACCTGGTGCTCAACGTGCCGCTGCCCGCCAGCTCGGGCTTTACCGTGCAGCGGCAGAATGTTGGTGAGGTCGTCAACAACGGTGTGGAAGCCGCACTGAATACCATCAACCTGACAACTGACCGCTTCACCTGGCGCAGCCGCCTCAGCCTGGGCAGCAACAAGAACAAGGTGACCAGGCTGGTTGCGACCTCCGACACGCTTATCGTCGGCTACCTCAACGCGGTTATCGAGGGTCAGCCGGTCGGCGTGTTCTACGGCGGCCAATATGCCCGGACGCCGGAGGGAGGAATTCTATACGGCGACTTCACCAATGCCGCTTTCCCGGGACAGACGCTGAAGCTTCCGCTGCGGCTCCGGACCGGCAACGTGAATGGCGATCCGGTCAATACCGGCACGTTCGTGAACGGAATCATCGGCGACCCGAACCCCGATTTCACGGCTTCGTTCTCGAACACCATGACGGTCGGCAGCAACCTGGACTTCAACATCCTGTTCGACGGCCGGTTCGGAAACGACGTTGCAAACTTCACCCGCCGCATCACCGAGTTCTTCGGGTCCGACAAGGCGATCGAGAGGGAGATCAACGGTGACACGATCCCGCTGACCTACGGCCGCAGCCCGTCGGGACGCATCAACATCTACGAGGAGTACATCGAGGACGGCAGCTTCATCAAGCTACGTGAGGTGTCTGCGACGTACCGGATCAATCAGCCGTGGGTGCGCCACTTGGGCGCCAGCTCGATGAACATCACGGTGGCGGGTCGCAACCTGCACACCTGGACCGACTACACGGGCATGGACCCCGAGCTGAACCTGTTCTCCGCGAACACGGTCGCGCAGGGCGTCGATTTCGCCAACACACCGCTGGCGCGCTCGTTCGTATTCGGCGTCAACTTTACCTTCTGAGGCGGGCGATCATGATGATGACTCAAACGTTCCGTCGCCTGGCCACTGCCGGAGCAGCTGCACTGTTGCTCGGTGGGTGTGACCTGGACCTGACGAACCCGAATAACCCGACCGAAGAAGCTGTCATTACCAACGTGGAAGGGGTGTATGCGCTTGCAGTCGGCTTGCAGGGGCAGTTCGCCCAGTCCATCGAAGACTACGTTCTCCCTTCAGCGCTGGTCACGGATGAGCTGGGGACGCGGACGCGGTCGCTGCTGTCCTATCAGTCCCTGTATACGGGACAGAACTTCGAGAACACCTACAATATCGTCAGTTCTCCCTACGACAACACGTACGCGGTGGTGAAGTCGGCCAATACACTGTTGGCTGCGTCGGCCGGCGTAGGGCTCGGAGCGAACCTCCAGGGCGGCATTCGGGCTGTGGCCAAGACGTTCAAGGCGATGGCACTCGGCATGGCCGCGCAGTCGTTCGAGCAGCTCCCGGTTGATATCGCCACCGGGGGTGCTACGCTGCGGCCCCGGGCCGAGGTTCTCGACACCGTCATCGCATTGCTCGAGTCTGCACGTGCGGATATCGTGAGCGTCCCCGACGCTGAACTCACGACGCTGGCACAGCGTGTCCTTCCGACGGGCTTCACCGTACCTATGCTCCGGAACACGATCGATGCGATGATCGCACGCTACTCGCTTCAGCGGGGGCGGAACCAGCAGGCGATCGATGCTGCCACACGCGTGTCGGCAACGATCCTGCCGTCGCTGCTGTTCACGGCGCCGACGCGCAATCCGATCGAGGCGGTAGCCGTTGGACTTCAGTATCTCGGTGCCACGACCAACTTCGTCAGCGCGGCCGAAGTGGGTGACCGTCGCCCGGCGTACTTCGTCCAGACCACAGTTGCGCGCGTCGCGGGCAACCCGGCGGATTCGCTGTCGTACAACCTGAAGAAGTACTCGACACAGAACGAAAGCTTCCCTCTCTATTTCCCGGATGAAATGAAGCTGATCCGGGCGGAGGCGCAGGCGCGTCTGGGCAACCTGCCAGCCGCTCGCGCGCTCATCAACGAGGTTCGCACGCAGAGTACATCCTCGCTCGACGAGCCGGTTGCAGGCCTGCCTGCGCTGACCGATGCCCAGCTGCCAAACCTCGATGCAGTGCTCAGGCAGATTGCGTACGAGCGCCGCTACGAGCTCTTTCTCCAGGGCCTGCGGTGGGATGATGTGCGGCGTCTGCCTGGGCAGACGGCTCCGACGTTCACGTTCCTGCCTCTGCCTGCCGGCGAGTGCACGAACAATCCCAGCGCACCATGCTGACGCGCTTCCGCGCGTGATTCAGGAAAACCGCCTTGCTTGCGCTCAGCGCAGGCAAGGCGGTTTTCGTTGAGGCCTGCAGTGCCGCATCCGGTGATCAGTTGGCCAGCACGGCGAACTCGTCACAGTGTTGCAGTCGCTCATCGGCCGTCACCAGCGTCAGTTCATGGGCGAGAGTCGCCCCCGCTCGGCGAGGATGCTCGCCTCCCACACGCTGATGGGGGAAAGCCAGAGTTCGTTGTCCGGCGATTCAAGCGCCGCGCGCACTTCATGAATGCATGACCCGTCGTGCCCGGCCTGCCCGCTGCGTCACCCGTAGCGATCGATCAGACAGGCAGTGTGACGATAAACGTCGTACCCCGCCCTACCTCGCTTTCCACCTCGATCGTGCCGCCGTGCGCGGCAACGACCTGCTTGGCGATCAGCAGGCCGAGTCCCGTGCTCTTCTCACCCTTCGTCGCCTTTACACTGGTCCGGCTGAAGGGTTTGAACAACTTGTCGATCTCATCCTCCGGGATGCCCGGACCCTCATCCGTCACACTCAAGTGGATGCTTGACGAGCCGGCCGGTGCGAGCGCGATCCGAACCGTGCTGTCCGACTCGGAGAACTTGGCGGCGTTCGAAAGCAGGTTGTTCAATACCTGCTCGATCTTGTCCGGATCGAGATTGATGAGTGGGAGCCCTTTGGGCGGCAGGAAGACAAACTTGATGGCCTTGTCCTCCGCCAGGATCCGGTTGATTGCGATGTTCGATTCGATCAGCGCGACCAGATTCGTAGGCCTGCTTTCCAGCGATATCTCGCCCGCTTCGATCATCGACACATCGAGCAGGTTGTTGACGAGGCGGAGCATGAACTCCGCATTCGACGAGATCGACGTAATGAATCGCGACTGCCGCTCGGTGAAGTTGACAGCTGCCGGATCCATCATGAGGAACTTCGCGAATCCGATCAACACGGTGAGGGGGTTGCGCAGATCGTGCGCAGCCATTCCGACGAACTGGTTGAGCTTCTGGTTGGTTTCCATAATTGCGGTATTCGCATGCAACAGCTGGTGCTGACTCATGCGCAGCGCGCGCATCGCCTCATCCCTCTGCAGATGCGTGGTATAGGCGTTCGAATGGTAGCGCAGCCGTGCGAGGAGCTCGACGCGGTCGGGCAGTTTCACCAGGTAGTCATTCGCACCCGCGGCGAAAGCGTCGCTCTTGATGGCGGGATCCTCCTTGCTCGACAGCACGACGACAGGGACATTCGCAGTCTCGGGCGTGGCGCGAAAGCGGCGTACCATCTCGAGTCCATCCATTCCCGGCATCACAAGGTCCTGCAGGATCACGGTCGGACGGATATCGATCGCGAGATCCACTGCCGTGTGCGGATCATTGCAGTAGTGCAGCACGAGGTCGGCCTCAGGCGCCAGCATGCGGCGGACGAGCTCACCGACCATGGCCTGGTCATCCACCAGCAGGATCATGGACGGCGCATGGGTTCGTGCCTCAGATCTCGGCGGTTCGGACATGTCGCTCACAGATTCGAAGTTGAATGGAGGGCCACCATGATCTCCGCCGCGATGTCCTGCAGCGGGAGGATCTTGATTGCCGCGTTCATACGCGCGGCAGCCTTCGGTATTCCATACACCACAGATGTGGTCTGGTCCTGCGCTATGGTGAAACCACCGGCAACGCGCAGCGCGCGCAGTCCGGCAGCGCCGTCCTGCCCCATGCCGGTCAGGAGTACGCCCACGGCGCCCGTGGACCAGTGTTTCGAGGCGCTGAAGAAAAGCTCATCGATTGACGGGCGGTATGTCTGCTCCAGTGGTTCGTCGCGATACTGCAGCGTGTAGCGGTCGCGGAGCGTCAAATGCTGCGTGCGACCGGCGACGTAAACGGTGCCGGACTGCATACGCGTATTGTCTTCTGCAATCTCGACAGGCAGCGCGATCTGCTTGTCCAGCCAGTCCGCCATTCCGCTCGCGAACTGTTGGTCGACGTGCTGGACCAGGACGACCGGTGCGTCGAAATCGGCGGGTAGGCCAGAGAGCACGGTGGCCAGTGCAGAGGGACCGCCAGCCGATGCCCCGAGGAGCACGATGCCGCTCGGCCGCTGGCCATTGCCGCCGGCCTTCACGGGCGACGCAGGGGAGCGTTTGGCTCCGAGGCGGCGCAGCAATGACAACTTGGACGCGAGATGAAGTGCGGCATCAGACGACTCGACGCTCCGCCCGTCAACGAGGTTCACGACGTCGAGCGCGCCCGCGCCCAGAGCTTCAAAGATCGGAGCCGCCTGCTCGTGTATCGATGTTGCGAGCAGCAGGATCGCGCACGGTGACTCCGTCATGATCCGTCGCACAGCGCGAACGGTGTCTGCGCCGGCATTCCCCATTCCGAGAATCAGGACGTCTGGCGGCTCGGTGCGGCAGCGCGCAACCGTCTCATCCAGATCCGACGCAGTCCATGCAATGTCACCCTCTGCATCCTCACGGGTGAGACGTCGCACCATCGCGACTTCGGCACTATCCGCACTGAGCAGCGCAACTTTCACACGTCCTCCGGAGCACCGATCTGCTCGATGATGGCGTTCACCATGGACTCGTCGTGATAGCTGCCCTTCGCGAGGTAACGGTCGGCGCCCGCCTCCATGCCGCGAAGCCGGTCTTCCTCGCGCTCCTTGTATGACACGATGATGATGGGCAGCAGGTGCAGGCGAGGGTCCTGGCGGATCCGTGTGACCAACTCGATGCCGTCCATGCGCGGCATGTCCACGTCCGTGACCACGAGGTCGTACCTACCCGTTCGCACGGCGTTCCAGCCGTCCACACCGTCCACTGCAACATCGACTTCGTAGCCGCGGCCCGCGAGGAGCTTCCGCTCGAGCTCGCGAACCGTGAATGAGTCATCGACCACCAGGATCTTCTTCGTCCTTCCGGCCCGCGCTTTTCCGGGCTCCATCGCCGCAGGCTGTACGCGACCGCCCGTGATGAGGTGCTCGATCGAGTGCAGGACGTCTTCGACATCGATGATGAGCAGCGGCGTCCCGTCCGGCAAGAGCGCGGCACTGCCGATGTCCTTCACCTTGCCGAGAATCGTCTCGAGCGAGCGCACCACGAGCTCGCGTTCACCCACGAGACGGTCCACTGTGACACCGTAAGTATGAGCACCTTGGCCGAGCACGATGATCGATACGTCGTCCTCCGATACGGGCGCCGCGGGTACCTCCAGGATCTGGTGCGCCGCGACGAGTCCGACATGCGCTTCATCGATTGCGACGTGCTGCCGCCCCTCGATCGACTGGATCGCAGTCTTGTCGACCTTCAGCACCCGCGCCACACGCGCGATCGGCACCGCGTACGGCTCGCCCGCGACATCGAAAACGAGTGCGCGGACCACCGACAATGTCAGCGGCAGCTGGAAGTCGAACTGGAGACCGTGACCCGCGCGGCTGTGCAGCGTCACCTTGCCGCCCGCCGATCGCGCAGCCGTCTGCACGATATCGAGGCCCACACCGCGGCCGGAGATCTCGGAAACGGTATCGCGCATCGAGAATCCCGGCAGGAACAGAAAATCGAGCAGTTCGGCATCGCTCATGCGCGCCGCAAGTTCTTCCGTGGTGTGCCTGCGCGATACCACGAGCGCGCGTAACGCCTCGATATCCACACCACGGCCGTCGTCTTGTGCTGTAATGACAAGCATGCCCCCGCGGTGCACCGCTTCCAGGCGAATCGTGCCCGTGGGTGGTTTACGCATACGGACACGCTCCGCAGGCGACTCGATGCCGTGATCGATCGCGTTGCGGATGAGGTTCACGATCGACGCGTCGAGGCGGTCGAAAATATCACGGTCCACCGGCGTCGCCCCACCGACCACTTCCAGTCGAACGTCCTTATCCAGCTGGCGCGACAAGGAGCGCACGAGGCGGCCCAGGTGTGCGACGCCCTCGCTGAACGGCCGCATGCGCAGGTCGACCACCTCGCGGTACAGTCGCGTCGCCACCCCCGACGCACGCCGCTGGATCTCCACCAGGGACGCGATCTCATTCGTGCGCACCCGCCGCAACTCTCCGAAGTGACGCTGCGCGTCCGCGAGCCGATGCAGCAGGTCTGCATTCGCGGCATGGCCAGTGAGCGAATCGCGCAGCCGCTCGAGCGAGTCGGCGACATCGCGATGCTGCTGCCTGGCCCGGCTCGATTCCGCGATGAACTCGTCGAGCCACCGGGTCGTCACGAGGGACTCGGATGCAAGACTCAGCAGGCGGTTCATGCGCTCGGCGGTTACGCGAACATTGTCGTCGTCGCGCGACGCACCCGGCACGTCCGCCGCGGGCGTATCCTCGACCGGCACCGCCGTGCGCGCAGCTTGCGGCTCCGATACCTCGTCAGCCGCCGCGAGCCGCTCGACAAACCCATCGGTGTCGGACTCCGCAAGTGACATCGCCACCGCATCGGTCTCGCTCGCGGCAATCCGCCGCAGCAGGTCCACGCCCTCCAGCAACACGTCCATGCGTGCCGGCGTCGGCTGCGTTGTTCCCTTCTGCATCGACACGAAGCAATCTTCCATCGCATGCGACACGCGCACGGCCTGCCTCGCCTCGACCATCTGCGCCGCACCCTTCAGCGAGTGCGCTGCACGCATCAGGTCCTCCAGCAGTATCGGGGATCGCACTCCCTGCTCGAGCTGCAGCATTCCCTCCGTCAATGACGCTGTCTTGCCTTCGACCTCCATCCGGAACAGGTCCCAGATCGAGAACTCGCCGAAGCCATCGCCCGACGCCGTCATGCGATCCCCTTCACAATGCCGGCATGCAGACGTTCGGGATCAAGGCTGCCGACCATACGGCCATTCCACTCCAGCATGGCCGTCGTGTAGGCGGACATTCCGGGCAGTGTGGCGGGAATCGCGAGGCGGTCGTCGGGATGGAAGCGATACACGCCATAGACCTCGCTGACGGGTAGAGCGAAGCGCGACTGCTTCCAGCTGAACAGGAGTGTGCGACGGCCCTCGTCGGCTGTCGACACTGCGTCGAGGCCGAGCAGCGATGGTAGCGAGATCACGGCAATGAGATCGCCGGAGATACTGCCGAGTCCGATCAGTACGCCGCCCCGCCGGTGCGGGACCGAGTGGGTTTTGCTCTCGTCGATCACGCGCTCGCACACACGGGTCGGGAGCGAGTACCACTCCACGCCGACGCGGAACACGAAGGCACTCTCGGTTCGTGTGCGCTCACTCGAGCGCGGCATCGCGATACGCTCCGTCGCTTCGCGGATATTTCCGAGTACGTCCTCACCACGCTGTGACTTCACGAACCCTGGCCTTCACTGCGATCAGTGCCGAGCGCGCGAGCGCGACGGTCGAGCTGGCGCGCTCGGTCGGACCCGCCACCATCGCGGGCCAGCATACTCAGGTGCAGCAGCGCCTGCTCGTGGCCCACTTCCAGATACAGGACCTTTCGGAACGCGGAGATCGCTTGCGGCGTGTCTCCCATCGCGTTGCTCACGACACCCAGCAGGAACAGTGCGGCAGTACTCGTACCGAAGCGCGCGATCTGCGCTTTGCAGAGTTGCGCTGCTTCAGCCAGCTTGCCACTGTTCGCCAGTGTCTCCGCTTTCGCCAGCATGACCGCCGCGCTCCCGGCTGTGCCGGCGGTATTTGCCGGCTTCGATGCAGCCGCGTGCTCGGCGGCTGGCTGCTTCGGCGGCGGCGACTGACGTGACGGCACTGGACGCGGCGCGGTCGCAACGTCTCGCGTCGGCGCTGCGCGCAAGGGTGGCGCTGCGCGCACTGCCGTCGATGCTGCAGCGCTCCCCTCCGTTCGGCGGAAGCCGAACGACATCGGTCGCCCGAGCGACTGCAGTGGCGCGCCCGCAGTCAGGAACGTCTCGGCGGGTCCCAGAAACAGGAGGCCGCCCGATTGAACCAGCGTGAGCAGCAGCTGCATGGCCCGCAGCTGATGTGCCGAATCGAAGTAGATCAGCAGATTGCGGCAGAATACGACGTCATAACGCCGCTCCGTCAGCTCACTGTCTAATATACTTCCGTGCTTGAACTCCACATGCTCGCGAACCGCGCGCGAGATCTCGTGGCCACCGGGCACAGCGATGAAATGGCGCTGGCGATACTCGAGGCTGCGGCCGCGGAACGAGCCCTTGCCGTACACGCCGATACGGGCGTGACGGAGCGCGCGCGTACTGATATCGACGGCATCGATTTGAAAACGAAGTGCATCGCCCATCCCAAGATCGAGCAGGGCCATGGCCAGCGAATAGGGCTCTTCGCCCGTCGACGACGGCACGCTCAAGACTCGCAGCGTGCGCGAGGCGTTCGCCTTCATCCACTCGTCGCGAACCCATTCCTGCAACACCGTGAACGCTCCTGCATCGCGGAAGAATGATGTCTCGAGAACGACGACTTCGTCGATCAGCAGCTGCAGCTCTTCGGGGCTCTGCTCGAGCTTGCGATGGTACTCGTCGTCGCTTGCGGCGCGCACATGCGCTACACGACGGCGGATCGCGCGCTCGAGAACGCCACGTCCCAGCGCGGGCGCATCCAGCCCCGCCGCGCGCTTCAACAGCTCTTCGAACCGGTCGGGATTCATCGCGCTCTATCCTGCTCCGCAGACACGCGCTCCCAGAGGTCTGGCGGCACGAGCTCGGTCAGGTGGATGCGCTGTATCATGCCGGTCGCCGTTGTCGCCACCGGCCCGGCATACGCGGCATCCGATGCGATCGGTGACGCGGTGAAGGCGGCATCGTCCAGTCGCCGCAGCGCTGTGGCGCTCTCGAGGAGGATGGCGAGCAGCCTGGAGTCACCCTCTGCTACAGGATAGTCCACCACCGCGAGACGCGTGTCCGCGCGGGCACTCGTCGCCGAGCCGAACGCGAGCGCTCCCGGATCGACGACCGGGACGAGCGTGCCGTGGTAGCTGAACGCGCCGAGAACAGAGGCCGGTGTGCCCGGCAGCTTCTTCCATTCCACGAGTGGAAGCACTTCGACGACCGTGCTGGTATCCAGCGCGAACCGCTGACCACCCAGTTCGAATACGAGAAACAGCACGTGAATCAGTCCGCCAGCCTGAACCGGGCAACGCCATTCTGCAGGCCGCGCGCCGCTTCATTCAGCTGCTCCAGCGCTTCCGTGGACTGCACCAGCGACTCCACCGTCTGCTGCGATGCCTCGCCGAGCTGCGCCAGCGCTTCGCTGATCTGCTGCGCACCATCGGACTGCGACTGCATCCCGTCCACCACCGCCTCGAAACGGGGCGTCACAGACTGCACCTGGTGGATGATGTCGCTCAGCTGACCGCCCACCTCACCAACCGCTTCCACCGCGCGACGAACTTCTTCGGAGAACTTGTCGGTGCCCATCACGCCGGCGGAAATCGCCGACTGAATTTCGCGCACCATCTGCTCGATGTCCGTCGTCGCTTCCGCCGTCTGGTCGGCGAGGCGACGGATCTCCGTGGCCACTACGGCAAACCCGCGACCGTACTCGCCCGCTTTCTCAGCTTCGATCGCGGCGTTGAGCGACAGAAGGTTCGTGCGGTCGGCTACCTTCGCGATCGTCGTGACCACCGTGTTGATATTCGCGGCGCGATCATTCAGAACGGCGAAACGCGTGTTGATCGCAGCGGTGGCTTCCGTGATCTGCTCCATCGATGAACCCATGCGCGACAGGCCCTGCTGGCCACTCCCGGCAAGCGCCACCATCGCGTCCGCGGATGCCGTGATATCGTGCATCGTACGAACCAGCTCCTTCGATGTCGCCGAAATCTCCCTCGCCGTCGCACCTACCTCGAGCGTCGTCGAAGCGACCTCGGTCGCCGTCGTCTGTTGCTGTCTCGATGTCGCACTGATTTCCGTCGCCGAAGTGTTCAGCTGGATGCCCGAACGCTGCACGTCCCCGATGAGACCTGCCAGATTCGCGACCATGCGACCCATCGATTTTTGCAGACTGCCGATCTCGTCCGCGCGATCCGTGTCCGCCTGCGTGGCCGTCAGGTCGCCTGCGGCGATCCGTTCCGCTCCGCTCATGGCCGCGGTCAGCGCTCGCACGATGTCGCGAATGATCAGGTATCCGAGGATCAGCGCGATCAGCATCGCTGCAATCGTCAGCGCAAGAATGGTTCGGAGCGTCGTAACGTAATCCGCAGCCTGCACCGTCTTCTGCCTCTCGGCGTTCGACATCTGCATGGCCGAGAGATCGTCGAGCTCCGAGACGAGCGGGTCGATCATCGCATAGCCCTCTGCGGCGGTCCACGCCTCCACCGCCAACCGGTCCTGGGCCTGCACCAGTGTCCGCAGCCTTGCCAGTGCCTGGTTCGCGACGGGGATTTTCTGATCGATCGATGCCACCAGCACTTCTTCCTCAGCCGATACTTCGGAGCCCTTGAAGTCGCGCCACTCCCGCGCCGCAATCACCTCGGCCGAGTCGAGCCGGATCCGCGCATCATCCCACGAAAGCTTGTTCGCATCGAGCTTGTGACCCGTGTCCCGCCCGTACAGCGTGTACGCGTCGGATATCGACTTCAGGCGGTGCATGTGCACCACCTCGTTGTCGTATACGCTCTTGAAGGCGTCGTCCGCCTGCTTGAGATGAACGAGCCCGACGACGCCCACGATTGCCGTCATCACGACGAGAACCCCGAGCAGCAGGAAGAGGCGAGTTCCGATCTTCAGATTACTTAGCACAATGATCTCGCGGATGATGAGTTCGTGGAGGGTCCGGAGTTGCCAACCCTTCGACGACCCGTCCTACAATACCGAATGTCCACTCTCCCGACAATTCATCCGGAACCCGAACATATCAGACCCACGTGGGGTTACGTGGGCTGTAGTCTGGAACGGTGCGTCGCGCCGCGTCCGTGTACGCGGCATCCGAAGGCCGCGTTCGCCGGCTATGGTGCGCAAAAGTCACCAACATCAGGGAAAGCACAATGCGCTGCAGAAGGGTGCATACTTCGCGCTGCCGCTGCTGGGTATCGCTGCGGTGCTCAGTGGTCTCGCGATCTGGAAGCCGGTGCGGCTCGGTAAACTCACCAATCTCCTGCCGTTGTGGAGGTGGAATGATGGATCTCGATCGTCGTACGCTATTGGCGCTCGGCGGCGCTTCCCTCGCCAGCGCATTCCTCGCCGCATGCGATTCAGCTGGACCCAAGGAAGCACAGAACCGACCATCACGCGGATCATCAAAGAGAACAAAGGCAAGCTGGAGGTGATCCGGATTGTTGTGCCGCAGAATCAGACGCCTGAGAAAGCGGCGGCATTTGTTGCGAAGAATGAATTGCCGGGTGTGTTTCTATTCGATTCGGAAGGCGCGGCGTACAAGGTGTTCGCTGCGTACCATACGTCGTACATCGTGATTCTCGACAGGCAGGGCAAGGTGCTGTACAGCTCGGATGGCGGAAAGCAGGATCTGGATGCTGTAATTGCCGAGGCAATTGCCAAGTAGATTGCGCAACGCGGGTCGACATGCCAGTATCCGCGCTGCTTCAGCCGACGACACGAATTCGTTCGAGCCCAGTTTGGTCGACGTGGATGTCCCGGTGCCCAGGAACGGTACCTCCGCGCGTGGTTCTCGCGTGAATATTGCATGGGGAAAGTAAACCCAACAAACGAGCGAGCTGGTTTGAGTCTCCTGGATCGGATGATCGCGGCCACATCAGTCGTGGCAAGCCTGGAAGTCGATGTCGATTGCCACATCCTCGAGGCAAACCCGGCCTTTTCCCGGCACTCGGGTGTCGGCATGAACGAGTTGCGCGGTCGGTCTCTGATGGACTTCGTTGCCGTTCACGAGCGTGATCGCCTGGCCAGTTGGTGTCGCCCCGACGCCGATCTCCCCGCGACCATGGAGCCGGTCAGTTTCGTCGGATCGAGCGGTTCACCGTTTACGCTGCTGTGTCTGGTGGAGCGGAAGAGCAAGGATCTCTGGATTGTCGGTGAAATCGAAGTTAATCCTGAAGCGACGCTGGGGCTGATCGAGCTCAATCAGGAACTGGCCACACTGTCGCGCGAGAATTCACGCCGCCGTCGCGAACTCGAGCAAACGCAGAACGAACTGGCGGCGACATTGCACGAGTTGCGGTCGTCCTACTGGCACCTGCAAAAGATCCAGGAAGTGCTGCCCCTGTGTATGGGTTGCAATCGGGTGAAGACGGAAGCCGCGCGCTGGGATACGGTCGTCGACTACCTCAAGTCCAATGCGCTCTTCCTCAGTCACGGCTACTGCCCGCCCTGCGAGGCGCAGGCATTGCTCGAACTCGGGTTGTCGGAGTCGTGATGACATACCTGCAAGCGGTCCTCGCTGGGGATCGACGTGCTGCACTGCGTGTGACACTGGATGCGCTGGCGTCTGGTATGTCCGTATCCGACGTGTACATAGACGTGCTCCAGCCCGCACAGCATGAGATCGGACGGATGTGGGCGAGCAATGAAATCACGGTGGCGAGGGAGCATACCGCGACCGCGATTACACAATATGTCATCGCGCAGTTGTACGACCGCATGCCGGTGCCGGAGTCGGCGTCGTTTCGGGGCAACGCTCTCGTGACCGGCGTTGAAGGCGAATTGCACCAGGTCGGCGCCAATATGGTTGCGGATGTGCTGCAAGCGGATGGGTGGCGAATGCGCTTTCTCGGGACGCATCTGCCGAACCTCGACATCCTGAATGCCATCGAGGAATACGAACCGCTGCTTCTGGGGATCTCGACCACCATTCTGTCCAACCTCGCCGTTGCCGGCGACCTCATCGAAGAGGTCCGCCGGAACTTCGATCGCGAGGTGCGAATCGTGGTCGGCGGCGGCGCGTTCGGTGCCGATCCAAAGGTTTGGCGGGACCTGGGTGCGCACGGGTATGGGCGCGACCTGCGCGACGCGTGCCACGTGGCCGACCAGTTGCTGCCGAGGTCGACGGGGACTGTGGCGCCGGGCTAACTGAGCTGCGGGGCGAGGTGGTGACTCCCAGGTCCTGCCACCGAGCACTACCTGGGAAGATGCATCTCGAAGGTCGTTCCTTCTTCGACGGACGACCGCACATTCAGCGAACCGCCGTGTGCGATGACAATCTGGTGCGCAATGTAGAGTCCCAGCCCCATGCTGCCACGGTCCTGGCCTTCCTTGGGAGCGTTGTTGCGCTTGTACGGATCGAAAATCACTCGCAGGTCTTCCGGAGCGATCGCTTTGCCGCGGTTGTGCACCGAGATCACGATCACGTCTGCCTTGCCTTTTGCTGTCACCGTGATAGGCGTACCCGCCTGTCCGTGCTGCCGGGCATTGCCGATCAGGTTCGACAGCGCCTGGCTGATCCGGAACGGATCGAACTCGCCCGCCACGTCACCGAGTACTTCGATCTCGAATTCGGCGTCGGGGTGATATGCGTTGATCTCGCCGATCGTCTCTCGGATGATCGCGTCGAGGTCGGTGTCCTCGAGGTCGATCGGAATTCCCTGGCCAAGGCGGGAACGTGTGAAATCGAGGAGATCGGCGATGAGGTTATTCATGCTGGCTGCACTGGTCTGAATGCGTGAGGCCATGGTCGCATTGGCGCCGGTCAGGCCGCCCTCGCTCACCAGGAATCCTGACGCGGTCATGACAGCACCGAGCGGCGTGCGCAGGTCGTGTCCAAGGATGGCGATGAACATCTCCTTCGATTCGCCGATGCCCGCCGCAAATTTTGTGATAGATTCGGCGAGCGCCTGATCGATGGCTTCATTGAAACGCATCAGGTCAGCGAGATCGTCCAAGTCGAGTGCCTCGCACCTCTGGATCCACAACCGCAGCACACTGGCACGCAGTGCGCGATACTCCGCGAACATTTCTTCGAGGCTGAACCCGCTCCCGGCGCGGCCGGCGCCATGCTGCTCCGCGGCTGTGAGCGCGGCCCCTTCCGCCGACGGGGCATCACCCTTCGATTTCTCCTTCTGCGCGGCTTCGGTCTGGGGCTTCGCCATGTCGAGCGCAATCGCGTGCAGGATCGCCGATGCGTGATCCCTCAACGCGGCAATGTCCATGTCCCGGCCTGACTCGGTGTGCGTCCGAGCGAAGTCCTCGAATTCCTGCAGAATCTCTTCGTTCTGCTCCGCGATAAACGCAGCCAGCCGCATGCCGGACTCCTGATTTCCCGTTTTCTTACGTGAAGTAGCATTCCCGCAGAGCGGGCGTATTCTAACACAAGCAACAACAGGGCCGCGCTCGTCCGCGCAGGTGACTCCCTGTCCCGGGGGAGTGGCGCTCGATTACAAAGTAGCGTTCGCCCGACGAGCCCGCCGCTCCCGGACGACTGCGGCGATCCACATCGACAGGAATAGCAGGCCGGCTCCGATCTCGGCAATGCCGACGCCTGTTCCGCCCTGCAGGAGCACCGATCGGGACGGTTTTTTCGGGTCTACGTACACCCGCACACTGTCGCCAGCGTCATACTGAGCGCCGAGTCGGTCCGCGGATCGGCTGGTGAGGAACAGGCCGCATCGAACGCGGTCCAGATTGCGGGAACCGAGGAACAGGAGAAGGGGCCCGAACATGAGACCGACAGGGCGGCAAGTCCACCGACGGTATTCTTTGGCGTCACGTTTTTACGCCCAGGGAGGACACCTCCCGGGACGCCTCCGGCAGGAGAAGGTCCTCCATGAAGTAGGCTGCGAGGTCCGCCCGGCTGGATAGACCGGCCTTCTGATAAACCGCAGCGGCATGCTGTCGTGCAGTCCGCTCACTGCGGCCGGTCTCCTGTGCAACGTGCTTGTGGCTGTAACCTTTCAGCAGCAGGCGCGCCACTTCACGCTCGGATGGCGTGAGACGCCACTCGAGGAACTGAGCGTCGATCGCCTGGCCGATCCCCTCACGCGCCTTCCAGGCACTCTGGCGCCATGCGTCACCCTCCGCCTTCCGCGCCTCCATGCGATGACGCATGTCTTCCAGCGATCGCTCGGCCCGCCACCAGCCCAGCCAGAGGGTCGTCGCCATGAGCAGCGCGCCAACGATCATCGTCGTCTCGAAAATCACGTGAAACGACAGCCACCGCGCCGGCTGATCGAGAAGCAGGTCGATCGTGCCGCCCACCACGATTGAACCGAGTGCCAGGGCCAAAAGGCCGGGCATGCGCGAATCCGCCGTCGCATCCATCATTCTCCCGCCTCCGTCATTTGACCGATATTGCGCCTGACCCCTTCATACGCGTCGGATGTCCGATTCACGCGCAGCACGGCGGCCTCCAGAATGAGGGTGAACTTCAATGGAGGATACACCGATGCTACCCAATCCGCTTCACCCCGCCGTTGTCCATTTCCCGCTGGTACTTGCGGTCCTGCTGCCATTGTTTGCGGCTGCAGCATTCTGGCTTACGCGACGAGCAGAAAGGCCGCACCGCATATGGATGGTTCCGCTCCTCGTGGCAGCAGGGTTGGCAGGGAGTGCGTTCCTCGCCCTCAAGACGGGCGAGGCAGACGAGGAGCGCGTTGAATCCGTCGTCTCCGAGGCTGTGCTTCACGCTCACGAAGAAGCCGCCGAACGCTTTCTTGTTTTGAGCGGTGTGTTGCTGCTCATCGCAGGCGTCGGCCTGCTCCGAGGTGACCTCGGCAGGGCGGCGCGCGGACTCACCGTTGTGGGTTCGCTCGGAGTCGCCCTCGCCGCCGTACAAGTCGGGGAAGCAGGCGGAGACTTGGTATACGGCCACAATGCGGCCCGCGTATACTCCGATACCACGCTCACCCAAACGCCAGGGTACAACGTCGACGATTGACTCCCGACCGCCTGCCATTCGCGGAGGTCCCGGTCTGCTCCAGACCGGGGCCTCTGGCGATGTCGCGTTGTCGTCCTTGTAACCCGATCGCGCCGGGACAGCCTTGTCCGCAGTCGTTACCGCACACACCTTCCGGAATCCGACAGGCCTCCACAATCCATGAACTGATGAACGCGATGGCGCCCGCACGATCCTCACTGTTGACCCTCCTGCTCGCGTGTGCCACCGCGTCCTGCGGGAGCGCCAATCATGACACGCTTCACCTCTACACGAGTCTGGACGCGCAGGAGGCGCCCGTGTACATCGATGCGTTCACGGTCGACACCGGCATCGAGGTGGAATGGGTGCGACTGTCCGCAGGCGAGGCACTGGCGAGGCTGGAGGCGGAGAAGGGGAATCCGCAGGTGTCGGTATGGTTCGGAGGGCCGTCGCCGGAGTACATCGTGGCAGCGCAGAGAGGACTGCTCGAACCGTTCTCGCCCGAGGCCGAGTTCACGCTGGATGCCTCGTCACGCGGTGCGAACGGTGAGTGGACGGGATTCTACAGCGGCGTCATCGCGTTTGCGTGCAACGAAAAATTCCTCACCGAGCATCAGATGCAGTGTCCCGACTCGTGGCGGGGGCTGCTGGATCCGCGGCTCAAGGGGCATATCAGTGTGGCGTATCCATACACGTCGGGTACGGCATACGTGCTGCTGGTCGGCATTCTCGCGTTGATGGGCGAGGACGCGGGTTGGGAGTATGTGCGGCAACTGGATGCGCAGGTTCATCGCTACAATAGCTCGGGCACGGCGGCGGTGACACAGGTGGGTCTGGGCGAGGTCGGCGTGGGCATTGCATTCGCGCATGATATCCTGAAGAAGGGTGTGGAGCGCGGCTACCCGGTGGTACTGAGCGTGCCGCGGGAAGGGACTGCATCCGAAATCGGCGCGGCGGCGGTGGTGCGCGGCGGTCCGCAGACGGAGCACGGGCGGCGCTTTGTCGCGTGGCTGCTCACGAAGCGTGCGCAGGACCTGATGTCGGAGTTCTATCGGGTACCGCTCAATCCTGCAGCAAAAGTTTCGGACGCGGCGATCGCAGCGCGTGACGTGAAGGTCGTCGCGTACGATGCAACGGATGCCGCTGCACGCCAGGCTGCGATCCTGGCGCGCTGGCGCGAAGTCACAGGCCGATAGGCTGTGATGAACCGCGTTCATCGTCACCGCGAGCCGGCGGTCACTGCGCTCATCGTGCTGCTGTTCATTCTGCTGCTGGTGTTCGTGGTGTTCCCCGTGGTAAGTGTGCTGCGCGCGAGCCTGCTGCGCGACGGGGTGGCGACCCTGGATGTATATCGCGAAACGCTCACGCGCCGCGGCGCGGGTGTGCCACTGTGGAACAGTCTGCGTCTGGCTGCGACGGTTGCGGTTACAGGCACACTCGCGGGCTTTGCAATGGCGTATATGATCACGATGGTTGCGGTGCCGGGTCGACGCCTTGCGCGTGGCATTGCGATGCTGCCGATGCTCGCGCCGCCGTTCATGATCGCGCTTGCAGCGATCATGCTGCTTGGCAGGAACGGCATCATGACGCGCATGCTGATCGAGCCGTTATTCGGCAGCGGCAGCTTCGAGATCTATGGGTTTGGCGGACTCGTGCTGGTGCAGACGTTGACGTTCTTTCCGCTGTCGATGCTGCTCCTCATCGGCACGCTGTCCTCGCTGGACCCGTCGCTCGAGGAAGCCGGGCAGAGCCAGGGCGCATCGCCCGGCCGCGTCTTCCGCGACATCGTGCTGCCGCTGGCTGTACCCGGCATCCTGTCATCGATGCTGCTGCTGTTCATCGAGTCGCTTGCGGACTTTGGCAACCCGCTCATCCACGGCGGCGACTATCGCGTCCTTTCCGTCGCGGCGTTCCTGCGCATCACCGGCGAGTTCGATACCGCGGGTGGCGCCGTCCTGGCCATGCTGCTGCTGGTACCGGCACTGTCGGCGTTCTTCGTACAACGCCACGTGACTTCGCGTACGACGTTCGCCACGATCACCGGGAAGCCGATGCTGCGGCGAGCGAATGTGTCGCCCCGACTGCGGATCGCAGCGGCGGCCGTGCTGGGGATTGTGTGTACCACGGTGTGCGCGTTTTACGCCATCGTTCTGTTCGGGTCCGTTGTACAGGTCTGGGGTGTGAGAGGCGGGCTCACGCTGGATCATTACACGGGTGCCCTCCGCCATGCAGGCGGTGCATTGGCCGACTCACTGCTGCTCGCCGCGGTCGCGGCACCGATGGCCGCGGCGATCGGCATGGCGATCGCGTGGTTGCTGGTGCGACGCGCGTTCCGCGGACGTTCGCTCCTCGCGATGCTTGCCCTGCTCACGTTCGCGCTGCCCGGCACGATCGTTGGCATCGGCTACATCCTTGCGTTCAACGCGCCGCCGCTCCATCTCACGGGGACTGCGGTCATCATCATTGTCCTCTTCGTGTTCCGGGGCATTCCCGTGGCGTTGGAAGCGGGCCGCTCTGCGATCCAGCAGGTGGATCCATCCATCGAAGAGAGCTCCGCGAGCCTGGGCGCGTCACCCGGCGTCACGTGGCGCAGGGTCGTGCTTCCAATCGCGTCGCCAGCGCTGTTCACGGGCCTCGCGCACGCATTCGTGCGCAGCATCACCGCGATCTCGGCCGTGGTGTTCGTGGTTTCGGGTCAGTGGAACCTGGTCACCATTTCCATTCTCGGCTTTGTCGAGAACGCCGACCTGGCGCGCGCGGCTGCGCTGTGCACCATCCTCGTCGCCATCCTCGCGCTCGTGTTGGGCGGCATGCAGGCGGCGGTCACGCGGATGCGTGTGCGCGCATGAGTCTTGAACTTCGAAATGTCACGAAGGATTTCGTCGCGAAGGCCGGTCGTACGCACCGCGCGGTCGACGACCTGTCACTGGTGGTGGAGAAGGGCAGCTTCTGCACGCTGGTGGGTCCGTCCGGCTGCGGCAAGACGACACTCCTGCGGCTCATCGCGGGCTTCGAGCATCCCACGTCCGGCGACATCGTGCATGACGGTGGTTCACTCGCGGGTGTGCCGCCATACCGTCGTGAATTTCCAATGGTGTTCCAGTCGTACGCGCTGTTCCCGCACATGAGCGTGCTGGACAACGTGGCGTACGGGCTGCGTGTGCGTGGCGCCGCACGCGCTGATGCGCGAACGCGGGCGACGCAGGCACTCGAGCTGCTCGGCCTCGAGGCGCAGCGTGACCGGCACCCGGCCCAGCTGTCGGGAGGGCAACAGCAACGCGTCGCACTCGCGCGCTGTCTCGTGCTCGAGCCCGAAATCATCCTGCTCGACGAGCCGCTCTCCAACCTCGACGCCGAACTGCGAGTCAACATGCGCGGCGAGATCCGCATGCTCCAGCAGCGTCTCGGGATCACAGCCATCTACGTCACGCACGATCAGGAGGAAGCGCTCGCGGTGTCGGACCGGGTCATCGTGATGAACGCGGGCCGCGTCGAGCAGGAGGGCACACCGGCGGACGTGTATCTTCGGCCTGCAACGGAGTTCGTCGCGCGCTTCCTCGGCAAGGCTACGGTTCTCGATGCACGGCCGGACGGTGAGGGCGTCGCGCTACTGGGCGTGCACTACGACATTGCACCGCGCGGCCCGCGCGCTGTGGTCCGGAGCGACGGCGTCGCATTGCATAACGCGGACGGACGTCACCGCGCGCGGGTCGTGCAGGCGACGTTCCTCGGCAGGGACGTCCGCTACGTGCTTGAGACGGCCGACGGCACGCGCATCACGTGCGAGGAGCCGGCCGCTGCGCGTCGCGCACCGCTCCGCGGGGGCGACGATGTGACGTTCGACCTTCTGCCGGAGCGTCTCCACTTCATCTGAGTGCGGCGTCCGTTATGCTATGGGGAGCGCGGATGTTGCATTGGGGTCTCCGATCTCCGACAATGACCGGCCGGTCTCGAGCCGGCCAACAGGCTGTCTCGAGGACCCACATGTGAAGTTGGAGAGCATCTTGAAGCGTTCGTCACCAATTGCGGGAATACCTAATACAGACGTGAGGCCGAGGCGCATCGATCCGCCCAGCCTACCGGCGGTTGGGGCAGATGAGGACGCGATCCGTCCCGATGGCTGGGGTTTCGCAGACACATCATTCGGTCTCGACGGAGGGAACCTCACTGTGTCGGGAAATCGCTATCCGGGCCTCAGCGGTGAAGTGCTATCCTCGCTTCTGCCGTGGTTCCGCCGGGTCATCGGCGTTGATTTTCCGGTCGACGAGGGGCAGGTCGAGACCGGGGCGATCGGATATCCGCCGCCGATTCCACGAAGTGCGGCCTCGCCCGCGTTCATCCAGGCGCTGGCCGGGATCTTCGGCGCTGGCCAGGTGACAACAGATGATACCACGAGACTTCGGCATGGCCACGGGCATACCGTTGCCGAGATGGATGCCATCCGGTCGTCCGGGTTTCCGCGCATCCCGGACTGTGTTGTGTTCCCGCTTGAGGAATCGCAGGTATCGTCCCTGGTGGTGCTGGCGGTCGAGCATGGCGCGGTCCTGTCCGCATACGGCGGCGGCACCAATGTGACCGAGGCGCTCCGCTGCCTGCCCGAAGAAACGCGCACAATCGTTTCTGTCGACATGTCACGGATGAACCGGATCGAGTGGATCGACCCGGTCGACCGCATGGCGTGCATCCAGGCGGGTGCCACGGGGCGTCAGATCCAGGCGCAGCTCGAGCAATACGGGTTCACCATGGGCCACGAGCCGGACAGCTTCGAGTTCTCCACACTCGGTGGGTGGATCGCCACGAACGCCAGTGGCATGAAGAAGAACCGGTATGGCAACATCGAGGACCTGGTGCTCGACATGACGGTCGTGACGACAGCTGGTCGTCTGACGCGCGCGCATGCAGTGCCGCGCGAAAGCATCGGCATCGATCCTCGCCAATGGATGATCGGCAGCGAAGGAATGCTGGGGATCATCACGTCCGCCGTCGTCAAGCTCTTTCCGCTGCCAGCCGAGCGGAAGTATGCGTCGCTCCTGTTCCGCAGCTTCGAAGACGGCCTTGCGTTCATGTACGATTGTGCGCAAGAGGCACAGCCGCCCGCGTCCGTGCGTCTCGTGGACAACCTGCAATTTCAGTTCGGTCAGGCTCTGAAACCGCGGCCGCGCGGCGTGAAGCGCATGCGAGGGGATGCCGAGCGATGGCTTGTCACGGGTCCGCTCGGATTCGATGTCGAGAAGATGGTCGCGGTGACCATGGTGTTCGAAGGCACGCGCAGGGAAGTGGCAGACCAGCAGCGACGAATGCACAGCCTTGCCCGGCGGCATCGCGGATTGAATGGCGGCGCGGAGAATGGCAGGCGGGGCTACATGCTGACCTTCGGGATCGCATACATCCGCGACTTCATTCTTCACCATGGAATTGTTGCGGAGTCATTCGAGACGTCCGTGCCCTGGAGTCGAGCAGGTGCGCTCATCGAGCGCGTCAAGTCGAGAATTCTTGCCGCACACCGGGAGCGGGGCCTGCCCGGCAACCCGTTCGTTTCGTGTCGCGTGACGCAGGTCTATGAGACCGGCTGCTGTGTATACTTCTACATGGCGTTCTACGGTCGTGGCATCGACGACGCGATTGGCGCGTACCACGAGATCGAGAACCTGGCGAGACAGGAGATCCTCGACGCGGGCGGTTCGCTCTCGCATCACCACGGCGTCGGCAAGCTCCGGATGCCCTTCATTCCTCAGATCATGTCACCAGCGAGCATGGAATGGCGTGCGCGCATGAAATCCGCGCTCGACCCTGATGGTGTCTTCCCGGCTCAGTCCGAATTGCATCGTGCTGAAAGCACGGGGGACGTAGCAGGATGACCGGTACGTCGCGTGGCGTTCGAGTCCTGCTCACGGGCGGTACCGGCTTCGTCGGTAAGGTTGTGCTCAGCGAGCTGGTCCGGAGGCGACACGAGCTGGGCCTCGAAGAAGTGTACGTTGTGATCCGGCCGCGAGGCCGAAGAACAGCAGGGCACCGCTTCGAGAAGGAAGTCGCTTCGTCACCCTGTTTCGAACGGCTCGAGTCCGGTTGGACCGAGCTGTGTCATCCCGTGACGGGTGATATTACGCAGCATGACCTGGGCCTTGCGGACGAGGAGGCGGAACGACTGCAGCAAAGGGTCACGCATGTGATTCACTGCGCGGCGTCCGTACAGTTCGACCTGAGTCTGGGCGCCGCGGCACGGGCCAACATCACAGGTGCATTGAATGTGCTGGCGTTCGCGCAGCGTTGTGTTGCAGTCCCGCGGCTCGTCGCGGTATCCACGGCGTATGTGACACCGCATCCCGGTGCGGACGTTCCCATTGTCGAGTCCCTGGTCGCGCCGCCGTTCGATGCGGACGCGGTGTATGCTGCGATTCTCGATGGCTCAGCGGACGAACCCGCGCTTCTGTCGGCAGCACGGCAGCCGAACACCTATACGCTCACGAAGTGCATTGCCGAAGTACTGCTGTCGCAGCGCCGCGGCGATGTGCCCCTCACCATTGTCCGACCCAGTATCATATCCGCCTGTCGCCGCTTCCCCTTTCCCGGATGGATCGACAGTCGCGCGGCCTACGCGGCGTTTGTCGCTTTGCTCGGCGCAGGATATCTGCGTGCTGTGAAAGTCGACCTCGACGTACGGGCGGACATTGTGCCGTGCGACGATGTCGCAGACCGCATCCTGGCTTGCGCGTTCGATCCGCGGCAGCAGCAACCCATGATCGTGCGTCACGCGGTCGCGGGTCGTGATCAGACCGCCACGTTCGACGACCTGTCCAGGCACCAGCTATATTTTCAGGCGCATCCGCACGAACGTCCCGCGCGGTTAAGGTACCGCGGCAAGTCGGCGTTTCTGTTTCGCGTCAATGAGTTGCTGTACCACAGTATGCCATTGCGCGTCGCCGGATTTGTCGCACGGTTGCGGAAGCAGCGCGGTGAGCAAAAGCGGATCCGCCGGGTGCAGGACGCACTTCGGTCACTGGACAGCGGCTTTCACTACTTCAGACATCTCGATTTCGACTTCCAATCGTCGTTCCCGCCGCTCGAGGGGTTCGACGTCCGTTCCTACATCCAGACCGTTTCGGCTGGCATATCACAGCATCTGCTTAAACGCGACCCGCGCGTCGCGCCGCTGCAGATGCACGGCATGGATGCGGCCTGGGCGCTGCGGCAGCCACACGGCAACCTGGTATCACGGGCACTTGCGTACTGCATGCGCAAAGTGATTCGACTCGCCGGGATCGAGATCACATTCGACGAGATGGCGATCGAGGCAGCGTTGCGCGAGACGGGTCCCGACGACGTGCTCGTGCTGGCACCGACGCACCGCAGCTACATGGACTTCATGGTGACGTCGCTGCTCTGTTTCGCGCATCCCGGGATCGGACTGCGTCTGCCCCGCGTTGCTGCAACCGATGACTTCGCACATATCCCATTCGTCGGACACGTCCTGAAAGCGGCCGGCGCTTTTTTCATCCGGCGCGGCGCGGGCAAGCCCGACCCCGCTCTAAACGAAAAGCTTGGTACGCTGGTGAGCGAGGGCCATTCATTGGCGTTCTATCCTGAGGGGATGCGGAGCCGGTCGCGACGTTTTCGTCCCGCAAAGCGAGGCGTCCTGCGCGCAGTGCAGGGAACGGGCAGGAGCGCGGTTGTGCTGCCGCTCTCCATCACATACGACCGCGTTGCAGAGGAATCCGGGTTCCTGCGTGAGTTGGAAGGCGGCCCGAGGCATACCGGTCGGCTCGTACAGCTCGCCCGCTGGGTCGGGGATCTGATGCGAGGGCGAGTGCAGATGGGGCGCATCCATATCCGGTGTGGCGCGCCACTCCCGCTCGACGCGTCCACGGACGTGCGGGAGCTCAGCCGGGACCTGATGGCAGCGCTTCAGAAGAATACCGTCGCGACGTCGTTCCACCTGCGGGCATTCTGTGCTGCGCACGCCAATGCGAACATCGATTTGCGCGCGCTCCGATCGGAAATCGAGCGGCGTGGCGGGATGGTGCTCGACAGCGGCCTGGAGGGGGCATACGAAGTGCCGGACCAGATTCGGCGCACGTTCGACGCGCAATGGATGCATCTGTTCTATGACGATGCAATGAAACGATTCGGCGACGAATGGGCCGTACGCGCCCACGTGCGCAGAAACGGGTTCTGGGTGGCGCCGCGCGTTGCAGGCGATAACCTGTTGTCGCACCAGGTGGTGACCGCGCTCTTCACCCCGATCATCCACGATTACAGCCGTGTGGCTTCCGAAGTGAATACCTTTCCTGCTGACGGGTTGACCGTCAGCGAGGTCCTGCGCCGCCTTCCTGGCTCATTTCAACGCGATGTCGAGGACGCAATGGATGAGCTGCTGGATTCCGGAGTGCTGGAGAGGGACGGAGATGTATTCCGTCCTGTCACTGCGCCACTGTCGGATTCTCGAAACCCGGGTAGCGGTCCGGGAGCGCGTGCGCGATCACCGATTGACTTCGGTGCACTGGCGAGCAGCTTTACGGAAGACCAGTAGTTACACGCGCAAGCGAACGCCGTTTACGCGCGCACATCCAGCACGCGCATGCGGTGCACGAAGCGTGCGCCCTCGATGACATCTGCGTCGGCAGTTGCCAGCCGCAGGTCATAGCGAAGTGCCGTCGCAACCAGCATGCGGTCGGCAGGGTCACGGCTCGGGATCTCCAGGAGCGCGCTTTCAATCAGTACGGAGCGGTCGAGCGTTATCACGCCGATGCCCGGGAGCCTCGCCGCGTCCGCCAGCCATGTGTTCGTGTCCGGCTCGAGGTGGAGTCGCTTCTTTCGTGATTTGACCGCGATCTCCCAGAATGTGATCTCACTCACTGCGAGCGCATTGCGTTGAGCGGCTGCCTTGATCAACTGCCAGGACCGCCGGGATGCGGTACCCGGCATCCCGGTGACCAGCCACAGGAACATGTGCGTGTCGAGAAGCAGCGCCTCACCACCAGCATTCATGGTCCTCCAGATCGTCCGGCCACTCCGTCGGGTCCGTACTGACGAGGTCGATGCCATCGGCGAGGTGCGTACGGTCCTTCATCGCACCCCAGACCATAGCGGGTTTCGGCTCCGCCATCGGCACAAGCTTCGCGACCGGCTTGCCTCGCTTGGTGATCACCAGCTCCACGCCGCTGGCGTTCACCTCGTCCATGAGCTGAAGACACTTTGCCTTGAACTCACCGGCGGCCACTTCCCTGATTTTCCAGGTCATCCCGAACGCTCCCCGTCTGTCGCGTGTCCATGGTCACGATACCATGGTCATGGAGCGAATGCAAGTGGTTCTACGTTCGTGGTGTCGCCAGGTAGAACCGCGTGACGAACGCATGCAGTGTCTTCATGTAGTTCTCCAGAAAGTCCTTCGTCGACGCGATCGTCACGTCGTGATCATCAGAGATCATACCCTTCTCGTACTGGATGTATGCTTCAGGCGAGTTCATCTGCGGCGAGTTGAGGTAGCCGAGGATGATGCGCAGGTGCTGCTGCCCGACCGCAGTGCCGATCTTGCCGGGGGACGTGCCGATCACAGCGGACGGTTTCCTCGCGAATGCATTGGTGCCGGAGGGCCGGCTGGCCCAGTCGATCGCGTTCTTGAGCGAGCCCGGGATGGAGCGATTGTACTCAGGCGTGACGAACAGGATCGCATCGACCGCGGCGATCTCCGCCTTGAACGCCTTCGCCACCGGCGGGTAGTCCGCGTCGTAGTCGTAGCTGTAGTGCGGCAGGTCGGCGAATGAGATTTCCTTCATCTCGAGGCCTTCGGGGGCGAGTTTGGTCAGCGCGCGGGCGAGCTTCCTGTTGATCGAACCTTTTGCCAGGCTGCCGACGATGTATCCGACTGTATAGTTGTTCATTGTATTCTCCGTGCCGTTGTTGCCGTCATGCCCGCATAGTGTGCACGATTCGATCCGTGGTGCGTCTTGCGCGTCCGCGCCGGTACTGCCCACGTTGAACGGATGAAACCTCTCAAGATCGTCGCCGTCGTCATCGCGATCATCGTCGCACTGTGGGTCCAGCGGTCGTACGAACCGGGCACGCCTTCGGCGCCGGTCCAGTCGCGCACGGCGGCGGATCAGGGTCCGGTTCCGCAGTCGCCCGCGGACGAACTCGTGGTGCGGGACGTCACGGTCCGGGACATCGACGGCCGCGTGGCATGGCGTGGCGACGTCGACCTGGCGCCGGAGGTGGCGCGTGCGACGTCGGGCGAGCGGGACGGACACCGCAATGATGGCGGCGTCTTCGCTAATCGCGAGGGGCTCCTGCCCGTGCAGCGCGGCGGGTACTACCACGAATATGTGATCCGCACGGAGGGCGTCGACCACGCGGGCCCGCAGCGTCTGGTGCTGGGCGGGGGCGGCGAGGTGTTCTACACGTCGGACCATTACGCCAGTTTCCGCAGGATCCGATGATGGTGCGTGCAGTCCCATCCGTAGAGGACGTCGTCACAGCGGTCGATGCGCTGCGCGCCGCGGGTTTCGACGCGGCATGGGTCGACCGCGCGCCTGTGTTCGACAAGGCATCATTGCTGCACGCGCTCTACCAGGCGATCCCGCTGCCTGCGCATTTCGGTTTCAACTGGGACGCACTGCAGGACGCGCTGTACGGGCCGGAGGACGCCGGCGCTCGCCCGTGCATGCTGGTCTTCCGCGATCTCGAAATGCTCGAGGAACGCGATGCGGAGACGGCGGGCGTCTTCCTCGACATCGTGGATTGCGTCGCTGGTGACACGCGTAGCACACTGCACGGCATTTTTCGCGTTCCGGTCACCCCGGCACTGGATGCTCCGTCCGTTGGCCGTGCCATGGAGCGCATCGACGGACTGCTGAAGACGAGCGGTGCGGCGAAGTACGTGGACGACCTGGTCTTTCCGGGGATGATCTTCGGCCGCACGATCCGCTCTGCAACGGCCAGGGGGACAGTCCGGTCGATTCGTTCGAGTGCTTCCGACACGGAGGGCTTCACGACTGTCGACTACCGCGACATCCCTGCACTGAACGTGATCTCGCTGATCGAAGACGATCAGCCGTGTCTGGTCGAGCGCGAGATTCGTCACATGGCGGAGCCGGTACTGCTGCTTGCGCACGAGGATCGGGAGCGACTGCATGCGGCTGTCGTCGAAATCGACGTCGACACGCAGCCCGCGATCCTGGACTATACACAATCGGATGTCGAGCTGAAGCGAATGCGCATCGACCGCGGGGATGTCGATGCCGCGCTCGCGGCCGCCGACTTCATCGTGGAGGGTGAGTACAGTACGGGTCACCAGGAACAGCTGTACATCGAGCCGAACGGCGTGATCGCGGTGCCCGAGAATGGTGGGATCACGATTCACGGTTCGCTGCAGTGTCCGTACTACGTGATGCGCGCGCTGCGTGTGCTGCTCGGGTTGCCGGATGAACGGCTGCGCGTGGTGCAGAGTGCGACAGGTGGCGGGTTCGGCGGCAAGGAGGAGTATCCCTCAATGCTTGCGTGCCACGCAGCACTCCTGGCACTCAAGTCGGGGCGCCCGGTGAAGATGGTGTATGACCGCGTTGAGGACATGCTGGCAACGACGAAGCGGCACCCGTTCCGCGTGCGGCATCGCACCGGCCTCCGTCGAGACGGTACCATCACGGCGCTGGACGTGGACATCCTCGTGGACGGCGGCGCTTACACGACGCTCACGCCGGTCGTCCTGTCGCGCGGTGCATTGCACTGCGGCGGTCCGTATCGCTGCGACAACGTGCGCGTGATCGGGCGAGCGATGATGACCAATACACCGCCGAACGGCGCGTTCCGCGGGTTCGGCGCACCGCAGACACTGTTCGCGATCGAAGCGCATATGGAGCGGATTGCCGAGGCACTCGACATGGACAGTGTCGCGCTGCGCGAGCACAATGCGCTCCGGCCGGGTGATACGACGATCACCGGCGGCACCATCGGTCCCGATGGCAGTGCACTCGATGTACTGCGCGAAGCGGTGGAGCGCAGTGGGTACCACGCAAAGCGCGCCTCGCTGCGCGGGACCAATCGCGGCATCGGCCTCGCACTGTTCTTTCACGGCGCGGGGTTCACGGGTGACGGCGAACGGAAGCTGGCATCGCGCGCCGCGGTGGAGACGACCGCCACGGGCGTGCGCATCCTCGCCGGCACTGTCGAGATCGGGCAGGGCTCGCACACGACGCACGCGCAGATCGTGGCGGATACCCTCGGACTGCCGTTCGACCGCATCGCCGTCGAGCATCCGGACACCGACAACGTGCCGAACAGCGGGCCCACCGTCGCATCCCGCACGTGCATGGTGGTCGGGCGCATCCTCCAGCGCTGCGCGGAACAGATGCGCGAACAGCTCGACGGCATGGATCCCGCCGATCACTTCGCGCAGAACGGACCGCTGCACATCGAACAGGAATACGAGGCACCGCTCGGTCTGCAGTTCGATGAAGTCAACTATGTAGGCGACGCGTACGGCACATACGCGTGGGCGTGCGACATCGCGGAAGTCGAACTGGATCGCGATACGTTCGAAGTCAGGCCGATCCACTTCACTGCGGTGCAGGAGATCGGGCGCGCGATCAATCCCGTCATGGTGCGCGGCCAGATCGAGGGCGGTACGGCACAGGGACTTGGCTATGCGCTGCTCGAGGAGGTCGTAATGCGGGACGGCGCGATGGCCAATGCATCGCTCACCAACTACATCGTGCCGACGACACTCGACACGCCCACCATGGATGTCGTGATCATGGAACGGCCCTATCGTCACGGCCCGATGGGCGCCAAGGGTCTGGGCGAGCTGCCGATCGACGGGCCTGCGCCCGCTGTCATCAATGCAATCCGCCACCTCGGCATCGACATCCGGACGCTGCCCGCGACACCTGATCGCATCATGGAGGCCGCCGGACGGCGATCGGCCCATGCATGACCCAACTTGCTATTGACGCATTGATGGCTATGCTTCGTAGACCTTCCAGACGTCGCTAATCCTCCGATCGGAGCGTTTCAGCATGCAGCAGAACCTGGGATCCGCCCCAAAAGTTCGATTCGCACGCAGTGCCCTCTTGTACATCGTTCTCGGTCTTCCGTTCATCCTCGCTACATGCACCGAGCTGGTCGTGGCACCGGTTTCCGCGCCGGGTGGAGGTCGACCGCTCGCGAGTGTGGTAAGCGGGTCGGGCATCATCATCAATGAGGTGATGGCGGATCCGTCGGCGGTAACGGATGACAATGGCGAATGGATCGAGATCTACAATTCGGGTACCGCCTCGGTGAACATGGCTGGATGGAAGCTGGAGTCGAGCAATGATGCGACGCACACAATCGGGACATTGAGTATTGCAGCCGGCGGCCACAAGGTGCTGGCGAGAGTATCGGCGTCGAAGCGAAATGGCGGGATCACCAATGCGTACGCGTATGGTACTGGGATTGTCCTGGCCAATGGATCGGACTGGGTCGTTCTGCGGGATGGTACGGGCGCGATGGTGGATTCTGTATCATGGTCGGCCATGCCGGCGGGTTCCACGCGCGGCGTAACGAATCCGACGGCGGACAATACGAATGTGGGTGGCACGAACTGGCACCCCGCGACATCCACGTTCGGCAAGGGCGGCGACCGTGGCACGCCGGGCGCCAGGAACGACGGGTACGCGGTGTCATCCACGCCTGCGGTCGTTACGGTGACGCCTCCGGGGGCAACGCTCGCGCCGGGCGGCACGCAGCAGTTCACAGCGTCCGCGGTGGATGCGAGTGGCAATGCGGTGGCGACCACGTTCACGTGGAGCAGTTCGAACAGTGCGGTTGCTACCGTGAGCGGGAGCGGCATGGCGACAGCGGTGGCCGTGGGAACGGCTCAGATCCGTGCAACGGCCGCGAACGGCGTCTGGGGCGAGGCGTCGGTCACGGTGGAAGCAGCCGGCGGTGGGGGCGGCGGAACACCGGGCGATCTGGTGGTTCGTGTGCTGGATATCGGACAGGGTGATGCCACATACATCACGGACGGCGTGAGCAAAATCTTCATCGATGGCGGCCCGAGCGTGACATCGATGGGCGCGCACCTCGATGCCATGGGACTGAACAACACAACGATCGATGTCGTGGTCATTTCGCACGCTCATGCCGACCATTACAGCGGCCTGCGGGAGCTGTTCAAGACGACGCGCGGAATCACGATCCGGTACTTGTTCGAGAACAAGGACGCCGGCACCGCCGTCACGCTGGCGGAACTTCGCGATTCGATCAATGCGCGAGTTGGTCGCGGGCAGTTGATCTACCGCGACACGGATGATCCCTGCGTGACAGGTGCTCCTACCTGCACGATCACGATGGCGGGAGGCGCCCGGCTGCACCTGCTGCGGCCCGACCCGAATGGGAGCACGCCGAACAATCGAAGTGGCGGCGTGAAGCTGGTCGGCCCTGATTCGGCGAGCTTTTCGATGTGGTTCGCCGGCGACGCGGAGCATGCGGCAATCGACTGGTTCGATGCGGGAGCTGAGTACGACATGGCGCCTGGTATGGACGTCACGGTGCTGAAGGCGGACCATCACGGCAGCTGCAACGGTGTTTCCCGCCGCTACCTGCAGCTCTTGTCACCGGAGTGGATCGCCATCGGTGTCAGCGCCACCAACAGCTTCGGCCATGTGAACACACAGACGAAGACACTGATGACGGATCTGGGGATTCCGTGGTACCGCACGGACGGGAACGGAACCATCACCTTCCGCACGCCGGGAACGCCGGGCGGCGGGTATACGGCAACGGTGGAACGGGGCACATCGAGCATGAGCGGCTCCGGAGACGGAACCTCGGCATCCAGCGCCTGCGTCGGCATGTAGCCGCGAGTTCGATCCGGGCGGAAGCTACAGCTGAATAGCTCCGCCCGGATCGTTCTGGTTCGGTGTCGAACGTACCTGCAGCCGGGACGCGTCGAGCGCGGCCCTGGTAGCCTCGACTGCGACGCGAAGGATCACCCTGCGCTCCTGCCCCGCATCCGTCACCAGGACACTCACAATATCATTTTCCTGCGCCCCGGGCGGGAGCAGCCAGCGTGGCACGTGCACGAGCTCGCCGCTTTCCTCGACAGCTGCAGTCTCCTCGCCGAGTGAATCGATGCGCCATTCCCGTGTCATTGCGACCTCCAATGGTTGTCTGCAGTCCCCGTTCCTCCCTCGAAGCATAATGCCCGGGAGCCCCGCCGCGCGCCAGCATCCGGCCTTCCCATGATCGCGCGCGGGCATTAGCATGGGCACCATGACAAAGGAACGAATGAGGGAGGCCGTGTGCAGCTCCGTGTGAATGGTGTGGACTATGACGTCGACGTGCACCCGATGTCGCGCCTGCTCGACGTACTGCGCGAGGACCTCGGCCTCACAGGTACGAAGGAGGGTTGCGGCGAGGGTGAGTGCGGGGCGTGTACGGTACTGGTGGAAGGCGAGCCCGTGTGCGCATGCCTGGTTCCCGTCGCGCAGGTCGAGGATGCGGCGATCACGACGATCGAAGGGATCAGCACCGATCATCCGCTCCAGCAGGCATTCATCGAACATGGCGGTGCACAGTGCGGCATCTGCACGCCCGGAATGATCCTCGCCGCACTCGACATCGACCCGTCCGCACCGATCGAAGAGATCCGGACGCGACTCGCGGGCAACATCTGCCGCTGCACGGGCTACGAAGCGATCTACCGCGCCATCCGGGCTGTCGATCCCACCGGTTTCGCCGATGCCGGCGGTGCGCCATGAGGAGCGCGATCTCACCGCTCGAGCTGGTTCGGCCGGTGTCCTTCGAGGAAGCGCTGGATCGACTCGCGGACACACCATCGCTCATGCCGATCGCGGGATGCACTGACGTGTATGTCGGCCTGAACTTCAATACCGTCACAGCGCGATCGTTCATCGACATCTGGGGCCTTCCGGAGCTGAGCGGCGTGGAGGCGACGGACGATGTGCTGCGGTTCGGCGCACTGTGCACGCACAGCGAAGTGGTGGCGTCGGAAGCGGTGCAGCGGCAGCTGCCGATGCTGGTCGCAGCGTGCCGCGAGATCGGCGGTGTCCAGATCCAGAACCGGGGCACACTCGCGGGCAACATCGCGAATGGTTCGCCCGCAGGCGACACACTGCCGGTGTTCGCGGCCGCGGAGGCGGTCATCGTGCTCGCGCATCGCGATGGCGAGCGGCGCGTCCCGTTCGCAGAATTCTACACGGGCTATCGCACGAATGTGATTCAGCCCGGCGAACTGATCCGCTCGATCGAAGTGCCGGCGGTCGAGGGCACGCAATGGTTCCGGAAGGTTGGAACGCGTGCAGCACAGGCGATCTCGAAGATCGTCATCGCCGGCGTGCGCGGACCGTCGCCCCGCATCGCAATCGGCAGCGTGGCGCCGACAGTCGTGCGATTGCACGCGGCTGAGCGCGTACTGATGGATGGCGGTACCGATGACGACGTCGTGCGCGCGATGATGTCGGAGATCTCGCCTATCGACGATATCCGGTCGAGCGCTGAATACCGCCGCACGGTTGCCGCGAACCTGCTGCGCCGCTTCCTCGCAGAGACAGCCTGATGGCTGCGGACGTCGTGTTCCGCAGTCGGCGCGTCGTGCTGCCATCCGGCGTAGCGGCCGCAAGTGTTGTTGTATGCGACGGCGTCATCACCGCCGTCGAGTCCTTCGACTATGTGGCAACGGGTGTGCATTGCATCGATATCGGCGACTCCGCACTGATGCCGGGTCTGGTGGATACGCACGTCCACCTGAACGACCCCGGTCGTTCGGAATGGGAAGGCTTCGCCAGCGGCACACTTGCCGCAGCTGCAGGCGGGATTACCACGCTCGTCGATATGCCGCTGAACAGTGTTCCTGCGACGACAACGCTCGCGGGCCTCGAAGCGAAGCGCGCTGCTGCACACGGCAACTGCACTGTCGATGTCGGCTTCTGGGGCGGTGTCGTTCCGGGCAACACGTCGGAACTCGAGCCGTTGTGGGACGGCGGCGTGCTCGGCTTCAAGTGCTTCCTGTCGCCGCCCGGTGTGGAGGAGTTCGAGCACGTGGACGCGCCGGACCTCGTACGCGCGCTTCCGATCCTCGCGCGCCTCGGCGCACCGCTGCTGGTGCACGCGGAACTGCCGTCGCATCTCGTGTTGGCCGCCGATGGTGATCCTCGCTGCTACGCGACGTACCTCGCGACCCGCCCGGACGCCGCGGAAGTGGAAGCGGTGCGGCTGTTGATCGACCTGTGTCGTGAAACACGTGTGCGGATGCACGTCGTGCACGTCGCGAGCGAGCACGTTCTGCCACTGCTGCGCGCGGCGAGTGCGGAAGGACTGCCGTTCACGGCCGAGACATGCCCGCACTACCTGCATTTCGAATGCGACGGCATTGCGGACGGTGGCACCGCATACAAGTGTGCACCGCCGATCCGGTCGGCCTCGAATCGTGACGCGCTCTGGGCTGGCCTGATCGATGGCGCCCTCGACCTCATCGCGAGTGACCACTCCCCCTCGCCGCCATCGTTGAAGTGTGTCGACGACGGGACGTTCCTGAACGCGTGGGGTGGCATCGCGTCGCTGCAGCTCGCACTGCCGGTGGTATGGAGTGATGCGCGCGCGCGAGGTGTCACGCTGCACCAGGTCGCCACGTGGATGTGCGAGGCGCCCGCACGGCTGGCGGGGTTGCCGGCGAAGGGCGTGATCGCGCCGGGGCGGGATGCCGACTTCGTGGTGTTCGATCCGGATGCGGAATGGACGGTGGATGCGCGGCGGCTTCATCACCGCCACAAGCTGACACCATACGACGGCGAATCACTCACCGGTGCAGTGCGCGCGACGTATCTGCGCGGTGAAATCGTGCATACCGATGCCGTTGCGTCTGCGCACGGCCGGCTGCTGAACAGGACTGAGGACGGGATCCCATGGAATTCACACAACTGATCGATCTGGCGAGCGAACGACTCGGCGGCGCGGCGCTGTTCACGAACGACGAGTTCTTCGCACCGAAGGAGAACCTCGTGCGTGCGTCGCAGCCGGAATGGCGCGAGGGCGAGTATACAGAGCGTGGCAAGTGGATGGACGGCTGGGAGACTCGCCGTCGCCGTTCACCTGGCTACGACTGGTGCATTGTTAGACTCGGCCTGCCCGGCCGGATTCACGGTGTTGTCGTGGACACGGCGTTCTTCACCGGCAACTATCCGGAGTCCTGCTCCATAGAGGGCTGCACCGTGGACGGCTTTGCGGATGAGGCAACGCTCACGGGGGACCGTGTGACGTGGACCGAGATCCTGCCGCAGTCGCCGCTTCGCGGCAACGACCGCAACCTCTTCGAGATCAGTCCGTCGCAGAAGTTCACGCACCTCCGCCTCAACATCTTTCCCGATGGTGGTGTCGCGCGGTTGCGCGTGCATGGTGTGGTTCTGCCCGAGTGGTGGTCACTGCACCGCGGCGGCGGCGAGCTCGACCTGGCCGCGGTGGAGCACGGTGGCCGCGTCGTGCAATGCAGTGATGAGCACTACGGCAATCCCGTAAACATGATCATGCCGGGCCAACCGCTCGGCATGCACGACGGCTGGGAGACGAAGCGGCGGCGTGGTCCCGGCCACGACTGGGCGATCGTGCGGCTGGGTGCGCGCGGTCAGATCCGGCGTGCCGTGATCGACACGTCCCACTTCAAGGGCAATGCTCCGGGAAGCTGCTCGATCGAGGTGTGTGACAGTGCGGTGGAGGTTCCGCCAGCGGATGCAGAATGGCAGACGATCCTGCAGCTCACGTCACTCATGGCTCACACCGTCCATGACTTCGTCGACCGCGTGAGTCGCGAGGCCCCGACTGCGTCCCATGCAAGGCTGAATATTCACCCGGACGGCGGTGTCGCTCGCCTGCGCCTATTCGGAGTGCCTGTACTTGGCGGATGAGGCCGCTGCGGTCGCACGGCTGAATGCGCTGCCTGATGCAGAGGCCGTCGCGGAGCTGCGCCAGTGCTGCGCATCGCTGGCCTGGGCGCAGGCAATGGCTGCACAGCGGCCGTACCGCGACGTGGGCGCACTGCTCGATTCCGCGGACGTGACATGGCAGCGACTGGGCGCTTACGCATGGCGTGACGCATTCGACGGCCATCCGCGCATCGGCGAACGTACGGGCGAGACCGACGCAACGGCAACCGCGACGCAACGGCAATGGGCGGCAGGCGAACAGGCGGCCGCCACGGCGAGTGCGGATGAATCACACCGCGTGTCGCTCACCGCCGCGCAGCAGGAGTACGAAGGAAAGTTCGGCCACATCTTCCTGATCTGCGCAACGGGGAAATCGGCCGCCGAAATTCTGGAAGCGCTGGGCTCCCGCCTCGAAAACGACGCCGACACCGAGCTGCGCGTGGCCGCGGAAGAGCAACGCAGGATCACGCGACTGCGACTGGAGAAGATGCTGAGATCATGAACGCAATCACGATCACTACACACGTGCTGGACACCTCGATCGGGCGTCCCGCGGCCGGTGTCGCAGTGACGCTGTCGTCTGTCGACGGCGCCGGCGGCGCCGGCGGCGGGACCACGGTCATCGGACGGGGCACCACCGATGCGGACGGCCGCTGCAGCGATCTGGCTGCCGAGGGGTCGCAGCTGAGCGCGGGAACGTACCGCATGCATTTCGCGACGGGGGCGTACTTCGAACAGCAGCACGTCGAGGCCTTCTATCCCGCGGTGACCATCGATTTCGACGTACGGGACAGTACTGCGCACTATCATGTGCCGCTGCTGCTCAGTCCGTTCGGCTTCAGCACGTACCGCGGCAGTTGAGGGTGCCGTAATGCGCGCGCTGGTCGAACTTCTCGATATCGCACTGCGCTGGATCCATGTGGTTGCCGCAATCATGTGGGTCGGCAACTCACTGCTGTTCAACTGGCTCGACCGCAACCTGCGGCCTGCGGCCGAGGCGAGGGATCGCAGCTTTGGCGAAACGTGGCTGCTGCACAGCGGCGCATTCTACCACGTGGAGAAGACGCTCGCGCTTGGTGACGTATCGCCGCGCTCGCCCCACTGGTTCAAGTGGCAGGCCTATACGACGTGGCTGAGCGGTGCAGCGCTACTTGTCGCAGTGTACTACGCGACGGGCGGTGCGCTCCTCGTCAACCCCGCGTCCGGCCTGTCAGCCGCAGCCGCGTCGGCCGTCGGCATTGGCGCGCTGCTCGCTGGGTGGCTGACCTATGAAGCGATCTGGCGGTCGCCGCTCCGTCGTCACACCGCTGTGGCCGCGGTGTTGTGTCTCGTCCTGGTTCTCGCGCTCGGCTTCCTGCTCGGCCGTCTGTTCACCGGCCGCGCCGCGTTCCTGCACGTCGGTGCGCTGATGGGAACGGTCATGGCGGGCAATGTCCGCTTCCACATCATGGCAGCGCAGCGCTCATTCGTGGCCGCGATGGAAGCGGGCCAACCGGTCGATGAACGACTCGCCGCTGCCGCGAAGCTGCGTTCGATTCACAACAACTACATGACGTTCCCCGTGATCGCGCTGATGTTGAGCAGTCATTTCCCCACGCTTTACAGCGGTCGCTGGGGCTGGGCCGTGCTCGGTGTGCTGATCGTTGGTGGTGCCGGGATTCGTCACATCCTGAATACGCGATGGAGTTTCGGCGCATGGAAACCCGCGCTCGCCGCGACCATGCTCGCGACACTCGGCGCGCTCCATATCCTGACGCTACCGTCGTCGCCCGCAAGCGGGTCCTCCGTGCGCGTTGATCAAGTAGTGACATTCGACGACGGCTATGCAGTCATCCAAAAGCGCTGCGCCGTCTGTCACTCCGTATCGCCGTCGAACCGCGCGTTCGGTGCGCCCGCGGCCGGCGTGTCGTTCGATACGCCGGAGGCAGTGCGTGCAATGGCCGCACGCATTGAAGCCAGGGCGGTTACGACGAAGACCATGCCGCCCGCCAACCAGACATGGATCACGGACGAAGAACGTGCGCTACTCGGCAGTTGGGCCGCGCAACTGCGTCATTAGGCGCCTCAGGCGGTGCGGCGTCGGAGGATCTGCACGAACGAGCGCGTGCGCAGCTCGTCGACCGTGAGTCCCGTGCGGGAGAGGGTTTCCTCCTCCGTAACCGCGCCCGCATTGATCGCACGCAGGAAGAAGTTGAGGAGGCCCTGCCCGGTCGCGGCATCGTCGAACATGTCGCCGAGGAGCGTGGCCTGCGCAGCCTTCCCGAGGAAGTTGTGAAGTCGGTCGCCGGCGGGCTGGAGTCCGGCGAGGAAGAAGTCGTAGAGCGCGGCATAGCGTGTTACGAGCTGTGCCGGATGCAGGTCCCACCCCTGGTAGAAGCCACGCATCAACGAGTCCTGCACATCCTCGTAGTGGAGCTTCCATGCGCGGTGTACGACGTCGCGGTTCTCGGCGGTCTGCGCGCCATCGAGCGACTCGCCGTCGCGCGCGCGATGCGGCGGCACAGGAAGCACTGCCGTCGACCCGTCCGACAGCCAGACACCGGTGCCGGCGAGTGCGACCTGCATGATGTGACGCGCGTTGTCGCACACCGGATGACGCATGCGCTGTTCTGCAGCCGTGATGTTGCAGGACGCAGTGTAGTCGTAGGTGCCGAAGTGAGCAGCGACCGCGCGTCCGCGCGCGGCATCGAGCACGAGCGGCAGCGGGCACCGGCCGTCCGGCCCGATCAGGATCTGCGGTGTCTCCACCATGAACTCGAAGCGTAGCGTGTCACGGTCCAGACCCAGCGCGGTCTCCGCCGCGTCGAGGACGCTTGCGAAGAACTCGGCATGCGCGGGCGACGTGAGCTTCGGCAGCGTGACGACGAAGTTCGCGGGCAGCTCGCCGCCCGTCTCGCGCACGAGTGTGTTGAGAAAGATGTCGAGCGTGCGGACGGCACGGCCGCGCAACTCCGGCGTCATCGGCTTGATGCGGATGCCGATGTACGGTGGCAGCAGGTCTTCACGCATGCCCCTCGCTACTTCCTTTGCCGCCGCCGCTGCGTGTCCGTCTTCCTCGGCGTCCGGCCGGTTGCCATAGCCGTCCTCGAAGTCGATGCGGAAATCTTCGACCGCCTGGCGGTCGAGCCGTTCGCAGACCCGCTGATGCACGAGCTCTGCATGCGACGGGTGCACACCGAGTACATCCGCGAACACCGATGCGTCCGGTGCGAATTGCTCGCGCATGCGACGCGCGATCTGCGCGAGCTTCGGCGCAGCATCGGCGCCGAACAGCTGCGCACCGCCGTACACCGTGTGCACGGGCTGCCTCCGCGGCGAGTCGCCGGGATAGCGACGCGCGTACACCGCGTCCTGCGCTTCCATCATCGCCACGGCATCCCGCAGCTCGGTCGCGTCGATCACCGTCTTCTGTGTCGTTGAATCAGCCATTCGATCCATCACCCGTTGCATGCGTTGTACATGGGGTGATGATACGCCGGGCGGCGTGCGGAAAAAAGGCGACGCGCGCGTCCGCCGTCGCCCATCCGGCCCCAGGTTCACGGGAAAGCCGGATGCCACCGGCATTCACGCGCTCCGATTGAACGCTGGCGCTAAAAATCGTCCGCGACGAGGGGGGAACCCAAACACCAGGTTCGCCACGTGAGCCAGGGGCGGCCCGGTAGCGCCGCCCGGTCAGACGCGTCGTGCTGAGGCCGGGCCATGGCGGGCACGTCGACGAGGATCTGGACGCCTTCATCGGTCAGGGCGTGGAGGAAATCGGGGACGGTGGCGGCTTCATAGCCGATGGTGGCGAGTGTTTGCTTCCCCCGGACCTGCCTTCCGCAATTTCGAATAGTTTCGTAATGACCCATAATGGGGTTCTTTTCCACAGCCGCCAACCGGGCGAGCTACTTTTTGAGTCATTCCACATTGGATCCCATGTCAGAACCGGTCAATTCGAAAAGTCACAAGGGTGGTCCGGTGAAGGGTCCGGTGAAGTACCTGCTGCCGCAGGTGCCCACCGGCTGGAATCCGCTTGCCGCCACCCTCGCGTCTTCTGCGTACGACCCCCTGCGCGCGTTCCTCGTGGACGAATCCCGGTCGCATACGATCTATCCGTCGGCTCCCGAAGTGTTTCACGCGATGACCCGGACGCCGCTCGATCGCGTGCGGGTGCTCCTACTGGGTCAGGACCCGTATCACGGCGCAGGCCAGGCGCACGGCTTGGCGTTCTCCGTGCGGTCCGGCGTGCGCCCGCCGCCATCCCTGCGGAACATGCTGAAGGAACTGGAGTCAGATATCGGCTGCACGGCGCGCGTGGACGGGTCGCTCGAGCGGTGGGCGGTCGACGGCGTGCTTCTGCTCAATGCGGTGCTCACGGTGCGTGCGGGTGAGGCGAACGCGCACCGGAACCGCGGCTGGGAACAATTCACGGATGAAATCATACGCATGGTGAACGCGAAGCGGACGCCGGTGGTGTTTGCACTGTGGGGCGCTTACGCGAAACGGAAGGCACCACTGATCGATACCACACGACATGCGATCGTCGAGGCGTCGCATCCGTCGCCTCTGTCAGCGTGGAACGGCTTTCTGGGAACGCGACCGTTTTCTCGCATCAACGATGCATTGTCGGCGCGCGGCACAGCGCCGATCGACTGGTGCGGAACAGGATCCGAACGGACATGATGCGTAGACCAATCGTCATCACGATGTTGGTGACTGCAGCCGCGGCGGCCACCACTGCGTGCGACACGGGCAGCGCGGCGGATGCAGCTGCGAAGCTGACTCGGCTGCGTAGTTTCATTGTTGTACGGCATGGCGACATCGTGCGCGAGCAATACTATCGCGGTGCGACGCGGGACACGCGCGCGAATGTCAAGTCGGCGTCGAAGAGTGTGATTTCCGCGTTGGCCGGAATCGCGATCGCGGAAGGGAAACTGACCGGCCTCGATCAGCGCGTCGCACTGTTCTTCCCTTCATACATGCCAACGAACCCTGATCCTCGTTTGTCCCGCCTGACGATCGGCAACCTACTGTCTATGCAAGCGGGGTTGGAGCCAACGTCGTTCGGCGATTATGGAGCGTGGGTGTCGAGCGGCAACTGGGTGCGCAATGCGCTGCAGCGGAGTTTCGTCGACGATCCTGGCGGCCGCATGCTGTACAGCACGGGTAGCAGTCACATCATGTCGGCGATATTGACGAAGGCGACTGGGATGAGCACGCTGGCATATGCCCGCGCCCGGCTGTTTCGCCCGCTCGGCATCGAGCTGTCGCCGTGGGCGACGGATCCGCAGGGCGTGTATTTCGGCGGCAACGAGATGCGACTGCGGCCGCGTGATCTGTTGACGTTCGCGGAACTGTATCGCAACGAGGGTCGTCACAACGGCGTGCAGATTGTGCCGGCGGCGTGGGTGCGGGATTCATGGGTGCAGAGGACAACGTCGCCTTACAATGGCCACGGCTACGGTCTCGGCTGGTGGATGCGCGAACGCGGTGGTCACGCGGTGTACTTCGCATGGGGATACGGCGGACAATATGCGTTCATCGTACCGGACCTCGGGATCACGGTTGTCATGACATCGGACGGGGAGGCGCCGCGGGAGGGCGATCACAATCGCGCGCTGCACGCACTGATCTCGGATTACATCATTCCCGCCGCTGAACGTGGCGCGGCTGAACGTGGCGCCGCAAGCGGGGTCAGGAGCAGCCGCGCACCACCGTCGGGCGCGGATCGATAGACGGTGCTACAATCGACGGCCTATCCGCGAATGCTTCCGTAACGGGTCGGCCTTCCATGATTGCCGGCGGGGTAATGCCGAGCAGCCACAGCGCGGTCGCAGCCGTATCCATTGTGTTCACAGCCTGCGCGATCGGTCCAGTATCCTTCACAGCCTTTCCCCAGGTGATCCATGGAATCAGGCGGTCGCTCGGCTGATTGAGGCCGTGGTTCCGGCCGTGGCCGCCATGGTCCGCGGTGACGATGAGTGTGTAGTTGCCGCATCCGAATGCTGCATTTGCGTCGTCCACGATCTCACCCACTGCATCATCGGCAACGCGCACCGCGCGGCCATAGATGTAGGACATCCAGCCGAACCGATGGCCGGCGAAATCGACGTCCGCCAGGTGCACGAACAGCAGGTTCGGCTTGTTGCTCTCGAGGTAGTCTTCCACGGCGTTTTCAACGTCGCCTGCGGGGATGTTCAGGATCCCACCTCGCGGGCGTTGCAGGAAATCGAAATCACCCTGCTGTGCGAGATGCTCGAACTTCGTCTTGCTGAAGAAGGCCGCGGTCTCGAGTCCTCGCCGCCGTGCCGTGCCGAAGATCGTGGGTACACGGACGTAGCCGTGATCGCCGGTCATATCCTCGTTCCAGGTGATTCCGTGAACCGCGGGCGGCGTTCCCGTCAGCATCGATGCGTGCGACGGCAGGGTCTTGGGCGGCACGATCGTATTGGCCAGCAGCGTAAACCTGCCGTCCCGCATGAGGCGCTGGAGGGTTTCCGCATCGAAGCGGTCGATTGCGTCGGGCCGCAATCCGTCGATGGAGATGACGATGACGTGGTCGGTCGACCCGGGATTGAGGATGTCGGACACGGCATCGAGCGGTGCTCCGATCTGGTCCAGCACCTCCGGCCGGGCGAGCGTCCAGCCGACCATGGCAATCACGACAAACGACACCAGGGTCCAGAGCACCGGGTGACGGATTACGCGGTGCAGTCCGCTCCTCTTCTCGGTCGTCCCTTCTTCCCGCAATGGCCCCCCCGTCCCATGTTTCAGCGTGGCGCGCGTTGGCGTGATGGAAGAGTCGCGCCACTTCGTCCGGCGATCAACAGGAGCAGCGTGAATGATTCACAGGACCAGAACAATGTCCCTATCGACGTGCGCAGCGATCGCTGTCGCAGTCATGCCAGGCTGCGGGGATGCGCAGACGAGCAGCGCAGCCGTGCGGAGCCCGTCTACCATGACTGCGGTGGCAGTTGACAGCGCATCGATATGCCGTGTCGCCGACGCGGGCCGTGCTCTTCCTGAAGCGGTGCGTGAGACGAGTGGTCTCGCCCGCGGCATCAGGGACAGCAGCCGGTTCTGGACGCACAACGACAGCGGCGACGAGCCGGTAATCTACGCGATCGACGCGGGCGGCAGACTGCTGCAGAGCATCCGCGTGGCGGGCGCGGCGGCAACGGACTGGGAGGACATCGAGTCCGGTCCATGCGACGGCGGATCGTGCCTGTTCATTGCGGACATCGGTGACAACGAAAGGAAGCGCAAGACGATCGATGTGTATCGCGTGCCTGAGCCCCGCGCGGGGTCGGCCGCTGCAGTGAATGCTGTGAAGCTGACGATGCAGTTCCCTGACGCAGCGCAGGATGCCGAGGCGATCTTCCTGCTGCCGTCCGGGGAGCTGTATGTGGTTACCAAGGGCCGGCACAGCACGATCGCGCTCTATGCGATGGGTGCAGCGAACGGTGGGGCAGGGATGGTGACACTGCGGAAGGTGCGCGAGTTGTTCCCGCAGCCGACCAACGAACGGGATCGCGTGACAGCGGCAACATCGAGTCCCGATGGCGGCTGGGTCGGCGTTCGCACGTACCGCACCATGTACCTGTACCGCGCGGATGCGCTGGTGGGGAACAGCGATGCGACGCCGATCACCGTGGACCTGGTGCCGCTCGCTGAAGTACAGGGCGAGTCGCTCGCGATCGCGAATGATGGTACGGTGTGGATGACGTCGGAAGCCGAGGACCTGCGTATGCTGCCGACGTGGTCGCGCATGTAGTGCGAGCTGCCCGTCGACTAACGCGCGACCGCCTTCGCACGGGGCGGAGTGAGGGCGCGCGCGACCGTGATATGATACACGGTCTGCTGTCGCTCCATCATCACCATCACCTTGCCCTCTTCCTTCATCTCCTGCAGCACGCGGCCGAGCAAAGCCTGCAGCTCGGCCGCTCGCAGGTTCGCCGTCGCCGCCAGAACAGAATCCCGATACATCAGGTCGCGCCCTCCGAGTGCGGGGTCGAGCGCCATCGGTTCGATGGGCGGAGCGAAGCGACGGTACGCGATGTCTACGGTGGTGCCGAACTCGTGGGCGCTCTCGATCTTCGATGCATTCGAGTTTGCTCGTCGCAGGGCTGCCTGCCTGTCCGCGGTACGAAGTGCGGACGTGATCACGAGGCGGTAATGCGGGACGTCAACACTGTCGAGCTGCTGCTGGAAACGCTGTCCGATCTCTGTCAGCAATGCGTGCGTCGAAGGCGTGACGTACGGCACAGAGAAGTTCAACTGGTACAACGTCCAGTAGGGTCCGCCGTCAGCGAGTTGCATCAGCCGACCACGTTTCACGAGCTCGTCGAGGTCCCCATTGACCTGAACGCCGAGCCGCCGGGCGCGAGAAATCTGGACCGCGTTCACATCCCGTCGCAGGGATGTCTGTTCCCGGCGGGTGAGTGCGCGTACGCGGCGCAGCATGCGGTCGACCGAATCGGCGCGTGCGGCCACTTCCGCTTCCAGTGTCGGCCAGTCGACCGTGCCGGGGGCAAGGACGTTCGCCGTGACGGGCACCGCCGTTGTCGTTGCCCCGCGCCGGGCCGTGTCGGCGGCAGCATGTACCTCCACCGTGCGGTCGGTCGGGTCCTCGATCCGGCATGCCGCGACCGCGCACACGGCGGTCACAATTGTGGCAACAGCTGTATTCTTCAGGTTGCGTCGCATGTCCGCGTCCATCCTGTCGGTGATTCAAGTGTCCGGGCTCACGCCCACGCCACCTCTTAGGCCAGATTCGTACCGTCCATGGAATCCGGTGCGGTGTACCGCTACGTTGTGACCATGTCATCGATTCCTGCCGGATACGTGATGCGGATGGATACGCCTGTCGGCGTTATGGTCGCGTCCGCAACCGACGTCGCACTCCGGGTGCTCGCGTTCACGGACGAGCCACCCGCTGCGGAGACGCCGAACGCGGTGCTGTCACAGCTGCAATCCGAGTTATCGGAGTACTTCGCGGGCACTCGCCGCGCGTTCACAGTGCCCCTCGATCCGGCGGGTACGCCGTTCCAGCAGAACGCGTGGCAGATGCTTGCAACGATCCCATTCGGTATGACGCGCAGCTATGGGGATCAGGCGAGGCACATCGGGAGACCGACGGCGACGCGCGCGGTTGCACGCGCGAACGGCGACAATCCCATCGCCATTGTGATCCCGTGTCATCGCGTCATCGGCACGAATGGCAAGCTCACAGGATATGGTGGCGGTCTCTGGCGGAAGCAATGGCTGCTGGATCACGAGCGCGGTGACGCGCTGGCACTGGATGGGATGCGCTGATGGCGAGAAAGATCGAAGTGGTCAACATGGAGGCCGGGTTCCCGACGGCCGAAGAGGCGAGGACGCGGCTGGCGACGGAGCTCGACGTCGCGCGCAAAAAGGGCGTGGGCCTGCTCAAGATCATTCATGGCTACGGGTCGACCGGCAAGGGCGGCACACTGCGGAAATCACTGCGGACGATGCTGCTGCGCATGCAGAACGAAGGCAAGATCGGGCGGGTGATCTTCGGCGAGTCGTGGGACCTGTTCGATGAACCGAGCCGCAATCTCATCGAACGGTATCCGCTGATCCGCGGCGACCGCGACATGGGTCAATCGAATGCAGGCATCACGATTGTCGAGACGCGCGGTCGCCAGCGTTCGCGCAGCCGCCAGGACGAGAACGACTAGTGTAGTGATTCATCAATCCCGCTGCATTCGCTAGCGCCGTTTCCGCCCGCCCTTCGCGCCCGGCCGCCCGCTTCCGGGTCGGGCGCCCGGCCGCGCGCCCGGCCGTGCATCCCCGCGAGGGTCGCCACGGCCGCGTCCCGGCGTTGAGCGGGACCCCTCACCGCGACCTGCCGCCTTCTGCGCGAGACTGCGCTCGATGAACTGGTCGAGTGCGACGCGCTGGTCCGAACACACCTCGAGATCGGGGAAGCTGGCCGCATAGCGGAACCCCAGCCAGGAATACAATGTGAGGCGCTTCGCCTCCATCTCAGCCGTACGCAGCTCATTGTCGTTGGCAGCGTGCGGTTTCCGGTACGCGCCCGGCAGTGCGGCCAGACGGATCGGCCGCTGCGCCGCGTGCATCGCCATCCAACTACGGAACTCCTCGCGCATCCAGTCCGATCGTCCGTCGACAGGCGCGGACGCGAGATTGAGCCGCTCGGCGAGCGATAGCACGCGATACTCATCGAGCACCTGCGCGAGTGCGATCATGTCGTCGTCGACGCCGGGGACGAGCATCGGCGAGTCGAACGTCATGCCTCGCTGGAATGTCGTCAGTGCGTGCGCCAGGCTCGTGGTCTTGAGGCCCGCCGCGATCACTTCGATGTGGTCGGAGCTCGGTCGCACCCAGGTCTGCACGATGCGCGGCGGCAACTCGTAGCCGGGCGCGAACACATCACCGATGCGGTCCGCGTCCTTCGGATTCATGCCCGCGACGTGACCTCGCTCCTTGTGACCATAGCGACCCGCGCGTCCGCCGATCTGCAGGATCTGCCACGGCTCGAGCTGCACATCGGCGCGGCCATCCCACTTCTGCAGTGTCGAGAAGCACACGGTCTCGATCGGCAGGTTCAATCCGAGCGCAATCGAATCGGTGGCGACGAGCACCTGCGCTTCGCCGGT
>JBBSJG010000002.1:0-53205 GCA_038257485.1 Longimicrobiales bacterium | reverse complement strand
GTTGCCACCCAGAACGATGCCGGGGCGGATGCCGCCCGCGTATCCGGTTGCAGCGGCCGCCAGCGAGTAGACGCCGGCCGCGAGACCGGTAAATGAATACACGCCGTTACCGGCGGTCGTGGTCGTGGCGACGACGGGCCCGCTGGTGGCATTCAGTCCGGCCCGCAACGTAACAGTCGCACCTGAAATGGACCCGGCGTTCCGGGCATCCTGCACGACACCGGAAATGGAGCCAGTCTGGGTGCTCACCGGTACCAGCGGAATATTGCCGACGGGTGTCGTGATACCGCCCGCCACCGGTGCATCGTTGACCTGCGTGGTGTTGTAGCCGTCAAAGCTCACGGCGATGTCCACAGCCGTGGCGGAGAGGGCCGGCGACGTGAACAACCCGTCGCCGGTGGTGACGACGGTAACAGACGCGGACGGCCCCGTGAACGTGACGGTCGCGCCCGCAATGCCAACGTTCGTTGCTGCATGGACGACGCGCCCCGTCAGATAACCGGGATTCACGGCCTGCGTAACGCGAACCGGGATACTGGTGGTGATGGTGCCGAACGTACCTGAAATCCCGGTGACACCCACGCCGGTTGCGGTAACCAGGCCAGCGGAATTCACGGTGGCGACAGCGGTGTTAGCGCTCGACCACGTGGCCGTCACGGGTTCCATCCCGCCGCCCGCTTCACGCAACCGCGCCGTCACGATGGCTGTCTGACCGACGGCGGTGAACGAAAGCGAGTCCGGTGCGATGACAAGTGTTGGTTCGAGGACCTGCACAGTCATCGACTCCGATACGGTACCGGCCGTCGCAGTGATCTGCGTGCTGCCGAATGCGACGGCGGTCACGGTTCCGTTGGCATCGACTGTGGCGATGCCCGGATCCGCGGATGTCCATGTGACGGGCGGCACCGGCATCGAATTGCCGGCGGCGTCAACTGCGGTGACGCGGAATGTGTAGGTGTAACCGATGCCACTGAGCACCGCCGCACGTTCGGATGGCACGAGGCGAGTCACGACCTGCTGTACCGTCATGACACCCGCACCGCTGATCGCGCCCGCGGATGCAGTGATGTTCGTCGTGCCGTTGCCGGTCGCCTTTGCCACACCGGCGCTGTTGACCGTTGCGACGGCCGGTGTGCTGGATGTCCAGACGGGTGTCAGCGGAAGCAGGTTGCCATTGCGATCGAAGGCCTGCGCGGAGAACGACGCGGTTGCACCGATCGTCTGCACTGCGACCGTTGCCGGCGTCACCGTGATGCGCGCGATCGTCGGATCCACCGCGACCTGTGCCTGGGCAAACGCGCCCGCCGAGGTTGCAACAATGGTGGCACTGCCGCGCGCAACGGAGCGCACGAGTCCGGTCGCGTCCACGGTCGCCACCGCGCTGTTGGAACTCACCCATGTCACGGACGGTGCGGCGACTCGGTTGCCATGGCGGTCCGTGGCCGATGCGAAGATTCGGATTGTGTCCCCCGTCGCGTCGAACCGGAGCAGGGACGGTGCGAGGGCGAGGCCGGTCACGACCGGCAGAACATTCACGGTCGCAGTTGCCGCCGGGCCGTCAACTGAGGTCGCAGTAATCGTTGCCGCGCCGGCCGCGATGGCGGTGACCATGCCGCTTGCATTGACGGTTGCGACGGATGCGTTGCTCGTGGTCCACACGACTGCAGCGTCGGTCACCATATTCGTGCGCGCATCAATCGCGGATGCTACGAACTGATGCATGTCACCGATGGCGGTGAAATCGAGGGATCCAAGATCGAGCGAGATCGCAGTGACCCGCTGGCGCACTACCGCCGTCGCAACATCGAACACTGCGGAGTTGGCAAGACTCACTGCGCGAACGACTGCCGTGCCGTTCGAGGCGGCCGTGAATGCGCCGTTGCCTGCATTGGATGCAATGGCGTCGTTGCCGGATGACCAGCCGAACGCATGGCCCGTTACCACTGCGCCGCGTGCGTCCAATGCGACCGCGGTAAAGCTCATTGCATCACCAAGACTCTGCGCGCGCACCGTGTCCGGCGAGATGCGGATCGAAACGACACGCGCGCCGACCGCGATGTTCGCTGTATCACGCTGCGCACCCGCCGCGGCGATGATCGACGCCTGGCCGTCCCGCAACGTTCGCACAACACCATTGGCGTCCACCGTCGCAACCGCGGCGTTCGTGCTCTCCCAGAAGATCCGCACGTTGGTACTGCCCTGCGTGACTGCAATCAGTCCAATGACGTCGCCCTCGAGTGCAGCGGGCGGTGCGTTCACAATGGTCACCGATGTGACAGCGAGATTCCCGAGGGGGCCCTGATAAAGATCGATGGGCGCGGGCGTCGGCGTCGTTACGCCGGGCTGCACTGCGATCGGTGACGTCACACCGCTCCACTCGATCGACTCCACACCCGCCGTGACATTCAGGAGCTCCACGGAAACGACGATTTGCAGATTCGACGCGCCTTCCGGCAGCTCGAATGACAGCGGGAGCGTGAACTGGGAGGCATTCGGGTCGACCGGGACGTTGAACGGGCCGGCGATACGCTCGTTCGTCGCCGCGTTCAACACTGTCAGGCGCGCGACATTGATCGGTGCCAGGCGGGTCGCAGCACTGAGCAGATGGAATCGTGGCTGCAGCGCCAGCGAGGCAGGTCCGCCTTCAGTGCGAGGATCCGTGAGTGACGCGTCCGTGCATGCAAAGAGCGCGGCGAGGCACAGCAGAGCCAGTGCCAGAATACGAGCGGAACGGCGCTGGCCGGCGTAACGACGCGGCGCACCCATGGGGGAAGTTCTCATATTCGATCCGAGAAAGAGCGAGCGAAGTGCATCCATCCGTTCCTGCAGCCACAGGGAGAGTGTGGCTGCGGCGATCAGGTCGAAGCTACCTAGGGCGTATGGGAGTGTCAATCAGTTTGACGGCCGGTCCCATGACCCCTGACGGGGTGGGCCGACGGATGTGGAGAATCGTCGAAACCGCCGTGTTGTCAGTCTCATCGGTCTCGACGATCGCATTGTGCGCGTCGGCGGTAACACTGATTCGTGCGAAATCAGGCCAGGCCCGCGCCGGCGCGAGGTGTAGCAGAATGGAGTACGTCAGGGGTGTGGCGGCCGGGATGGACGGCTGGTCGAATACGGAATCGAAGGCGACGGCGCCTGTGTTGGCATCGACGAGGCGAACCCGTGCATGGGCGGCGGGCGTTGTAACGGAGCCGGTGTTGCCGCCGATGAGCAGGAAGATGATGTGTGAGCCGACGGACGTTGTATCGGCTGGGTTGGACCCGACCCATGAGACGCGGATGTTGGCGGCAATGCGGCTGGTGATGGTCGCAGCGGTGGTTGCACTGAGCGCGGGGAATCCGATGATGGAAGCGCGGAGTGTCGTAGTTCCGACGGCGCGCCCGACGAACCGACCGTTTCCGAGGGCGGCCAGCGTGACTTCCGCGGCGGATGACCAGGTGACGACCTCTGTATAGAGCAGCTTACCGCGGGCGTCCCTGACCTCGGCATTGACGACGACTTCCTCGCCGACGCTGATGTCGCGGATGGTGTCCGGGGTGAGGCGAATCGAAGCCGGTCGGGAGCGTGCCTCGATGCGGATCGTGTCGCGCGCGGGCCCGACGGCGGCGTAGATGTGAACGATGCCATCCCGCCGGGCGAGGACGACGCCGTTCTGCGTGACTGTCGCAACCGATGTGTCGGTGCTGGACCACGAGACGGAAGGGGCGGTTCCAGCGGGTCCGGTGGTCTCGGTCAGCGCGGTGAGATGGAGGTCGCTGCCTTCGAGGAGTGATGCGTCGGCCTGCTGGATCGACACGGAAGTCACGAAAGCGTTTTCGATGCCTCCTTCAAAAACCTTGACGCTGGCCGCCTGCGTCGCCTTGCGCGCAGTGCTGATCCGGATCGGGCCGGAGGCACCGCTCCATTCAACGGTCTCGACGCCATTGAGTACGTTGATGAGCTCCACGAAGATCGAGATGCTGGCATAGTTGTCGGGCAAGCCGAACTCGATGGGGAGAAGCCATTGTGATGCCGAGGGGTCCACGTCAATGACAAAGGGTCCTCCGACGGTATCGCTGGTGACGGTCCCGATGTCGGTCACGCCTACTACGGTAAGGCGGGAGCGGTTGATGATGGCAGAGGCGGCACTGCTGTTCACGCGGGCCTGCATTTGCGGCTGAACGGCGACGCTGAGCAAACCTGCGTCAGAGCCGGTCGTCCGGTCGGACGCGGTGCACGACACGAACAGAGCAGCGGACGCCATGGCGGTCAGCGCGCGGCGGGCGTATGGAACAAGACTCATGTGTCGGCTCGCAGGATTGCGGTCGCCTGGGTGGGAGTTCCTCCAGGCTGGATCCGTAAACGTATGCATGGGGACGGGGGTGGTCAATGACCGGCCGCTGCCGCTCCGACTGCGTATGCGAACGCCGCGTAGCGTTCGAGGCCGGCGAACGGGAATAGCGCGTTCCAATGGTCGCCGGCCTGGTGGTAGCGGTCCCACACACGACGTAGCTCGTCGCGCTGCGCGGTGGTCGTATTCTGCCATTCGTCGCCAGGCACAATGAAGATTGCCGGTACACCGCGGCTCAGGAACGGCCAGTAATCGGAGTTGGGCGAAGCCGTGGAAGGTGTGGCTCGCCATCCATTTCGGGCGGCTACGTCGGCTGCGAGCTGGCCGAGTGCTGCGGACTCGACGCCGCCAGCGATTCGCCATGTGACCGGCGGTGCGGGCGGAGCTCCCGCATCGAGGTTGATGACTGCGCGAATGCGGTCGAGCGGAAACGGCGGATGCGCGGCCAGGTAGGACGATCCGAGCAGGCCGCGTTCCTCGCCGGTAAAGAAGAGAAATGCGACGGAGCGCGCGGGCGGACTTTTCTGGAATGCCTGCGCGATCGCGAGGAGCATGGCGGTGCCGGCCGCGTTGTCGGAGAAGCCATTGTAGATGGAGTCGCCTCGTGCGTCGGGTGTACTGACGCCGAGGTGATCATAGTGGGCCGTGTAGACCACGTACTCGTCGCGCAGCGTCGGGTTCGTGCCGCGGATGATGCCGCCCACATTGTCCGCGGGCACGTCGAGCAGCGTGGATTCGACGCGCACCGCGACAGCATGGGATCCGACGAGTGCGGGAAGCGGCTGCGTTGTTGTGAGTGTAGCCGGGCTCGCGACGAGCAGACGCGCTACAGCGGGGCTCGCGAGCACCACCGGTAGCGAAGGTTGCCAGACGGGGTCGGCGACGTCGACGGCCGCGAAGAAGCGCCGATCGCCGCGGCTGCGCACGTAGAGATCGTATTGCGCGGAATCATTGAGCAGGATCATCACGCCCGCGGCACCACGCGTGATGAGCAGCGGCACGATGTCACCGGCGGCACTGCCGAGCGGACCATTGAACGCGATGACCTGGCCGCTCAGGGACGGCGCCGCGCGCATCAGCTGCAACGCGTGTGATGGTGCGCCAACGAACAGTACAGTGCCTGCGAAATCGTGGAAGGCCGCGACGCCACCGGTGTTCATGATGAAGTCCCGTCCGTACGTGAACGGAATGACTTCATCGCTGCGCGTGATGGTCATGCCGGATGTGGGCCTGATGATCGCGGTGCGCAATGGCACAGGCAGACGAAAGGCGCCATTGCTGCCGGCACCGCGGAGCCCGATGGCGATGAGGCGGCTCTCGATGTAGGCGGCGGCGATACGTTCGCCTTCAGTACCAGTGCCGCGACCGCGCAGGAGATCGTCGGCGAGAAATCGCGTGTCAGCCCGAATGGAGAGCGTGTCGATGACGGACTGCGCGCGCAGGGCGCGGGGCGCAAACGACGAAGTCGCCGCGAATAGCGCGGCGACCCACGTCGCATACCGGATCTGTTGTGTTTTCATCATGCGACACAATGCAGCGCGCACGCGCGCGCCGCAAGTCAGATGCCCATGACTTTCTTGGCGTACCCGTTGTCGGGATTTCCGCCCTTCTTCAGCACCTTGTCGACCGTGCCCGGCCCGCGGTTGTATGCGAGCAGTGCGAGCTTCATGTTGCCGCGGTACTTGTCCGTGAGCTGGTTCAGGTATCGGAAACCGAGCTTGAGGTTCGTCTTGCGATCGAAGAGATCCTGCGCGGTGGTGCCCGGCACGAGCCACTTCGCGGTGCGCGGCATCACCTGCGTGAGTCCGCGTGCGCCAACATGGCTGACGGCCTTGTCATCGAACGTGCTTTCCGTGCGAACGAGACCGTACGCGACCTTCGGCTCCACGCCTTCCTGCTTCGCGATGTCGTAGATGTCGGCCGCGAGGCCTTCTTCGATCTTGAATTCCGCGACCGCCGACTGGATATGGGAGCTGCGGTCGCTGCTTGCGCGCGACTCCGCGATTCTGCCGACGAGGTCCTCTTCCGCGTCACCACTTCGCGCGGCTGCTGCGGCCTGCGCCGCCTGCTCGCCCTCAGCCGTCTGCGCCTTTTCCTTCTCTGCATTCTGCTGTGCATTGACCAGGGGCAGCGATGCGCCTGCCAGGCCGAGCCCGATCAGCGGCTGCCGGTATTTCCTGAAGAAATCCTGCTTCAGACGCCGGTGCGGACTGTTGGCGTCGTCGGGCTCACGTCGACCCGGCGATTGTGAGGCGTCGGGATTGACCTCGTCGGTGATGCGGCGGTGATCCCCTGATGTCATGACGCTTCTCCAGAAACCTGTAAGTCGTTGCAGTACACTATTTTCTCTATCTTTTGAGGTGCATGTTTCGTGCCTTATCGACAGGTGAGGCGGGAGAGATGCGGCGGTACCGTGTCGAACCCTACTTCACCGACGAGAAAGGCAGAGCCCGACGGTGCGAGGGCGATCCCCTCGCCCTGAAATTCAAGGAGTGACGCCAGTGACACAGGACTGGACACCGGGATGAGACTGTCACCCCCGCCCGGCCGGTAGAAGCGAAGCTCGGAGTAGCTGCGAATGGCGATACGCCGTCCATCCGCCGACGCGGCGGCGCCGGTGGCCATCAGGGGAAGCTGGACGAGGCCGGGGGTGAAATCCTGGATGTGTCGAAGCGTGACGGTGTCGGCGCGGAGCTGGCCCGGATAAGCGAAGAGTGCGACCGGCCCGTTGCGTCCCTTCGTGATGACGAAGACGCGTCCTCCTGGAAGTACGAACATGGCTTCGGCGTCGTGAGGTCCATCCGGATACCGGAGATGAAAGATCCCTGTGATCTGTGCGACGGAATCCGTGCGTGGATCGGGCTCGTGGAGCCGGAGGATGCGCACAGTGCTCCTGTTTGCGAGGTTGTCGCCGATGTCCGCCAGATAGATGCAGTCGCGATCCCCGCAGTCGGAGACGGCAATGTCCTCCCAGTCCATGCCGGTTTCCTGCGTGAGCAGGTGCACGCGGCCGTTGACGTGACCGGCGGTATCGATGGCAAACACGACATTCTCGTTGCCACCGTCGTTATGGACCCAGAGGATCCCCGGATGTGACCGACTGGCCGCGATGCCACTTGCTTCGCGGAGTGGTGTAGCGAGGGTGTCGACGCGGGTGAGGTTGTCGCATGCGGCGTCTTCGCGCACGTTACCGCGTATGGCATCAACCTGGTGTGCGCCGCCCTGTGCGTCATCCGCATTGCGGTCGCATGACGAGCCCCCGAGCAGTGCTGCTGCGATAATGACAGAATAGAATTTTCGAGAGTGATGAATGACTGACAAAACGCATGTCCTTTTCGTGTGTCACGGGAATATCTGCCGGTCGCCGCTGGCGGAGGGCATCTTCCGGCAACTGGTGCAAGATGCGGGCGTATCCGAGCGGTACGAGATCGATTCGGCGGGTACGTCGTCCTATCACGAGGGTGAAGCGCCGGATCCCCGGACGAGTGCGGAGGCGATGCGGCGGGGCATCGTGCTCGAGCACAGCGCGCGACGCATTCAGCACAAGGACCTGGGCCGTTTCGACCATGTGCTGGTCATGGACCAGGACAACCTGGCGGCGGTGCAGGAGATGGCTGCGGGGTCCCCGCGCCACGCCGTCGTGCGCCTTCTCCGGACCTACGACGCGACAGCTGGCGACGAGGTGGATGTGCCGGACCCGTATTACGGCGGCGAAACGGGGTTTTCGGATGTGCACGACATGGTGGAACGCGCGTGTCGCGCATTTCTGTCCGATCTCACCAGTGCATCCGCTCGCGAAGACGCGTGATATGCGCGGTGTGATGCCGGCTGTGCCATTCATACAGGCCGAGCATGGTGCCGAGCGGGATCGTGCCCCATTCAGGGTGCACGATCATGCGTTCGTACTGGGACGCGTCCATATCGCGGAGCAGGGCCACCCATCGCGTGTGCAACCCATCGAGCAGCTGCAGTGAGGGCGCGATGGGGAGTGTGCGCGCTTCCGGGATCTCGGCCCATGCCGCCTCATCGTATGTCTTGATAGTGGGCTGGTCTTCCGTGAGTCCCAGTTTGAACCGGATGTAGGCATTGGCATGACTGTCGGGCACGTGATGGATCACCTGCCGAACGGTCCATCCGCCGTCGCGGTACGGCGTATCGAGTTGTGTGTCCGTGAGCCCGTGCACTGCCGCGCGCAGAACGCTCGGCAGTGAGGCGATGGTGTCGATGAGTGCAGGCCGGCCGGAGTGCGGGACCGTGACGGCCCTGTCGAAGCGCCCGACGGGATAGCGCGGATCGAATGTCGCATTCATGGAATGCACTATTCGACAGTTGTCTCGATGCCCGCCGGTCCGCCCATCTTATCCGCCACGCCCGCGCCGAGCATGCCGGGTACTGCGAAGAGCAGCCAGGTGCCGCCGGCAACGAGTGCGCCCTTCGAGCGGGACACGCCGGTGACGACAGAGAATCCGATGGCCCAGACGACTGCCTGCCAGATCTTGAAGATGTCGAAGCGAGCGAGCAGGGCTGAAACCGGTGCGGGCAACTCTTTCGCGTCAACGAAGCGCAGCGCACCGAATGACAGGTGACGCAACGGTTCGAGGCCCGCCTCGCCATGGATCATGGTCAAGACGCCGACCGCGATCTGCGAGAGCAGTCCGATGAACGATGCGTAGGTCGCGACAATCATCATCTCGCGGAACTCGGGCTTGACGTCGACGAGGCGGGCGAGCAACCACAGGAGCGCCGCGGCAACGGCCGTGCTGATCAGGTACACGATGGGGATGGAGATGCCGCCCAGGATCGGCATGAGTTTCAGCATGCCTTCCGGCATCTGCGCCAGCTGCTCGGGCTTCATCGATGCCCGCATCACGATGCCCTGTGCCGGCAGCAGGATGTAGTAGAAAGCAGTTGCGAGGAGCAGCAGTGTGATCAGCGGCGGCGCAAGCTTGTCATGGCCACGCCTGCGGAACAGGTCCGTGGGCGCGAAGAACACGTCGAGATAATCCTCCCACCGCGACTTCTGGACGATCGGCTCTGCCAAGCCGGTACGGTCATCATTGTATTCCGGGTGGCCGGCGTCTGTGCGGTCTTCGTCCAATAGAACCTCCGTAGTTGCTACGTGAGTGCTTCGGCAATGCGGTCGACTGCGGCCAGTACTTCTGCTTCGGGTGCGGCAAACGAGATGCGAACATAGCGATCATCGCCGAATGCGATGCCGGGCACGAGCGCGACGCCAGTCTTTTCCAGGAGCCAGCTGCAGAATGCGACGGAGCCATCGCGGCCGTCGGCATAATACGCGTCGGTTCTGAAAAACAGGTAGAACGCCCCGTCCGGCATGACGAACGACGCATGCGGCACGCGTTCAGTCATTGCAGCAGCGAGGCGGTCACGGCGTCGCTTGAACAGCCGGACCATCGCATTGACGGATTCCTGGACGCGTGGCTCGTGGCGGAACACGGCGAGTGCCGCGTGCTGCGACGGTGTCGCCGCGCCGGACGTCACGTGGCTCTGCAGATCGCTCAGCATCGTCGCGAGGTCCGGGCTGCAATAGCTGAAACCGATGCGCCACCCGGTCATGGCGAAGGCCTTCGATGCCCCGTCGACGAGTACCGTTCGATCGAGGAGGGATGCGTCGAGATCGAGAACACTGGCCGCGCGCTCCGCATCAAAGCAGAGGCGGCCGTAGATCTCGTCACTGATGATCCACAGGTTCTTTGCATGCGCCCAGCGTACGATCGCCTCCAACTCGTCGAGGGAGTACACGACGCCGGTCGGGTTCGACGGTGAATTCAGGATGATCCCGCGGGTGGCCGCTGTCGCTGCCGCGTCCAGGTCCGCGACGGTCACCTTGAACCCGGCCTCTTCAGTCGATCCCACGAGAACGGGGGTGGCGCGCGCGAGCTTCAGGATCTCCGGATAGCTGGTCCAGTAGGGCACTGGCACGAGGACCTCGTCCCCCGGACCGAACAGTGCGAAACACGCATTGAACAGTGCCTGTTTGGCGCCATTGCTCACCACGATTCCCTTCGATTCGACCTTCTTGCCGGTCGATGCCGAGAGGTATGCCGCGATGGCGTCCCTGAGCTGGGGCGTGCCCGGGACGGGGGTGTAGTGGGTGAACCCCTGTTCGATCGCGGCGATCCCGGCTTCTGCGGCGAAGTTCGGCGTACGGAAGTCGGGCTCGCCGGCGCTCAGGTCGATGATATCGCGGCCCTGCGCGCGGAGCTGTCTGCAGAGGGCGGCGACGGCGAGGGTAGCAGAGCCTTGAAGCTCACGGATGTTGGGACTGATGGCCATGTCGCAAAATTACGGAGAGATGCGGGGCAAGGCAAAGGGTCTGGCCGGGAGTGGGGTGGTGCGGGGGTTGCGGTGATGTGTTGCCGGGTGGGAGTGGTGTGGCGAGATTCAGGAGGTCGCATGGGCGTAAAGGGGATGGGATGAGGGGTCGGTGCGTGGAGCTGTACAGTGATTTCGCATGTCCGTTCTGCTATCTGGCGGAGGTGGGCGCGGAGGGTCTGGAACGTGCCGGTATTTCGGTTGAGTACCGGGCATACGAGTTACGGCCCTCGCCGGTGCCTCTCGCATCGCCGGCCTCCGACCTTGCGAAGCGTCGTGGCTGGGACGAGATGATCGGGCCGCTCTCCGTGGAACTGGGTCTGTCGATTGTCATGCCGGCGATCGGCGTACGGACGCGGAAGGCCCACGAGGCCGCGAAGTATGCAAAGGTGGAAGGTGTCGAGCGAGCGATGCGCAACGCGCTGTTTGCGGCGTATTTCGCGGAAGGCCGCGATATCGGTCGGATCGACGTGCTGGTTGAAATTGCAGAGTCGGTGGGTCTGGACCGCACGGGGATGAAGGTGACGCTGGATATCGACCAGCACACGGATGCGGTGATCGCGGACGAAGCGAGGGCGCTCGGTCTGGGGCTGAATGGTGTGCCGGCATATGTGGTTGACGAGGGAATGAGTCCGCGCGTTGTAGTCGGGCTGCAGGACTACGAAAGACTTCTGTCATGGATGGAGACGAAGTAAATGACCTACGAGCGAATGACGGCGGCGGGCACAGCGGACGCCTTGCGTCTGGCGGGAGAGATTCTCACCGCCCGCCTTCCGATCACGAAGGTGAGTGAGGACCGCCACAGCGTGAAGCTGAGCGGAGGCGATGGCACTGTGAAGATCACGGCGCATCGGCACGGTCTGTCGACTGTGATTCATGCGGCAACGGATCAGCTGCGTACATCGCGTCTTGATATGGACGTGCAATACTACATGACGATGCTGCCGTATCAGCCGAATGATCAGCGTGGTGTCGGAACAGCCCTACCGGGCGGATTGTCGAGAGCATAGGTGTCACAGACGTTCGATCAGCTCGGAATACGGGCAGAGCTCACGCAGACGGCGACGGGTCTTGGTCTGCGGGAGGCAACGCCGCTGCAGATTTCGGCGATCCCTGTGCTGCGCCGCGGCGGCAACCTCGTGCTGCACGCGTCCACGGGATCGGGTGTGACGGCAGCGTATGCCTTGCCGCTGCTCGACCGGATCTCGCAGGAGGGCACAGAGGGCGCGGGTCCGAGACTGCTGGTGCTGGTGCCGACGGAGGATCGCGCGACACGGAAGGCGACGCTGCTGATGAATCTGGCGAGCTCGGTGGGTCTGCGCGCGGCTGCGCTCGCGACAGGATGGAACCGTCGTGCGGAAGCCGCGGTCGTGGTTGCTACACCGGAAGGTGCGCGCGAAGCAGTGGAACGTTCGGAGCTCAAGCTCGGCGAACTTGCGGCGTTCGTGCTGATCGATGCGAATACCCAGCTGAGTGATTCGCGCGAAGCCCTCGTCGCCCTCATGACATCGATTCCGAAGGACGCGCAACGCGTGGTTGCCGCGGCGGAGTTGACGGCGGATGTCGAGCGGTTCATCGAAGCGCATGTGCGCAAGGCGATGAATGTACCGTCGCGGTCTGACGACCCGGCGGAGCATGTCGAGATGACGGGCGACGTGGATTACGTGGTCGTTCCGGAATCACGCAAGGAAGCGATGCTCGTCAGGCTGCTGGAGCAGCGCGCGGGTGCGCGGCCCGTGGTCGTGGTGCGCAGCGAATCGAGTGCCGATGACCTCCGGGAGGCGCTGTCACTGCGGGGCTTCAGCGCCGAGTCCGGCGTCGATGCGGACGTCAGCATCGTTACGGCGGATGACGCGGTTGCGACAGGCACAGCGATCAGCTTCGACGTGCCGTTCGAGAAGGACTGCTTGAAGCAGGTCCACGCGAATGGCGGCCTCGTACTGGTGACGCCACCCGAACTGCCGCACCTGCGCCGCATGGCGGCGGCGGTGGGATTGACGCTGAAGGCTTTGCGGGTGCAGGCGCCTGCTTCGGACGGGCTCGCCGAGTATCGCAGGATGCTGCGACAGGCGGTGCATGACGAGGACATCGATGCACAGATGGCTGTGCTCGATCCGCTGTTCGAAGAGTTCACACCGGCCGAGATCGCTGCTGCACTGAGTGCAATCGTGCGTAAGCGCGTGCAGCCTCGTGCGACAGGTTCGGCGCCTGCGGCGACAGCCGCTGGCGCGCCGCGTCCGGCGTCTGCGGAGGCGGGTTTCGTCAGATTGTTCTTCAGTGTCGGCACGCGTGACAACATTCGGGCGGGTGACCTGGTTGGAGCGATTACCGGTGAGGCTGGCATTACGGGTGACCAGGTCGGCAAGATCGACATCAAGGATTCGTTCACCGTGGTGGAGCTGTCCACGGCGGTCGCGGACAAGGTCATCCGCGCGATGAACGGCACAACGATGCGTGGCCGCAGTCTGCGTGTCGATTATGATCGGAAGGGCACGGCGGGCGCGCGCGAAATGCGGGATGCTCCCGCGCGAGGCGGTGCGCGCGACAGTGGTCGCAGTGGCGGCCGGGAAGCGGCGCGGGACGGCTTCCGGAGTGGGCCTCGGAGTGCGCCGCCCCGGAGTGGACCGCGCGACGGTCCGCGTGAGGGCACACGTCCCCCGTGGGACGGTCCGCGGGGACCCGGGCGTGGCAGCTCGGGCGACGGCCCGCCACGCCGGCCCCGGCCGTAAAGCGGTCAGTCAGGCCGCAGGCGGTCGGTCTGCCGTAACCGGTCTGTCTACGAACAAGGGGGTTTGGCGCGCGAGCGCTGACCCCCCTTTTCGATGGTGTATGTCGGAACGGCTCAGGATGCTGGCTTCACCGAATCCTTGAGCGCCTTGCCCGGACGGAAGGTGGCGCTGACGGTCGGCCCGATCTTGATCTCACGACCCGTTCGCGGGTTCCGGCCGGTGCGCGCTTTCCGCTCCTTCGTCTCGAATGTGCCGAATCCCGTGATCTGGACGCGATCCCCTCGCTTGAGCGTTTCGGTGATCAGGCCGTCATCCGGACTGAAGAGCGCTTCGACAGCCCGGGTCGCATCAGCCCTGCTGAGGTCGGTCCGGTCTGCGAGCGCCTGGACCAGTTCGGACTTGTTCATGTTGTGCTCCTCGGAGTGAAAAGGTGTAAAGCCGGGGAATCCTTGAAGACAATAACGCCGCGGCGCCCAGTTGATGCGCAGCGGCGACGCTGTTCGATTCATACTTGCGCGGGTGGAATCGCGGGAGCAACTTGCCTCGCGACAGATGCATATCCACCCGGCTTACCAAGAGTAGGGAGCGCTCTCAGAAGCGTCAAGGGAACCCTTCAGGCGTCGGGATCGGCGCCTGTATTCGACTGAAAAAGGCGTGATGGTGGAGCGGTCACTGCGACAAATGGAGTTGGAGGTCGCGCGCGAGATCATCGATGCGTTCCTTACCGCGAGTAATGCGGTGGAGGTGTATCGACTCGCGCTGGCGCGCTTGACGCCGCTGGTGAATGCCAGTTTTGCTTCGATCTTCCTGCGTGATCCCGCCGACCCCACGCTGCTCAAGCTCGCGTGCGCACAGAACTGGCCACAATCGTCAGCGCGCTTTCTAAGTCAGCTGCGCATCCGTGAGGGTCGCGGTCCGACGGGTGCGGCCGTAGCGGAAAAGCGCGCGATCAGCGTGCATGATGTGTTCGCGGATTCGAGTCTGCGGGAATGGTGGGATCCGGCGAGGGAACTGGGTTTTGTCTCGCTGATCACGCTGCCCCTGATTCACGACGACTCCGCAGTTGGCGCATTGAGTTTCTATTTCGAGGCGCCTCGCGAGTTTGCGGATGACGAACTGCACCTGCTGCGTCTCATCGCGGATCAGCTGGCTGCCGTGACGCGTCGCGCTCATCTGCTGGAGTCGGTTCGCCAGGAGGTCCAGCAGCTGCGCATCGAGAAGCAGGCGCTCGAACATCGAATCCAGGATGCAGAGGGTTCGAAGCGACTCAAGGACGAGTTCCTCGCGAACATGAGCCACGAGCTGCGCACGCCACTCACATCGATCATCGGCTACGCCGACCTGCTGCTGGACGGTCAGGCCGGTGCGCTGGAGCCCCGTCAGCGGACGCTGGTGTCGCGCATGGACGCTGCCGCCGGCGTGCTGCTGCACCTCATCAATGATCTGCTTGAGCTGTCGCAGCTCAAGCTGGGTCGGGCGCAGCTCGTATACCAGCCGACGGATGCCGTGCTGCTGGCAAAGCGGGCGGCGGACCTCGTTGGTGATGTGCCGGCGCACGTCGAGTTCAGTATATCAGGAAATCCGGAGAGGGTCGACGTTGTCACGGACGCTGACAAGGTCGTCAAAATCCTGGAGAACCTGCTGTCGAATGCATTCAAGTTCACGAGCAGCGGCAGTGTGTCGGTGCACGTGCGCACGTTGATGCGGGATGAGCGACCGCACGTGGAGTGGGCCGTAGCCGACACCGGCATCGGCATTCGGAAAGAAGATCGCGACAACGTCTTCGATGAGTTTCGCCAGGTCGACGGTTCTTCGACGCGATTGTATGGTGGGACGGGTCTCGGTCTCGCGCTGTGTCGCCGCCTGAGCGAGCTGCTGGGCGGCAGCATCGATGTTCAATCCGAGGCCGGCAAGGGGTCGACGTTCCGGCTTACGATTGCGGTGCTGCCCCCGCAATGAGAAGCGACTCCCACGCGTCGGTCATGCGGTCACTGCCGTAACGTTCGTCCGCAACGCGCGCGGCGGCGTGGCCCATCGTCCCCCGCAATTCATCCGATCCCATCATTTCCCTGATTCCTGCCGCGATCGCCTCCGCACTCGTGTCGACGACGATGCCACATACGGGTTCCCGCGTGAGCGCCTCGCGCGCGCCGCTGACGGCAGTACTGATGACGGGGACACCGGCCGCGAGCGCTTCGAGCATGGCGTTCGACATGCCTTCCTGATCGGACGTAACACCGAAGACATCGAGCGCGGCCAGCACCGCGCCCGGGTTGTCGCACTACCCGAGGAAATGAACACGGTCGCGGATTCCGCTTTGATCAGCCTGCGCGCGCAGGTCGCCCCGCCTCGCCCCGTCGCCCGCAATCATCGCATGCACACCGGGCACCAGCGCATGGTCCAGAACTGCATCACTGTTGCAGTAGACAACGATGTCGTGCCCGCGCGCAGCGAGGCGCGCGAGCAGGTCGATGCTCCGCCGTTCCGCGCCACCGACGACGCGAGCCGCGACGTGTGCTGCGATGCGAATGGCGACTACGGGCCCGTGAGCGGTTCACTGCCGTTGTTCATCGCCGCCATCGGTCGTGGTCTGGTCATGCTGTCCGGTGACAGCACGTCATCGAGTTGTTCGCGCGTGAGCCAACCCTTCTCGAGGACGAGCTCGTACACGCCACGACCGGTCTCGAGTGCTTCCCTCGCGAGCGCAGTCGATCGCTCGTAGCCGATGAACGGGACGAGCGCAGTTACAATGCCGATGCTGTTCTCGAGCAGGCTGCGGATGCGGTCGCGGTTTGCGGTGATCCCGACAATGCATCGTTCGCGCAGAACGATCGCCGCCTGTGTCAGCATGTCCACAGACTGGAAGAGGTTGAAGGCCATGACGGGCTCGAAGACATTGAGCTGCAGCTGTCCGGCCTCAGCGGCCATGGTGACGGCGAGGTCGTTTCCGATCACCTGGAAGCACACCTGGTTGACCACCTCGGGAATGACAGGGTTCACCTTTCCCGGCATGATGCTGGACCCCGGCTGCATGGGCGGCAGGTTGATCTCGTTGAGGCCCGCGCGCGGTCCACTCGAGAGTAGTCTCAGATCGTTGCAGATCTTGGAGAGCTTCACGGAAATGCGCTTGAGCACACTGGATACGGTCACGAACACGCCGGTGTCCTGCGTCGCCTCGACGAGATCGGGCGCGGTCACGAGGTTGAGCTTCGTGATCTCGCTGAGTCTCGTGCGGACAAGCGAGGCATAGCCCGGATCGGTGTTGATGCCGGTACCGATCGCCGTTGCGCCCATGTTGATTTCACTGAGTAGTGCCCGCACTTCGTGCAGACGCTCAACGTCCTCGCCGATGGTCACACCGTACGCACGGAATTCCTGGCCCAGTGTCATCGGGACAGCATCCTGCAACTGGGTGCGGCCCATCTTGACGATATCAGAAAACTCCTCGCCCTTCTCGAGGAATGCGTCGCGCAGTTCCGAGAGTGCCGGACCGAGCTGGTCGAGCGCCCAGAGTGATGCGATGCGGATCGACGTCGGATACACGTCATTTGTGGACTGTGACAGATTGACGTGGTTGTTGGGGTGCACGATTTCGTAGCTGCCTCGCGCTTCGCCGAGCAGCTCGAGTGCACGGTTCGCGATAACTTCATTCGCGTTCATATTCGTCGATGTACCAGCACCTCCCTGGATTACGTCGACTACAAACTCGCCGTGCAGGTTGCCGGCGCGGATTTCCTCTGCGGCTTCGACAATGGCGTCGCATACATTTTTCTCGAGGAGGCCGAGTTCGAAGTTGGCGAGCGCGGAAGCTTCCTTGACGGCGGCGAGCGCCTTCACGAGCAGCGGGTACTGCGAGATCGCGATGCCGGTGATCGGGAAGTTCTCGACCGCGCGCAGTGTCTGCACGCCGAAGTAGACGCCTGCGGGAACATCGCGTTCACCGAGCAGGTCCTTCTCCCGCCGCATCTCGCCGGATTCGTATTCCTCGCCGGCGCCCGCGCGTCCGGGTGTGGCGCGCAGGCGGTCTGCAATGGACTGTGCGGCTGCTGCGACGAGTCTGCCGTAGAGTTCCGGTCGTTCCGTGGCGATGCGCACGATTGCGTCGCGCGGGATCTGGATGGTCTCGGTGGGCTCGACCACATACCCGGACGTCGAGTGGGGGTAGTCGTCGAGCAGCCCGCTCTCTCCAAACGACGCACCTGGCCCGAGGACGAAGACGATGCGCGGTCGGCCGCGCGGCCCTTTGCGCAATTCAACGCGTCCGCTTACAACGAATCCCCAGAACCGGCGTGGCTGGCTCTGGTGGAAGATGAACGCCCCGGGCTTGTAGGACACATTGCGGGCGAACGCGGCAATGTACTCGAGCTCGTCACCGGAGAGTTTGCGGGTGAGTGCCTGGGATCGGAGCGTGCGGAGAATCGTCGTATCCATTGCCTACCCGGATGTGGAAGTTGAGCGACACGGGATAATGTGGGGGAAGGGATGGGGCATGGGAACCGGGGAGGCAGGGGCCCGGGTATGCGTCGTTTATCTAGCGTATTCCGGAGGTTGGGCATACGTTGGCGTGATCAACCATTGAAGGAGTATCCATGGCACGTGACCTACCACCCCACGACGCGCGCGAAGCGTCACTGACGGCCGACCTGCCTCCGGGCGGCAGTTCGGCTGACGACACCGGGTTCTTCGGTCATCCGAAGGGTCTGTCCACGCTGTTCTTCACAGAGATGTGGGAGCGCTTCTCGTACTACGGGATCCGCCCGCTGCTGGTGCTGTTCATGGCGGCAGCGATCAATACCGGCGGTTTCGGTTTCGACCGCGCGCAGGCGTCGGCGATCGTGGGTATCTACGCAGCGAGCGTGTACCTCGCGTCGCTCCCGGGCGGCTGGATCGCGGACCGTCTGCTGGGTCTGCGAAAGGCCATCCTCTACGGCGGTATGCTCATTGTGGCCGGTCACTTCTCGATCGGCCTTTCGTCGTTCATGGGCAGCAGAATCCCGTTCTTCATGGGTCTGCTACTGATCGTGCTGGGCACGGGTCTGCTGAAGCCGAACATCTCGGCGATTGTCGGTGATCTGTACCCCGAGGGTGGCGCCCGTCGTGACGCCGGCTTCTCGATTTTCTACATGGGCATCAATCTCGGTGCGTTCGCCGGTCAGTTGATTACGGGCTTCCTGGGTGAGCGGATCGGCTGGCACTGGGGCTTTGGCGCTGCCGGCGTCGGCATGTTGATCGGTCTGCTGATCTTCATGGCGCGTTCGAAGGACACGCTGGGCGACCTGGGCCTCGAGCCCACGCGTCACCCAGACCCGGTGATTCAGGCGAAGCAGGAGCGCCAGATCAAGGCGATCCTGTGGGCTGGGCTCGCAGTGCTGGCCGCGGTGGTGATCGCAGCGATGACCGGTGCTGTCACGTTCGACGCGCAGGTGATCGGCAAGTACATGACGTACGTGCTCGTCGGCACCGCAGTGGTCTACTTCACCGCGATTTTCGGGTTCGGCGGTCTGGACTCGGATGAAAAGAAGCGGGTGGCGGTCATTGCGGTGCTGTTTGTCTTTGCCGCGATCTTCTGGTCGGCATTCGAGCAGGCACCGACGTCGCTCAACCTGTTTGCCGCGGACTTTACGGACCGCACGATCGGCACGTTCGTGGTGCCGGCGACGTGGTTCCAGTCGGTAAACTCCGCATTCATCATCCTGCTGGCCCCGGTGTTCGCGGCGCTGTGGGTCGGAATGGCGAAGCGGAACATCGAGCTGTCGAGCCCTGCCAAGTTCGCGCTCGGCTTGGTCTTCGCCGGATTCGGCTTCCTTCTGATGATCCCGGCCGCAAACATCGTGGTGGACAGCGGCGGTGCAACGAAGGTGGCAGCATTCTGGCTCATCGGCAGCTACCTGCTGCAGACAATCGGTGAGCTGTGCATCAGTCCGGTCGGCCTGTCATCGATGACGAAGCTTTCACCGCGCAAGTACGTCGGTCAGATGATGGGCATCTGGTTCCTCGCAGCATCGGTGGGCAACCTGATCGGTGGCCTCGTCGGCGGTCACGTCGATCCTGAAAAACTCGAGCAGATGCCGAAGCTGTTCATGACGACGACGGCTTCGCTCTTCATCGCCGCTGCCGTCCTGACGCTGATGATCGTGCCGATTCGGAAGATGATGAAGGAAGTGCCGGGGTCGGCCACGAGATAACGGCGTCGACATCGGGAACAAAGGGCCCCGTCGTCCCCTATACGGGGCGGCGGGGCGTTCTTATTCTGGACGACAAATTCTGGACGACAAACGATGATGAAACGGTACTTCGGAATATTGCTGGTTGCTGCGGCTGCGATGCTGGCCCCGACCGATGTGCAATCGCAGACGCGGGGTGACACGGCTGCGGTGCTGCTGAAGGCAGCCCGGGACTTCCAGGTTGAGGGTCGGCACGACGCGGCGAGGGCGGTGCTGGACCTGATCCGCCGGAAGTATGGCGATACGCCTGCGGCCGGCTCGGTGCCCGACCTTCTCTCGTCGTACGCGAACCGTGTCCAGGCGGATGGCAGCGGCAGGGTGGAGTTGCTGGTGTGGGGGACGACGTACGGTCTGTGGCTTGGCGTCGCCACCCCCATCATCGCGGATGCGGATGGGCCGGAGGCCTTTGGCGTGGGGCTCCTGGCGGGAGCGCCCGCGGGGTTCCTGCTGGCGAGGAAGTACGCGAACGACCATCCGGGTCTCACGGAGGGGCAGGCGAGGGCGATCACGTTCGGAGGCACCTGGGGGACGTGGCAGGGCTACGGCTGGATGGACGTTCTGGGTGGCGAGACGATCAACTGCGGCGACCTGTGTGGCGAATACCGGACCGACCCATCGACGAGTGCGTCGGTGGCGTCGATGGTGGCGGGGGGCGTGGCGGGAATCGGGACGGGCCTCCTGCTTGCGAGGAAGCCGATCCCGAGCGGTGTTGCGGCGGCGGTCAGCTCCAGCGGTCTCTGGGGCACGTGGTTCGGCTTCGCTACGGGAGTGATCACGGATCTCGAGGACCGCGACCGGCTGGCGGCAACGCTGCTCGGTGGTGATGCCATGGTAGTGGCGGCGGGTTTGCTGGCACCGAAGTGGTCGCCGAGTGTGAACCGTGTGCGGCTGGTCAGCCTGTCCGGCCTCGTGGGCGGCGTTGCGGGCGGCGGGCTGGTGCTCATCATGCAGCCGGACGACGAGGATGTCGGCGTGGGCATTCCGCTGGCGACGAGTATCATCGGCCTCGTGACGGGCGCGCATCTGACGCGTGAGTATGATCGCGATCGTGCGGTCGAGTCGAGCGGAGGCGAAGCCGGCAACAGTCTGCTCCGGTATTCGGAGGGCCGCTGGGATCTTGGTTCGGCGGCACCTGTGCCCGTGCTCCGCCGTGACGACCGCGGACCGAGGCCCCGGCTGCAACCGGCACTCGCAATGAATCTTTTCAGTGCGCGCTTCTGACCGGGTGCGCGGACGCAGGTGGCAGGGATGACAGGATCGAACACATACAGAATACTGGCGACGCTGGCCGTTGTGCTGACGGTACAGGCAGGGTGCCGCGAGCAGGACGGCCCGCTCGGCGGATCACAGGGCCAGCTCATCGTGAGTTCGGACCCTGAGGGCGGCCGTATCTTCCTCGACGAAGTGGATACGGGGCGGACGACGCCGGACACCCTGGACGGCATCGGCGGGTCCCATACCGTTCTCGTTCTGCTGGACTCGGCGGGCGACACCTACAGTTACGCCGCGCGGGTGATCGTACAGGGCATCGAGCCATTCGAACTGAGCGGTCCGCTGACTGCACGCTGCGGATCGGGTGCCAACCAGGGCGCGTGCTATGCGCGCTACATGAGACCGGTGACCGCGTCGAACATGACGGCATCGGTGAATGCGATCGGCGCGATGCTGCTTCAGGACGGCAGCGGTCAGGGTCTGTTGTGGCCGGCCGGTACCACGGACACGTACGTGTCGAATGCGATGCCCCTGATCGCGGCCAAGGTGGAAGGGCGGGGGGTGGCACTGGGGATGTATGACATTGCAACACTGGCGGGTCGGCCGGCGCCGTCGTTCAAGAACGAGAACGGTGAGGTTCGTACGGACCAGCGGACCTGGATCGTGCCGACCACGTCATCGCGCACATTGACGACCATCCGTGGCATTGAAGTGCGCGAGCAATGGTTGTTCGACGCGTCACTCCCGGATGTTGCGCTGGTGCGACTCACGTATCGCAACATCACGAACTCGCCGCTCTACCAGAAGCTCGATGTACGTGGGACCGATCTGTCGACGGGGATCACGTATGACGATGTGTATCTCGGATTCGGCATGGACCCGGACATCGGTGGCGCGACGGACGACATCATGTCGTACGATCCGGAACTGCGCGCGGTGTTCGCCTATGATGCGGACTTCGACGAGCCCTCCTTCAGTGGGGGCGCCGCGCTTGCGCCGGGCCTGGTGGGAGTGCGAATGCTGTCGGCGCCGAATGGCGCGCGCGTGATCCTGAATGGGTACGGCACACAGGGCGGCTCGGGCTCGTCATCGGACTGGCACGCGGGGACGGGGGACGAGCTGACAGGATGGAGCATTCTTTCGGGATCCGCTGCGTATGCGCCGGACGACCCGGATCCGAATATCGGTATGCTGGTGCCCGGCCAGTCGGACGTACGGATCATGGTATCGGCAGGACCCTACACGCTGCGGCCGGCAGAGGAGATCTCGATTGTGGTCGCGGTTGCGCTGGCGTCCCCGGTCCCGGGTTCATTCACACCGAAGACATTCGTCGCGCCGGGCGATCCACGCAATGCGAGTCGGCCGATCATGAACATCGCGGCGCGGCTTCGGTCGAAGCTGACGGATGCGGCGACACTGCTGCCAAAGCTGACCAACTGAGGGTCCGTCACGGCGCAGCGCTATTCGGGGCGCATCCTTCGCTTGAGTTCTTCCAGTTTCTCGGTGGCCGAGCGTTCACGGCGGAGGCGAGCCAGCTCGCGGTCGTGCAGTGACCGCTCTTCCGCCTCATCATCGTCGAGGATGGAAGTACGGCGGGCGCCCGGCTCGTCGGCTGGCGGGTGCGTTGCAATCTCCGCTTCCATGCTTTCGATGTCACGCATGAGCAGCGTACGCTCGTCCGTCAGGACGTCGGCCTTCCGTTCGTAGATCGAAGCACGCTCGGCATGACGCACTGCGTATTCACTGGCAATGCGCGAGGTCTCCTGGTCGTCAATGTCCGCGGCGAGCGCCTGACGACGGATGCACACCTGCTCCGCTTCGCGCTCCGCCGCGGCCTCTTTCGCGGCCCGGTCGATCTCTGCATCAAGGCGGCCCAGTGCGCCGCGGGCGGCGGTCAGCTGGCGTCGCATGCCGTTCCCGTGGCCGAAACCGCCGTACCGGTCGTCATCCGCCCGCACTTCCCGCTCGAAATTCTCAACGGCTACCCGCCATGCATTCTTCCAGTCATCGAACATAGAACGTGAACCTAATGGTGCATCGCCGGGGGCGGTAGCGGCCCGATCCTTGCCCCCGCGTGGGTCACGCGCAGCGTGCGCGCCCCCGCTATGAGAGTTGAATGGAAGCGCCGAAAACGAACCGCGTCGTCACGCCCGAAATGCAGGCGTTGTCGCGTGATGAACAGAAGTCGCTGACCCATGGCGAGTTCTGGATCCCGGAGAAGGAGCGGGTGGTCTACCGCCTCGCGCTGCAGACCTTGAATGCGACGGGGATCCCGTACGTGGTGAGCGGCCTCTATGCGATCTACGAGTATACGGGGATCTACCGGAAGACGAAGGACCTCGACCTGTTCGTGGAGCCGGGCCACGTCGTTGTGGCGGCGGCAGCACTGAAGGCGGCCGGATTCGACGTCCGGCTGGAGCAGAGTCACTGGATCGCCAAAGCGTTGATGGACCACCAGCAGGTGGACCTGATCTTCGGCATGGGCAATGGCCTCGCGTTTATCGACAGTGCGTGGCATACCCATTCCCGCGGGGGCATCCTGGCGGGCGAACCTGTCCGGATCTCGCCGCCCGAAGACCTGATCTGGCACCGTCTGTTCGTCGCGGAGCGACATCGTTCGGACGTTGCGGACGTGCTGCATCTCATCCTGTGTCGCGGCGACGAGATGGACTGGCAGCGGTTGCTCGATCGCGTACAGGCGCACTGGCGCCTGCTGCTGGGCCAGATCCATCTGTACGATTTCGTGTACCCGGGTCACCGCGAACGCGTACCACTCTGGGTGCGACGCAAGCTGTATGCACTGGCTGAAGCAGAAATCGAAGAGGTCGGCGATCCCGAGATCTGCCAGGGCACGCTGATCTCGCGGTTCTCGTACAACATCGACGTGAATGAGTGGGGATTCCGTGACCTGCGCAAGGAAGCAACCGTGTTGACGCGTCAGTTGCCGATCATCGGTGAGATCACGCGCGCGGACCTGTGGGACGGTCAGGAAGCGCCGATGGCGGAAGACGTGAAGTTCGGGGAAGTGGCCGCTGATGAGGCAATGGGGATCGAGGAATAGGGGGTGTGGCCATGAGTGCAGCCTCGGAGCCGCGTCGCACCGTTCGTATCGCGGCGATCGGCGACCTTCATTTCGACGGCACGACGCGCACCGAGTTGCGTGTAATGCTGTCCGAACTTCACCATGACGCCGATGTGCTGGTGCTGTGCGGCGACCTGTCCACACACGGCAAACCTGAACAGATCACCGCGCTTGCGGAAGAGCTCGCGAGTGTCGCGATTCCGATTGTCGCAGTGCTGGGCAATCACGACTACGAATCCGGGAACGAAGCGCAGGCGGCAACGATTCTAGGCGAGGCTGGCGTACACGTGCTCGACGGCACGTCCGCCGTGGTCCATGGCGTCGGGTTCGCGGGGAGCAAGGGATTTGCCGGCGGCTTTGGCCGCGGTGCACTCGGCGCTTTCGGCGAACCGCTGATCAAGGAATTCGTGAATGCAGCGCTGGATGAAGCGCGCAAGATCGAGAATGCACTCCGCAGTCTCACAACGGAAACGAAAGTGGTCGTACTGCATTACTCACCCATTGTCGACACCGTGGTGGGCGAGCCGGAAGTCATCTATCCGTTCCTCGGATCTTCGCGCATGCTGGAGCCGATCGATACGATCGGCGCAAGCGTGGTCTTCCACGGTCATGCGCACCACGGATCACTCGAGGGCGTCACGCCGTCCGGGATCCCCGTGTACAACGTTGCACAGCCGCTGTTGAATGCCGCAGGGATGAAAGTCAGAGTGTTCCATGTCGCCGCCCCCGACCGGCGGTATGAAGCAGCGCAGCAGAGTCTGACGGTTCAGCCGTAGCGCTCAAGGAAGTTCATGAGCGCCAGTTCCTCAGGATAGTATCCAACCGGCTCCTCCAAAGTGACGGCGTGGGCGCCTTTTCGTCTGGTGGGGCGGGGCCGGATGGTATCGATGGTTCGCCCTCGCAACTCGTATTCAGAGAGCACTGCAGGATGGATGTATGCTTTGCGGCAGATCGCGGGCGTATTTCCCAGGTCGGTTGCAACAAGTTTGCATGCGAGCGCGACATTGCGTTTTGCTTCGGTTGCTGATTTCGCGGGCCCGAGGTCCGCGAGGATCGTAGCAGCACGCACGGTCCCGCCGAATGTTCGCAGATCCTTTGACGTGAAGCGTTCACCGAGGAGTTCGAACAGGTAGTCGTTCACCTGGTCGGCGGAGATCTGCCTGGGTTTGCGGCTGCCCGGTTCGATGTACTGGAAGAGGCGACGCCCCGGCAGCTCGAGCAGCTTCTCGATGATGTGGACGAGCGGCGTGTCTGCAATGAACTGCCGCTGCTGCTTGCTGCGCTTGCCGATGTACTCGAACACCAGGTTCCGGCCTCGTACTTCCACATGTGTCTTCGACAGTGTGCAGATACCGAACGTCTTGTTCTCGACGGCATAGCGCTCACTGCCGGCGCGGAAATACGCGCGGCAGATGAGGCGCACGACGGTTGCCAGCACCTTGCGTTCGTCGAGCTGCCGTCGCCTGAGATGGCGGTTGGTCTGCGCGCGGAGCTCGGGCAGGACGCGCGCGACGCGCAGGACGCGCTGCCACTTGCGGAGGTCCTGCCTGCTCGTGTGCTGGTGGCTGTACCGGTACTGCTTGCGGCCGGCCTGGTCGTAGCCCCAAGCCTGAACCTTGCGGTCAGGGTCAGGGGCGATGTGGACGTCGGTCCACGCGGGTGGCAGGACGAGGGCCCGGATGCGGCCGAGTGCTGCCTCGCTGGTCAGTGCGCGGCCGGTAAGACCGATATACTTGCAGCGGGGCGCTTTCCCGGTGCGGCGCCACCACGTGTCCTCATTTAGAATGGGCATGATACGGAGCTATACAAGCAAAGTGCCACGCCGTCGAAAGGGCGGCGTCCGATGTGTGATTGCGGTCCAATTCTGGCAACAGGAGAGAGCAAATGGCGACGACAACGTTGAAGGTTACGGGCATGACGTGCGGTCACTGTGTGAAGACGGTGACGACCGCGCTCGAAGGTGTTGAAGGGGTAGGTGCCGCGCGGGTCGACCTGGAGACGGGCCGCGCAATTATCGACTTCGACGGGGCGCGCACGACGCCCGCAGAACTCGCGTCGGTTGTGACGGAGGAAGGCTACATGGCGGAGGAGGATACATGACGCAGGAGCCGCGCACGACGGAATCGGAGAACAGGGACAATGCTGCGATCCGGGAGATCATGCACCAGATCAAGGAAATGACAGTACCGGATCGCGCGACGCTCGCGCTCGGGCTGGTCGGACATCTGGCGACGCTGATGAACGGCAGACAGATGGAGAAGCTGCTGCATCAGCTGACGGAGGAGGCGGCGAAGGTGCAGGACGTTCCGCCGTCGCGTCAGGGCGGACGGTCGGGCGCGTCCGGTGCTTCGGACGTTTCGGGCGCCTCGGGCGCTTCGGACAGTGGTGACGCGGTCGGCGGCTCAGGCGCGATCGGACAGAGCGGACGGGGTCCGGTTACCGAGAGCAGCGCCGAGCTGCTGTAGATTCGCCTTTTCCTGTTTCAGCCTCGGCCTCAACTGCCGAGGAAGATGTATGCGTCCGCGAGCCCGCTGAGCCGGAGCTCATTTGGCGTGAGAGAGAAATGGATGCCGGGCTTCTCGATGACCGTGATCGGATCACGGCTGAAGTCGAACAGCGGTGACATCGCTACGCCGGATCCGCTCTTGACGCCGGCATCGCGCAGTACTGAACCCGCAGCTGTGCCGCGGTAAGCGGAGACGGCGGTCGCCGGAATCCGTGACGGCGTCGCGTCGACGAGGATGCTGAATACATCCTGCGGGTACAATGCAGCGAGGCGCGCGGCGAGACCGGTGGTCTCGACGGTCTTTGTCCCACCGGTCTGCACCACCGTTATGCCCGCCTTGAGGACGTGCAGTCCTCCCATGAAGAACAGCACGCGCGTCTTGGGGTCGATGTCGAGGAATGGTGTGATGGTTGCGAGCATGACGCTGTCGCGCATCCCGAATCGCCTCGCCGCCTCGCTGGGCGATTCTGCGCTCGCAGCAGGCCAGTCCGGTAGATCCAGCGCCAGCACCCGGATCTGCTGGTCCGGCCCCATTTTGTCATTCATGCGACGCACCGCACGCAGCACGTCGAGATAGGCACGACTCACGCCTTCGGCCTCGTGCGCAATGCGCGGCCGGGTGAGAAGAACCGATGCGTCCTCCTCGGGCGTATTCAGGTAGCGATCGATGTACGGCTGCTCGGCTGCGTCGATTTCGAGCGCGACAATGTCGAGACCCGACCCCAGCGCGAGCCGCTCGATGGCCTGCGCCGCCAGGACCTTGGGCGCTGCCGCGGATGGTACATCCGCAAGAAATACCAGACGCCTCGCCGCGGCCGCACGCTCGATCACTTCGATCGCGGGCGTGCCCTCCGTCCGGACATACTCCACAAACGCCTGCGTGTCGGACCCACCATGCCGCATCTGGAGCACAGTGGTTACCGCGAGGATCAGCAGGAGCGCCACGATGGCGATCTTGGTGATCGTACCGGTGCCCCTGCGTCTCGGAATCGGCATGAACTTCCGGCGAGCGCGATTCTGTTTATATCGTTCTACGTAGCTCCACATCACCCCTCCCAGGTCCCGGCGTGCGCCGGTACCGGTACGCTAATGCAATGGCCGCGCCGGTGGCAGACCACTTTACGGCATTGATGTGCTCGTCTGGAACATGTAGATTCCACCCCTGAACACACCCCTCCCTGGAGGACCGATGGACGACGATAACGTCGCGAAGGATGCCAAGCGACTGCTCCTCCGCTATGGTGCCCCGATTTCTGTGGTTGATACGCTGACCGACGAAGAGAAAATCGCTTACGCCCGTTCAATCATCAAGGAAACGGTGCCCGACCGGCCCCAGTTCCTCCGCCGCCTGCTCGCAAGCGACGGGCGAGTGGCCGCCCGATAGACCTTCGAACCGCCTCCGGATTCATGATCCGGAGGCGGTTTTCGCGATCCGCACCTCGAGGCGCCTGGTCTCATCGAGCACGAGCTGGACCGGCACCATGATGCGTCCGCCGAGCTCAACCGCCCCCAACTCGGCCGGCTCGCCGTCGACAGACGTGCTTTCAATTCGAACACCGTGCATGACGGGCTCGAGGATGAGCCTCGCCGGCACGCCCCCACTCACCTGGCTGGCCTGGAACGTATGCGTGTCGCCGTCCTGGCTGTAGGTGAGGCGAACCCGGGCGTCGCCGACCCGGATATTGTCGATCTCTGCGAACTGCCACGTGTGCGGGAAGCGTGGCCGGATTCGAAGGCGGTTGCGCGCGGCTTCCGGCTCGATTCCGCACAACCCCAATGCGACGGGGAGAATGGTGCGCGCGGGCGTGTCGTGGGCCGCAGCGGTGAGGCCGGCAATGCGCAGTGCGTGTGCCGCCTCCGCGTCCGCCGCATCGGCGACGGCATGCCAACCGCGCCCTGCGTCATCATCGATCGCGCCGAGCCAGTGATCACGTCGCAGTGTGTCGGCGTGACGGATCCTGAGCTGCTTTACGCGCGATGCGACGTCGGCGTCGAATGCCGAGCGTCCGATATCGCCGGCCGTGGCGGCGATCGCCGCGAGGGCCGTGACGGCGAGTGCGGTGCGCGCATCACCCTGTTGCGTCATAATCGCGTTGTCAGTGAATGTGGCGGCGGCAACACGCTCGACAATCGCCCAGTTCGCGACGACCGTCGGGGTGTCCGCGGTCGCGGCGTGATACCGGGCGACGACAATGAGGAACAGCGCGCCTGCGGCATCCAGATGCCCGTGGTTGATCAGATTGCGGGCGGTATCTGTATCGCCGACGGCAATCGCTGCGAGCGCGTGGAGTGCGCGGCCGGCGGCATCCTTCCGGGTCAGGAACGGAACGCGTTGCACGGCCCACTGGAGCGAGCGATCGAGGTCTGCATCCGGAGAGTGGAGCGCGAGATGTTCCCGCTGACGGCGTCGCTGCGTGCCGGCGAATGCACGCGTGAGCGGCACAACGTTGCGGAGCCCGTCGAGCGTTGCCTGCAGATGCGGGTGCGACGGTGTGCGTGCAACAATGTGCAGTGCGGTGCCGCCATCGTCAGTATCGATGCGTGCCCGAATCCGGATGCGCGGTGTCCGATCCGTCGAGATGTCACCGATCGAGATGTCGGCGATGTCCCACGCAAGAACGGCGCGCGTGAATGCGAAGACCGCGATGTCGTCGACCGCGATTGCCGACGGACCGCAGTGGTAGCGCAATGGCGCGACGGCGGCGATACCGGTGCACTCCCATTCAACGTCGAGTGTCCCGTCACCCGCACTCCATGCGATCGTGATCGCAGGCAGGTCCGGCAGTGCCACGGCACGTTCGGTGCACGCTCCGATGTCGAACGAGCGAACAACGCCGAGCGACGTCTGCCTTGCAGTGCCCGCGCCCCCGGCCGTCGTGCGGAGGTGTTGCAGTACTTCGATGCCGTTGATCTCGACTGAAACCAGTCCGTCACTTGCAGTGCCGGTCGCGTGTACGTGGTTTCCAACAAGCGAGATGGGCGCGGCGCCGGATATGCCGTCGCATTCGACCGGCGCCCGATCGACCGGTAGCAGGGCGTCCAGCGGATGCGCCGTGGGGAGCGGAATGGATGAATCGGCGACGGCGTAGTGCATCGAGCAGCGTGGCTTTCTTGACAGGTGCGAAGCGGTCGCGGCAGAATGCTGCAATCGGGTCGTGCGCGCAACCGCAGGCCGTCACACAACATTCCGTCCGCAGGAGCCGTGAATGCGTCGATCGTTGATCACAGCAGTAACCGTTCTCTCAGCATTGACGACGCAGGTTCAGGCGCAGTCGGACGGATGGAGCCGGTTCATGCCGGGGAGCAGTCACTTCGCGCCGCTGATTGCGGACCCACTGGAGCCGCGGTTCACGCTGGGACTGCTGCGCACAAATCTACTGGAGCGGCAGGGCCCGGAGCGGCCACCATTTTTCGTCACGCCGGACGATCACACCGAAGTAGTGGCAGCGGTCGGCATCGGCATGGCGTTTCCATTCGTCGCGCTCAAGACCTGGGAGGATGGGGGCATCAACCTGACGGGTCATGTCGGCGTGTTCTCTCGGTTCCGCATCGAGAATCCGAGTCGCGACGACATGGGTCAGGACTGGGTGGTAGGTGGCGGCATCGAGGTATTGAAGGATCAGCTTGCCGGCCGTGTCCGCATTCATCACCGCAGCTCGCATCTCGGCGACGAGTTCACGCAATCGACGACAGCGCAGCGGATCGAGTTCGGTGGTGAGGCGCTCGAGGGCGTAGTGTCATACAGAGACAGGACGGGTGTCCGCCTGTACGGCGGCGGCTCGTTCATTTTCCACTCGAACACCGGTTCCACGGCGATCCTGCAGACACTCGACCGGCGGGACCGCTTCACAGCGCAGGCGGGTGCCGATGGCGAGTGGTATCGGTGGTCCGGTGGTCATGTCGGTGTTCACGGTGGGATCGATGTGCAGACCGCGCAGCGCACGGACTGGCAGCGAGCGGTATCGGCGCTCGGCGGTGTTGCGTTCAGGCGTGAGAACCGCGCGAATGCGCGAGAGCTTCGCCTGTCCATGCGCTATTTCTCGGGGCCATCGCCAATGGGCGAGTTCTTTCTGACGAAGGAGAACTACTTCCACTTCGAGCTGATGGGAAAGTTGTAGGCAATCATATACGAATGATCAACGGACGACTACGACGGGCCTTACACGCGATACCTTCTGCCCCGTCCGCTGGTCCGTGATCGTCACTGTCAGCCTGTAGTCGCCAAGACTTGGATCCGCCTGCGCGTCACGCACCTGCTGGATCACCAGGCCGTTGGCGGGCGCGACTTCATCGAACCGCAGACTGACGGCCGGGCGTTTACCGAGCAACCCACCGACCGCACCGGAAATTCCCTTCCCGACGCTCTCCAGCTTCAGTTCGGTCGTGTACGGATGGCCGGGCGACACATTGTAAACCTCGTAGAACACACGGAACGCGCCCTGCTGAAACGCCTGCCATGGCACGAGCGACAGGCTGACGCTACCGCGGTTGAATGAACCGTCCGTGTTCGGCTGCGCGAGGACGATGTCGCTGAGCATCAGGTTGTCACCGCTATAGTCCGGCACGGTGATCGGCCCGCCATAGAGCTGCCCGCGCGTTTCGTCATAGGCATCGGCAACAAGCACGCGGTGCACCATCCCCGGCGCGGGCAGTGCGGTCAGCGACACATCGCCGAGGAGGATACTGCCGCGATTCGCGATGGTCGCCGCGCCCGCCTGGATCGTGGTGTCCTTGCGCGCGACCGCACGCGCGGCGGTGTCGATCACAATGAACGAGGTGCGGAGCGCGTACTGCTGCGCGCCGCCCTGGATCGTGAGCGGCCTCATCGGCCCGGCCTGCACGCCGATGGTGGCTACGACGTCCGTCCAGCCGCGCTCACCCTTGAACGTGTAGATGTCATACGTGGCTGAGAGCGGGCGCCTGAATCCGAAGGGGTCGCCGTCCGTGGCGAGCGCATTCCTCACGTCGCGTCGCACGAGTGCACTGACTTCACGCACCGTGAGCGGATCGCAGCGGTGCACCAGCTTGGACAGCCGCTTGTCGTGCACCGCGCGTGCTGCGTTGAAATCGTAGTCGCACGGCAGGTTATACATGAGGTACCAGTCATTGAAGCCCTGGATCCCCTCCGCCCCGCCATCCGTGAAGTGGTACATCTCGGGTCGACTGCCGAGATCGTTGTACACCCATGATTCGGTGTTGCGGGTGCGCACGATGTCATTCGGCGCGCCGTGCCGCACATAGATGACGCCGCGATCGTCATACGGAGACATCGGGCGGTCGAGTAGAAGCGCGTTGCGGGTCGGTGAGCCGAAGCGCTGTTCGCGGCGGTAGAACGCGTCCGCATGCGGCAGCCGCTGGAAGTGCGTTGCGAGTCGATGCGGCACGGTCACGGCCGACAGTGCCGCGTGCATATCCCAGAAGGTCTCGATCCACGACTGGGCTTGAACGATCGGCAGCCGCTCGAGCTGCGCGAGCTCGCTCGCGGTCGCGATGGGTCGGAGCTCGTCGTAATACCGCGAGGCGCCAGGCCGGTCGAGGTCGCGCAGTCCCGCGAAGTACTCCGCGGCGCCGTCTGCCTCGCGTCCGTCGATCTGGAGCAGGGCACGAGCCGCGAGGTGCCTCGCGTTCGAGCGTTCGGCCCCGGTCGCAATGGCGGCTGCTGCACGTCCTGCGGCGGCACTGGTCTCGAGGTCACCGATCTGGAGAGCAGCGGCGGCGAGGGCGATCCGCGGGCCGGGGTCATCGGGTGCTGCATCGGCGAGTGCGCGCAGTGCGGCAGTGGCCTGGGTTGCGGCTTCGCTGTCGCGGGTTTCCACGGCGAGGCGCGCGAGGAGCTGAGCGGCCTCGGTATGTGATGGATCGAGGGCGACGGCCTTCTCGAGTGCACGCCTCGCCCGTGACCGCGGGTCGAGGCCGAGGTCCTGCATGAGGGCATCGTCACCGGCGAATCCGAACCGGCCGGGGTCGCTGTCGGCCTTTATCATGGGCAGCATTGCGACGGCCCATCCGTACAGTGGCCATGGGCTGGCCGGGTCGAGGGCGCGTGCATTGGCGAAGTGTTGGCGGGCATTGCGCGCATCGGTGGAAAGACCGGACAGCTCATGGGACCGGAGGGCTGCAAGCCCGGCCGCGACGGACCCCGCGGCGGTCTTGAGCCCGGCGTTATCCTGCTCAATGCGACGGATGAGGCGACGTTCCGTGGTCCTGGCGAGGGAATCCCGGAGGACGCGCGGGGGATCCGCGGGGCGGTCCACCTGAGCGGCGGTGTGCGCTGTCGGCATGATCAGCGCGAACGCGGTGGCTGCTATGACGGCGAGACAGCGTGTTCCCATCGTGGCTCCGGCAGGCGACGGTCAAGCGTGAACAGCTCTGGATCCTACACGGGCTGATCCGTACGGTTCCGGCTCCCGGTCTACTTGCCGGCTACGCGCGGCAGGACAATCTTCACCGTTTCCCCGGGAGGTAGCCATCGCTGGAACCGACGACGAAGTTGGCTTGGGACGAAGCGCAGCCGTTCGCCGGCTTCGCCGCGTCGATGTCGTCATCTTCGACTGCGATTCGACACTGTCGGCCATTGAAGGCATCGACGAGTTGGGCCGTGATCACCAGTCGTCGATTGCGGCTCTGACGGATGCAGCGATGCGCGGATCGATCGCGCTGGAGCGCGTGTATGGCGACCGCCTGGCGCTCGCGATGCCGACACGGTCCGCTGTCGACGCGCTCGGTGCTCTCTATGTCGAGCACACGGTGCCCGATGCGGCCGCGGTCGTGCGCGCGCTGCAGGCCGAGGGCATACAGGTCCGGATCATGAGTGGCGGCCTGTTGCCGGCAGTGCTGAAGTTGGCGGCGCACGTGGGTGTCGCGGCGCGTGATGTCTCGGCGGTCGATATCCGGTTTGATGCCAATGGCGACTATGCAGGGTACGACGAGGCGTCACTGCTTGCGCGGAGTGGCGGCAAGCGTACGCTGCTCGAGATCTGGCGCCGCGAGAGGAACGGTTCCGTGATGTTTGTAGGGGACGGCGTGACGGACCTGGAAACGCGCGATGTGGCGGATGTGTTCGTCGCATATGCGGGTGTCGTGGAAAGGCCGACGGTCACGGCGGCTGCGGACCTGGTCATCCGTTCGCGATCACTCGCGCCCGTACTGCCGCTTGCATTGGGCGGGCAGCGGCCGCGGCACGCATCCGCGCAGGCGTTGTATGACGCCGGACTCGAAATGCTGGAAGACATCTACCGCACTTACCTGGGCGACGGGAACGCAGCAAAATATGGCAACGAAAAAAGCAGCAGCTAAGAAGGCGGCGGCGCAGGCATCACCACGCAAGCGCAAGCCGCCATTCGGCACGTTCTTCCTGCCGGGGCCGACCGAAGTGCGGCCGCAGATCCTGGAGGCGATGCTCCAGCCGATGATCGGCCATCGCGTCGCCGAAATGGAAGAGCTGATGGGTCGCATGCAGCCCCGCCTGCGCGCTGTTTTCCAGACGGAACGGCCCGTGTATGTGGCGGCGTCATCGGCAACCGGCTTTATGGAAGGCGCGGTGCGCAACGGCGCGCGGCGGCGGGTTTTGTCGCTGGTGAACGGCGCATTCAGCGAGCGATTCTTCCAGATCGCGCGCAGCACTGGCCTCGATGCGGACCCGCTCGAAGTGCAGTGGGGCAAGCCGCACACGCCGGATATGCTGGAGAACGCGCTCTCGCGCGGCATCTATGACGCAGTGACGGTCGTTCACTCGGAGACGTCAACGGGTGTGTTGAATCCCATCGCCGAGCTAGCCGAAGTGACCCGCCGCGCGGGCGATGTAGTGTTGCTCGTGGACAGTGTCAGCGCACTCGGCGGGGCCGATTTCCGCACGGATGCGTGGGGTGTCGATCTCGTCCTGACCGGATCCCAGAAGTGTCTGGCGCTGCCGCCGGGCCTCGCGTTCTGTGTCGCACAACGTCACATCCTCGAGCGGGCGCAGAGCAAGAATGACCGCGGTGTGTATTTCGATTTCCTCGAGTTCGAACGCAACATCCTCAAGAACCAGACGCCGAATACGCCGGCCGTATCATTGTTCTACGCATTGGCCGCGCAACTCGAGAGCATCGAGCACGAAGGCTTGCAGAACCGCTTCGACCGGCATGCGTCGATGGCGAGACGCGTGTATGCGTGGGTCGACGGCATGCGTGAGGAGCACGGCGTAGACCTGCATGTTCTGGCACCGGAAGGCTACCGCTCACCGACCGTGACCTGCATTACGGTGCCTGAGGGATGGACCGGTCCGCAGGTCGCTGCGGCGGTCGCTGCGCGCGGATTCACGATTGCGACGGGGTATGGCGCCATGCGGGACGGTACGTTCCGTATCGGCCATATGGGCGATCACACCATGAACCGGCTGGATCTGCTGCTCGACGTTCTGACCGACGCGTTCACGGCGAGATAGCACCATGAGCACTGAACGGTTTCGCATCCTGCTGGCGGACGCCATGCCGCCGGCCTCGCTCGCGCCACTGACGGAAACGCCCGAGTTCGAGCTGATCGAGCGTACGGGCCTCAAGGGCGAAGACCTGGCGCGTGCCATCGAGGGCATGACTGCCGTGATCGTGCGCAGCTCGACCACTATCACGCGGGAGTCGCTGCGCTATGCGGACGCGCTGCGGGTCATCGGTCGTGCTGGCGTGGGTGTCGACAATATCGATGTCGAGGCTGCGACCGAACGCGGGATCGCTGTGCTGAATGCACCATCGGGCAACACCATCTCGGCCGCGGAGCTCGCGTTCGCGCTGTTGCTGTCTGTCGCGAGGCGCGTGCCTGCAGCGGACCTATCGATGAAGTCCGGTGAGTGGGACCGCAAGAGTTTCACGGGCATGGAGCTATACGGCAAAACGCTCGGGCTGATCGGCGCCGGCAGGATCGGTGGTGAGGTTGCGAAGCGTGCGCGCGCATTCGGGATGGATGTCGTCGCCTTCGATCCGTTTCTCAATGAAGAGCGCGCGCGGATGATGGACATCGAGCTGGATTCGCTGCACGGTGTACTGGCTCGTGCGAACGTCATCTCGCTGCACACGCCACTGACCGAACAGACGGCCGGCATGATCGGCGACGCTGAACTGGCGATGTTGAGGAGGGGTGCGATCGTCATCAACGCCGCGCGCGGCGGTGTCGTCGATGAGGGTGCGCTTCAGCGGGCGCTCGAGAGCGGCCATCTCGGCGGCGCCGCGCTCGACGTATACTCTGCGGAGCCACTGCCATCGGACCACCCGCTGCGTGGACTGAAGAACGTGGTGTTGACACCGCATGTCGGCGCGTCGACGGCGGAAGCGCAGCAGAACGTCGCAGTTGAAATTGCTGCCGCGATCCGCGCGGCGTTGTTGGATGGCGATCTGACGAGCGCCGTGAATGCACCAGCGATCGGCGGCGAGGCGATGCGTCGCCTTCGTCCGCTGCTCGAGTTGTCCGAGCGCCTGGGCCGTCTTGCTGCGGTGCTGGTGGATGGTCCGGTATCGGGGATGACGGTCCGGTACGCAGGGCCGGAGCAGGCGTTCGTGAAGCCATTGGCGGCCGCGGCCGTCGCAGGGGCGCTGCGGGATGTTATCGGTGCGAACGGCATCAACCACGTGAACGCAGTCCACATTGCGTCGCAGCGTGGAATCACCGTTGAGATGGCGGGTGTGGCGGCGCACGGATCGAGTGAGGAGTTCCTGGACGTGCGGCTGCGCACGCATGCGGGCGAGGTACGTGTTGCAGGTGCTGTGGTGGCCGGTCGTCACGCGAGGATCGTGCGCATCAACCGGTTCCGCGTTGTGATCCGTGCGGAGGGTTCGCTGATCGTGCTGCGAAACCGGGACGTGCCGGGTGTGATCGGCCGTGTGGGCACGGTGCTGGGCCGCGCTGGCATCAACATCGCCGAGTATCACCAGGGCCGTCTGAGTGCGGGTGGTGACGCGCTGGCGGCGATCAGTGTGGATGGCGTGCTGTCGGACGCCGTAATGGGGGAACTGCGGGGCCTGCCCGAAGTCCTGGACGCCCGGCAGGTCGGACTGGAATAAGACAGGGAACTTCAGGTCGGGGTTCCTGTGTAGAGACTTTATGAAGCTCAAACTGATGGGTGCGACGGCGTCCCTGCTGTTTCTGGCGGCGGCTGCCGACGGCCAGGAGCCCCGCCCGTCCGGACCACCGGCGCTGTCCAGTGCGCTGCAGCCTGCGCTGTTCGCGGACTCTCTGTCGACCCTGCGCGATGTGGCCGCGATCCGCGAGATGGTGCTCGCGAGTGCGCCGACGGACGAGAAAGCACCCCCAGACGTTCACCTCCGCTATGCCCTTCTCGAAAAGCGATTGTTCGAGCTGACGGATGACGACGGTTCGCGGAAACGCGCGCAGCGATCGTTCGACAACGCGAAGGATCAGGACGAGAGAAACACATGGGCGCATTTCGGCTATGGCTGGGCGCTCGCGCACGGCCCCGAGTTCCAGTCGCGATTCATCCATTACCTCCCCGGCGCAGCGACGGTGTCGGCACTGGGTGGCATTGTCGGTCTCGATGCGGCGGGCCGCGCGAAGCGATCGTTGCAGCGCGCGCTCGAGATCGATCCCGCCTTCGAGCCGGCAGTCACCGAGCTCGCGCGGATCGCGCTGTTGACGAAGCTGCCGAAGGACGTCAGTACTGCAGCAAGCGCGTCGCGTAAGGCCATCGGCGCCGGGCGCGCGACGGCGGGGATCTACACCCAACTCGCGGAACTGGAGATGCTGCGAGGCAATCGGTCGGCGGCAGCGGAAGCCGCGCGCGCTGCAGTAAAACTGCGGCCCGACGGCGCCGCGCAGCGCGCACTCGGGATCGCGCTGCTGGCGCTTCCGGCCGAGGCGGATGCGGGCGCGGCGGCATACATGCAGGGCCTGACCGGTACCGCGTTCGCCGACTCCGCGCTGTTGACTGCGTACTCGAATGACGTCAAGGCGCTGCTCGTGGAGGACGATCGCGCCGCGCTGCGCGACCTGGCGCCCGATGAGAAGGCCTCGTGGCTCCACACGTTCTGGGAAAAATCGGCAGCGAAGTCGGGGCGCACCGTACCACAGCGGCTGACCGAACATTTCGACAGGATGCAGCACGCGCTTTCGAGGTATCAGCGTGATGGCAAGTTCGGGGTTCGCGGTGGCGAGGCATTCATCATCGACGGCGATAATCAGGACCTTCCGTTCGATGACCGCGGCCTGATCTACGTGCGGCTGGGGAAGCCGGACGTGGTGATCTCGACACCTGCCGGCGACATCACCCCGCCACCGAACGAGAGCTGGGTTTACACACGCGCCGGTGAAGTGGAGATGTACCACTTCCACAAGTTCGCGGGCGGCGGCAACTGGATGCTGTCCGCGCTCGAGCCGTGCGATCCGGCTTTCCTCAAGTGGGGGCAGAGCGCGTCCGATCGCGGCAGCGCCAACCTCCTGCGCACCAATCTCGGCGGGCTGACATCCGCGAAAGGCGGCATCGGCGCAGAAATGCGCTATCTGGACTATCTCACGGAGCGCGCGAAGTACGACAAGCGGCTCGGCACGTACATGAATCGCTGCCAGATCGCGATCACCGACCTCAACATACTGGCCGGACCCGACACGGAGGCAAACACAGGTGGGCCGCCATCGCTCAAGGACCTGGCAGCAGACCGTCTGCTCGGCCCTGGCCGGGAGTGGCCCTATACGATGGGATACATCGGTGAGCTGACGGCCGATGCGAAAGTGATCGCGCAGCGCGACCGCCAACTGGCGCGCACCGCGCTCAAGGCGGATGACGCGCGACCCAAGTATGTGTCGCCGCTGCAGGCGATCACGCAGATCTACGCATTCCGGGGCGACGACGGCGGCACAGCGCTGACTGCGGCAGTGCTCATCCCCGGCCAGCGGTTCACGCCTGCGCAGCAGAACGGGGTTACCGTGTATCCGCTGTCGCTGTCGCTGATCGTGATCGACTCCGCATCGGGGCGCATTCAACGGGCAGACAGCAAGCCCGCATTCCGCGCCGACCGTTCGGTGGCCAAGGGACAGTGGTTCCGCGCCACGCTCGACATGCAGGCCTCGCCCATGCACCTCGCGAGTTACAGTGTGGTGATCGAGAACACCGGGAATGCCGGGGAGGGCGACATCCGCACCGGCAGTCGCAATGTGCCGTCGTTTGCAGGCAGCGAGTTGATGATGAGTGACCTGGTTGTTGGTGAGGCGGGCGACGGCAGATGGAAGCGGGGGCGCACGGACATCAATCCCATCCCGTCGCACCAGGTCGAACACAACAAGCAATTCAAGTTGTTTTACGAAGTCTACAATCTTGCTCCGGGCGCGAAGTACAGGACGACGATCCAGGTGGCGCCGAAGGAAAGTGGTGGTATCACGGGTGCCATCAAATCGATTGTCGGGAAGAAGCGCGCGGTCGAACTGAACTTCGATGACGTCGCAGCACCAGGCGCGGACCGATACGGCCTGCAGCAGGTCCGTTCGATCGGAGCTGATATGGAGGCCGGCCAGTACGACCTGAAGGTGACGATCACCGATGTCGAAGCGCAGAAGGAGACGACACGGACTACGAAGCTCGTGATCCTCGGCCCGAAAGATCTCAAGAATCCATAGCCTCTAACTAGCGTGTCGCGTCGGCAGGGTGTAGCGTAGAGGTCATGACGAATACGCCGGCAAAGCCCGCACCACTCCAGAGCGCCTCAGACCTCGGCCTCGTCCTTACGGGCGGCGGCGCGCGCGGCGCATACCAGGTCGGCGTGCTGCGCTGGATCGCGCGTCACTATCCCGATCTGCAGATCCCGATCATTACCGGTGTATCCGCCGGTGCCGTCAATTCCGCGAAGCTGGCATCGCATCCGGGTACGTTCAGGCAGGCGGTCGATGAGATGACCCACCTGTGGAGCGAACTGGCGGTGGAGCACGTCTTTCGTGTCGACGCGATGTCGCTCGTGCAACGTGCATTCCATATGGGCGCGCGACTCATGAGTGGCGGGCTCGTGCGCGGTCCTCGCCCGAATGCATTCCTCGACACATCGCCGTTGCGCACGCTTCTCGAGGAGTCGCTCGCACCCGTCAACGGCGAACTCACCGGCATCGACTACAATCTGGCGAAGGGGAAGCTCACCGCCGTCGCGATCATCACGACGTCCTATTCGACAGGACAGACGGTCGTGTGGCTGAAAGGGAATCAGCTCAAGCCGTGGACTCGCCCGCAGCGTCGTACCGAAATGGGGCCGATCACGATCGATCACATCATGGCATCTGCCGCACTGCCGATCTTCTTTCCCGCAGTGCGCATTGGCAATGAATTCTATGGCGACGGCGGAATCCGCCTGGCGGCGCCACTCTCACCCGCACTTCATCTCGGTGCGGACCGCATCCTCGCCATCTCCACACGGTACGACAAGACGAAGCAGGAATCGGATGCCGCGGGCGTCGTAGGGTATCCACCGCCGGCGCAGGTACTCGGCGTGCTGCTCAATGCCGTGTTCCTCGACCTCATCGACCAGGACTCGATGCGACTCGAGACCGTCAATGCACTGGTGGACAAGATCCCGGCGGAGAGCCGCGACGGCATGCGGAAGATTTCCTTCATCAACATCCGGCCGAGTCAGGACCTCGGCACACTGGCGAGGGGGTCGGAAGCCCGACTTCCGATGCTCTTCCGCTTCATGGTGCGCGGTCTCGGCACGGCAGAACAGAAGTCGCCGGACGTGCTGTCGATGCTTCTGTTCGAACCCGAATACATCAGGAAGCTGATTGCACTCGGCGAAGCGGATGCGGAACGCCGTGCAGAAGAGCTGCATGTGTTCTTGACGGAAGAGCTGGGGGAGCCAGCGGAGCTGGCTGACCGCTTCGCTGGCTGAGCCAGCTTTGCTGGCGGACCGCTGTGCTGGCGGACCGCGCCTGCGGCGCTGGCGGAAGGCGAAACCCGTGAGTGCCGCGTGCCGTTCACATCCGCCAGCGCCAACGGCGCGGTCCGCCAGTGCCGCCAGGCACGGTTCGCCAGCGCAGCGGTCCGCCAGCAAAGCGGTCACGCGCCCGAAGGGCGCGTCAGTTACCCCTTATACTTCTCCAGTATCTTCAAGGTCTGTTCCAGCGGCAGGGCGCGTACTGTGGAGCGCGGGCCTTTCACGTCGGTGGCTTTGAAGAGTGAGTTGTAGATGGCCTCTTCAGTGGCTTCGATGACGGCCTGGAAGATGGGTGACAGTGCTTCATTGGGGAGGTCGGTAACGGCGCGGGGGGTTCGCGTGTCGCGGCGGCGAACGGACTCGGCTGTCGAGAACGCGATCACGTAATCGCCCGATCCATTGCTGAATGACGATCCGGTTCGGGCCATGCCCGCGAGCGCGCGGTTCGCAATGCGCTGCAGGACGCGGTGGTCGACGGGTGCGTCCGTCGCGACGACAATCATGCAGCTGCCGTCCTGTGTGCCGTACGTGGCGGCAAGGTCGAAGGAGTCGATGGCACCGACGCGGTTCGCGCGCAGCTCGCGACCGACCGGCGCACCATTGATAGTGAGCACACCGCCATAATTCGTCTGCACGAGAACGCCCACGGTATAACCGCCATTGCTTGCGGGCAGCACGCGTGAACTGGTGCCGATCCCCCCCTTGAATCCGAACGCCACTGTGCCGGCGCCCGCGCCGACGGACCCTTCTGCAACGGGGCCGGACGCGGCGCTCTCGAGTGCACGAACCACATCATCGCCGGTGACTGGGCGGCTGCGGATATCGTTCAGGCCGCCGTCATTGGTTTCGCCGATGACAGGATTGATGGAGCGCACGTCCTGCATGTCCTTCCGCTGCAACAGCCATCCGACCATTGCATCCGCAGTGCGCCAGACGCAGAGGGTGCATGTGAGCAGGATCGGCGTCTCGAGCTCGCCGAGCTCGTTCACCTGTGTCGAGCCGATCAGCTTGCCGAACCCGTTGCCGACGACGATCGCGGCGGGCGGGCGGTCATGGAACCAGTCGTCGCCCGGGGGGAGGATGGCGGTAACACCGGTGTGGATGCTGTCGCCGCGGTGCAGTGTGGTGTGACCGACCCGGACGCCTGCGACATCGGTGATCGCATTGTGCGCGCCCGTCGGGAACACACCGACAATGACGCCTGCTTCGCGCGCACGCGGTCGCTGCTGATTCTCTTGTGCCATAGTGGGCGCGTACCGCGTCAGGATGAGCAGTGTGATGATGATCCAGGAGCGGATATGCCTATGCATGGATGTGTCCGGCGTTCATCATGGCACCCCGCTCAGCCATATTGGTCACGAGCGTTGCGAGACGCGCGATGGGGACGCCTGTCGGGCACGCAGCGTCGCATTCAGCGCAACGCGTACACGGTGAAAGATCCGCCGAAACGAGATCGGCGTGGTCGAGCGAGCGCGAGAGTCCGCCGGCAAATGTCCATGCCTCACTCCACGCACTGGTGGGCGCACCGGCGAGTGCGGGGCAGCTGAGCGCGCACAGGCCGCAGTGCACGCAGCGCATGATCGAGGGAATGACGTTCCGGTCGTCGGCATCTAGCGGGACATACCCTTCGGGTACGACTTGTCCGACGAATGTCTCCATGTCGTGGCTGAATGGCCGCGTCGGCATGCGAAGGAGTACGTGCTTGCCGAAGTTGTATGCGAGGTTGATCCATGCCTGGTATTTCGACATTACGCAGTACCCTGTGATGTTGTTGACAGCAGCTGGTCCATCGCGGCGATCGCGTGTTCTGCTGCAACGCCGAGGCCGAGGCCGGCGGTGTCGATGTCTGCGCGCACTGCACCCACGGCGATGACGTTGCTGTACAGGATGCGGTCACGCGGATCGACCGGTCGGTAGAGTGCGTTCGTGTGAACACCGGCGCGCAGCAGAGGCTGGTCATACGTCCGGACCCGGCTCGTCAACGTGAGGGATTCCGCCGTCGCAAAAGTCTGGTCAAGATGATCGATCCAGATGGGCAGGCCGAGCGCGGTCTCGGCGAGACCCTGCTCGTGCGAGTCGAGCAGCCGCGTCGCAATTCCGCCCCCCAGGAACTTGCCAGACGCCAGCACGAAGTGCACTGCGCCGACCGATTGCTCTGCACCCTCGCCGCCAGTCGCGTCGCTCGCCAGATGAACCGCTGTGATGCGGTGCTGGGATGCATCGAACCCGTTGACGCGACCCGTGATGAGTTGCACGCCAGCAGACCGCAGCGCGCGCAGCAGCGCGCGATCGAGGCGCCAGCCGGGGATCGACGGCGGTGCACCGAGGCACTCGAAGACAGGACGCCCGAGCGCCGTGGACAGGGAAGCGCGGACCGCGTCACCGCCCTCCAGGCCGAGCACCGCAGGCATCAGGATGTGCGTCGCACCGTCAGGGATCACGCCGTCGATTGCCGCGGCCACGATGGAGGGGTCGCGTTCGATGGCGGCGGCGAGGGCCAGTGGCGCCCATCCGGCGGGCGGTGTCCCGCTGATCCCTGCGGTCATGTGTGCGAGCGGCGGGCTGCCCGGCGTCGCATACAGCCGTGCCAGGGACGGTGCGACGAAGCCGGCGAGCCCCGCAATGCCGCATAGGAATGCGGTATCGATCGCGAAGGGTGCGACGTGCGAAGCGGCGGCAAACGAAGCGGTGTGAAGCTCGCCCATGGGATGCGGCATGGGGTGTGGCGATGGCACATGGGGCAGTCCGGCAGAATGGAGTGCATCGCCGATGAGGGTGGGGAGCGGGCCGTGCCATGCCCCGGACCCGAGTGCGGAGGCGCCGGGTGCGGCGCGGATGAGGGCGACGGACGCGCCGGCCGCGCGGGCGGCGAGGGCTGCGGAGACGCCGGCGATACCGCCACCGATCACGGAAACATCGAATGCTTGCATGTCTGAGAGTGTAGGGCGTGAGATCGCCCACTAGCAAGACGCAGTGGGCGCAACCATATTGGCGCCCATGCTCAAGTCACAGATCGTGCCGTCCGGGCCGGAGGCGAGCCGCCTCGGCAATCTCGCATTGGGTGCAGCGCTGTATTCGTACGCGTTGATCCTGTTCGGCGGGATCCTTCGCATCTCGGGTCCCGGCCTGGAGAATGCGCACCGTGTGGCAGCAGCTGCGAGCGCGCTGCTGGTGCTGCTCATCCTGATCTATGCGTGGAAGAACCGTTCGATTGCGGGGTTCAGCGGTCCGGGTGGTCTGCTGCGCCCGATCGGCTGGTCGGCCGTGCTCGTCGTCATGACGTATGCGATGGGTGCCCTGACCATTGATCTCGATCGACCGGCAGATGTCGCCGTCGGTCATTTCGTCATTGCCCTCCTGCTGTCCGGGACACTGCTGGCGGCGGCGGTGCGCGCCGGCACACTCGGCGGTGTGTCCATAGCGCCGGGTGAGACGGAAGCCGATGCGCGGAAGGTCTGGCGGCTCGGTATGGCGACGGCCGGGTTCGGCCTGATCGTCCTCATCCTCGGATCGATGACAGCATCAACGCCCGGCGCGCCGACGGCATGCACGGGGTTTCCCCTGTGCAGCGGATCCTTCGGCCCGCCCGCGGGCGCGGTTCCCAGCGCGCACATTCACTACACGCACCGCATGCTGGCCTACCTGCTGTTCTTCCACGTCCTCGGCGTCGGGTTCGCCGCCCGGAAACGGGCCATTTCGCGCGCGACCCGCGCGGCGATCGTCGCAGCACAGGCGGGCGTCCTGCTCCAGGTTGCAGTCGCGGCGGCAATGGTCACAATGAACCTCGCACCACACTGGCAGGCCATGCATCTGGCCACGGGTGTCGCCGTCTGGTTCGCACTCGCATCGTGGGCATCACTTGCCCGTCGTGATGTCCGCGCGACGCGCGTGGTTTCGCCACATGACGTGCCGCACTATCAGACACCCTCCGAAACTTGACCCCGCACACACGAAACGGTAACGTTCGCCGCCTTCCCGGTCGTGGGGAGAGCGGTATTTGCCGTGCTCAACCAGAGATAACCGAATGTTGCTGATCCAGGCGTCGAGGGCTGCCGCACAGGTGGAATACCCTCAGACCACCTTCCAGCCCGTCACCGATTTCGGTGATGCGCTGAACATCCTGTTTGCAAACACGTTTCTGTGGACCATGTCGATCCTCGTGCTGGTCATTGTCCTGACGCTCGCGATCGCATTCCGGTTCCGCGAACGTCCGGGCGACGCCCGTCCGAAGGCGGTCCATGGCCATACAGGTCTGGAGCTGGCCTGGACCATCATTCCCTCGTTCATCATCATTGCCATCACGGTCCCGACAGTGAGGGAAGTGCTGAAGTGGCAGCAGAAGCCGCCGGCCAATGCGTTGACGATCGAAGTGATTGGCCATCAGTGGTGGTGGGAGTTCCGGTATCCGGAGCAGGGCGTGGTGACGGCGAACGAGCTGTGGGTCCCGACGGGCCGCCCGATCCACCTGGTGATGCACTCGGCGGATGTCATTCACAGCTTCTGGATCCCGCGATTCGGCGGCAAGCGTGACGTGAATCCGGTGCCTCGCTCGCGCGAAGGCGAGATGGACAAGCGGAACCACCTGCTGTTCACAGTACGGGATACGGGCTCATTCAGCGGTCAGTGTGCCGAGTTCTGCGGCGATTCGCATGCGCTCATGGGGATCGATGCGATGGCGGTGTCGCCGGCCGCGTTCGATGCATGGGCCGCGGGCATGAAGCCAGCGGGCGCCCAGGTCGCGCCTGCACAGCCGAATGCGACGGCGGTCGCGCTGGCCTCCAATACATCGGCGACGGTCCCTGTCGCGCAGGCACCCGCAGCACCTGCCGGTGCGCCGAAGCTGAGCCTGGACATGCCGGCACCGACGGGGATCGGTTCGCCGGTCCTCGCCGAGATCCCGGATTCGGTGTGGGCGGCGGAAGGCAAGAAGATTTTCCTCGCCTCACAGTGCATCGCGTGTCACAAGATCGCCGGCACAACCGCAGCGGGTGTGCTCGGACCGAGCCTGACCAATTTCGGACAGCGTCCAAAGGTGGGTGCCGGCGTGGCGCCGGCGACACTCGAGAACATACAGAAGTGGATCCACAATCCGAATGCAATGAAGCCGGGCGCGCTGATGCCGGGGACAATGCAGGCGGGCAAGAGTGGCGCGGCACCAACGGGTCTGAGCGATGCGCAGGTCTATGCGATCGCGCGGTATCTGAAGAGCCTGAAGTAGCAATCGAACACGAGCTGAAAGCATATGGCGACCATCGCAGCACATGTCCCGTCCACAGGCCACCCGACAGCGAAGAAGAAATCGCTGATCTGGGACCTGATGACGACGGTAGACCACAAGAAGATCGGCATCATGTACGGCGTCACGGCGCTGTTCTTCATGCTGGTCGGCGGCCTCGAGGCGACGCTGATCCGGATCCAGCTCGCGAAGCCCGAGAACACGTTCCTGACAGCGGAGACGTACAACTCGCTGTTCACGATGCACGGCACGACCATGGTGTTCATGGTCGGCATGCCGATCGCCGTCGCACTCTTCAACTACATCGTGCCGCTCCAGATCGGCGCACGTGACGTCGCGTTCCCGCGGCTGAACGCGCTGTCGTTCTGGATATTCCTGCTCGGCGCGTTGTTCATGAACTCGTCCTGGCTCTTCGACGCAGCGCCGAACGCGGGCTGGTTCGGCTACGCCAACCTGACGTCCCGCGACTATTCACCGGGTCTCAATACGGACTTCTGGGCACTCGGCCTGCAGGCGCTCGGCGCCGCATCGATCATGGGTGCTGTCAACTTCATCACTACGATCATCAACATGCGATGCCCCGGCATGACGCTCATGCGCATGCCGCTGTTCACATGGATGGCGTTCATCACGTCCTTCCTGATCGCGACGGCACTGCCGGTGTTCGCAGTCGCGCTGTTCATGATCACGTTCGACCGCTGGTGGGACACCAATTTCTTCCAGACCATGGCGGGCGGTGACCCGATGGTGTGGCAGCACATCTTCTGGATGTTCGGTCACCCTGAAGTCTACATCCTGATCCTGCCGGCATTCGGCATCGTGTCGGAGATCATCCCGACATTCTCGCGCAAGCCGCTCTTCGGCTACGCAGTCATGGTGTACTCGGCGTCGCTGATCGGCCTCATCGGCTGGGGCGTATGGGCACACCACATGTTCGCAACCGGCATGGGTCCCATTGCCGATACGTTCTTTACCATCTCCACGATGATCATCGCCATCCCGACTGGCGTGAAGATCTTCAACTGGATGGCGACGATGTTCGGCGGGTCCATCCGCTTTACCACCGCCATGCTGTTTGCAGTGGGCATGCTGATCGAGTTCACGATCGGCGGCGTCTCCGGCGTCATGCACGCTACCTCACCGCATGACCTGCAGCAGACCGATACCTACTTCGTCGTTGCTCACTTCCACTACGTCCTCATCGGCGGCCTCATCTTCGCGATCTTCGGATCCGTCTACTACTGGTTCCCGAAGCTGACGGGCAAGATGATGAGCGAGACGCTCGGCAAGATTCATTTCTGGATCTTCGTGCTCGGCTTCAACATGACATTCATGCCACAGCACTGGATCGGCCTGCTCGGCATGCCTCGCCGCACATTCACATACTCGGCTGAGCTGAACCTCGGCGGGTTGAACATGCTGTCCACGGTTGGTGTGCTGTTCCAGGCACTGGCCGTGCTCGTCTTCATCGCCAACATCCTGTGGAGCATGAAGCGGGGGAAAGCGTCCGGAACGAATCCGTGGGGCGCGGCGACACTCGAGTGGGCCACTTCTTCGCCGCCGGCGGAGCACAACTTCAACCGCCTGCCGGTGGTTCACACGCGTGAACCGCTGTGGCTCGAGGCGGAAGCCGTCGAAGATGCGGCGCGGGGCGAGATGGAACCGAACATCCATATGCCGCCGTCGTCTTACTGGCCGCTGATCACTTCCGGGGGCGTCATACTCACGGTCGCACTCTTCATGACCGGAATCTGGTGGGCACCGCTCATCGGCATGACGTGGCTGATCATCGCGACGATCAACTGGGCCTACGAGCCTACGCACTGACAACGAGGAACTTTTTGTGGCGCAGGCAGACGCGGTAACAACGACACACGGCCACGACGGCCATGACGGCCATGCACACGCGGTGCCCTATACGACGACGGGCATCTCGATGTGGAAGCTGGGCTTCTGGGTATTCCTCGGATCCGAGACCCTGTTCTTCGGTACGCTCATCGCGGCGTACATGGTCTACAAGAACGAGAGCGTGGTCGGTCCGTACGCATCGGAGCTGCTGGACATTCCGATCACGTCCGCATCGACGTTCGTGCTCCTGATGAGTTCTCTCGCCATGGTGCTCGCGCTGGATGCATTGCAGCACACCACGCGCAAGAAGGCGATCATCTACACGCTGTTGACGGCGGGTCTCGGCTTGATCTTCCTGGGCTTCCAGGCATTCGAGTTCACACATTTCTATCACGAAGGCCTTACGCTCCAGAAGAACCTGTTCGGCTCGACGTTCTTCGTGCTGACGGGATTCCACGGCGCGCACGTTTCGATCGGCGTGATGTGGCTGCTCATGCTCGCAGTCGACATGATGCGCGGCCGCATGGGGCCACGTGAGTCGCTGCGCCTCGAGATTGCAGGCCTGTACTGGCACTTCGTCGACATTGTCTGGATCGTGATCTTCACGCTGATCTACCTGATCAAGTAGGAGTAGTACCGATGGCCGATTCACACGCACACGCGCACGGCGCGCCCGATCACGATATGACGACGGCACCCGCCGAGGTGGCGCACGGCAGCGCGCGCACATACGTGATCGTGGGGATCATCCTGACGCTGATCACCGCCGTGGAAGTGGTGATCTTCTACATCAAGGCGCTCGAAGGCATCCTGATCCCGCTGCTCATCGTGCTGTCGGTGGTGAAGTTCGTAACGGTCGTGCAGTTCTTCATGCACCTGCGCTATGACAACAAAGTGCTGAGCCGGGTCTTCTTCGGCCCGCTCTTCCTGGCCGTCCTGGTAGTGGTCGGCATGATCATGCTGTTCAAGTGGCTGCCGAAGTTCGCCTGGTAGCTGGTAGCAGGGACCGGCTGAGGCCGGTCCGGGAATTCGGAGTATGTTGTATTCGCTAGCACTGCTGCACGGGGATGAGACATTTTCATGGACGACGTGGACCATCCACCCGTCCGTTCTCATCGGTTGTCTCGCCTGGATCGGTGCGTACCTCTACGCCATCGGTCCGCTGCGCCGGAAGTTCAAGCTCTCCGACGAACCCGTAGAGCCCATTCAGGTCGTTTCCTTCATCGGCGGAACGGTCCTGCTGTTCCTGTCGCTGAACGGGCCGCTGCACGACCTCTCCGACTCGTTCCTGTTCAGTGCGCACATGGTGCAGCACCTGATCATCACGCTGCTCTGTCCGCCGCTCTGGCTGATGGCGCTGCCCGCGTGGCTGATCCGACCGATCCTGCGCTATCGCTGGATCAATGCGAGCGCGCGCGCACTCAACAATCCGCTCGTTGCATTTGCCATCTACAACATCGTCTTCATCGGATGGCATTTCCCGTTCTTGTACAACTGGGCACTGGAACAGCACGTCACGCACATCGTTCAGCACGTCATGTTCATCGCGGCGGCGACCATCATGTGGTATCCAGTCATCCGACCCGTGCCGGAGCTGGCACGCATGGAGCCGCCCGTCCGGCTCCTCTACATGTTTGCATTCAGCATCCCGATGTCGATCGTCTCGGCGCTGATCACACTCGCGCCCGACGTCCTCTACCCGTGGTATGCGGCATCACCTCGCCTGTTCAACATGAGCGTCATCGACGACCAGCAGACCGGCGGCCTGATCATGTGGGTGCCCGGGATGGGACTGTTCTGGATCGCCATTACCATCATGTTCTTCCGATGGTCCAACCGCGAGGACCGTGAAGAAGCGAAGAACCGAGAAATGTACGAGGCGGGGTCGACGCGCTGAGGTCGGCCTCGGACAGTGCTGCCAACCTGCGGACAAAAAGAAAGAGCCGTCGCAACCGCGACGGCTCTTTTCATAATCTTGATCGGCGGATGACTACGGTGCTTCTGCCGGGTCGACCAGGACGTTCGATGCGGCAGCAAAAAACGGCGGTGCCGTGTCCGCGAGACGCAGCTCGAGCAGACGCCCACCATCGCTCGTCTTGCCGAGCACGCGACTCACACTCGCGAGGCCCTGCGTGCAGTACACCTGCTGACCCACGCGCGGCGCGCGATCGAGGCCGGAAACCCACGCTTCGCGTCCGGTGATGTCGACGTGAAGATCTTCATGGCGGAGCCGCTTGGAGCTGTTGCCGTAAATCATTTCGCCATCCTTTCAATCATCTGACCGCTCCCCCGCGGGAGACATTTCCACAATGTAACGCAAATCGTGCGAAAACTCTACGCCCCCGTTGACTTTGGCTTGAAAAGCCATTGGTACATATACAGTTATCCGACCACCCCCCAAGTCTGCAGTGCGGATGGGGAGCATCGGAGTCGTGCACAATTCGATGTACTTCAGTCGCGCTACGGGGTGAGGTATATTAGAGTGGCCGCGTTACCAGAGGTGGAAGCGAGTATGGTGAACATTGATGACCCTCCGGCGGGGGGTGCCGACGTGGCGTTGATCGCGAGGCGCGAGGCGCTGGCGAACAGCATAACGCACGGCCTTGGCGTTGTCGCGAGCATCGTGGCGACTGGTGTGCTGGTGTGGCTGTCGGTCGCGCGTGGCAGTGCGTGGCACGTCACGGGCAGTGCGATTTTCGGAGGAACGCTCATCCTCCTGTACACCGCGTCGACGCTGTATCACACGGCGAAGTCGGTGCGTGCGCGCGCGCGTCTGCAGGTGCTTGACCACTGCGCGATCTATTTGCTGATTGCCGGAACGTACACACCCTTCATGCTGGGGGCGTTGCGTGGCGGGTGGGGATGGAGCCTGCTGGGTGTGATCTGGGCGATGGCGTTCGCGGGGGTGATCTTCAAGCTTTTCACGACCGGCCGCCTGATGCGTCTGTCGACGGCGATCTACATTGGAATGGGGTGGCTGATCGTGGTCGCGGCGATTCCGATGATGCAGCGATTGACGCCGACGACACTGCTGTGGCTGGTGGCCGGCGGCGTGTTCTATACGGGTGGCACGCTCTTCTATCACAGCCGCCGCGTCCCGTACGCGCACGCGGTGTGGCACCTGTTCGTGCTGGGCGGCAGTGTGTGTCATGCAATCGCCGTAGGCATGCAGATCGGCTGATCGATGCATGCCTGCCGTTCAGCAGGACATGCACGGCCTGGGTCTCGGCCGGATGCTGACGGAAGTCATCCCGAACGGCTATTCCGAAGGTCTTGACCGCTGCGAGATGAGGATGACTGTGCGAACGATTGCGTAGACACGGTTGAGCCTGCCATCATCCCGGTCGTGCTCGGTGGTGGCACGCCGATGCTGCCTTCGCCGGCAGCGAGTCACAAGCTCCGTCTGATGGGGCATCATCACTACGCGAAGAGCGGCATCATGTTTCTCAAGTATGATGTATTGAAGGCCAAATAAGGATACGTGATGCGCGCACTGGATCATCTGTTCGACAACAACATCGCGTGGGCGGGAGAGATGACGCGGCAGGATCCCGCGTTCTTCGAACGCCTGTTCCATCAGCAGGGCCCGGAGTTCCTGTGGATCGGGTGCTCGGACAGTCGTGTCCCGGCGAACCAGATCACAGGACTGCTGCCGGGCGAGATGTTCGTCCATCGGAATGTCGCCAACGTCGTGGTGCACGCCGACCTCAACTGCCTGTCCGCGATCCAGTTCGCGGTAGACGTACTCAAGGTTCGCCACATTATCGTATGCGGTCACTACGACTGTGGTGGTGTGCTGGCCGCGCTGCGGGATTCGAAGCTCGGGCTGGTCGACAACTGGCTGCGTCACGTCCAGGACGTTCGTTGGAAGCACCAGTCGCAGCTCGATGCCCTGCCTGACGAGGCAACGCGTCACCACCGCCTGTGCGAGCTGAATGTGGTCGAGCAGGTTGTCAACGTCGTGCAGACGACAGTGATCCGGGACGCCTGGAGCCGCGGTCAGACCCTGTCGGTGCACGGCTGGGTGTATGGCGTGCAGGACGGTCTCCTGCGCGATCTGGGGATGTCGATTCACGCAGAGTCCGAGTTGGCCGCGCGCGCGGACGTTGCACGCGAAGGCCCGGATGCACGGGCGGCGTGACGCCGGGCGTCTATGACTCGACAAAAAAGGGGGCAGATGCGAACGGAGATCGAGCGAATTCAGGACCAGCTGCGGCGTGCCATAGACGGCGATGCGTGGCACGGCCCGTCGGTAACCGAAGCAATGGAGTCCGTGGCGGTCAAGCATAGCGGCACGCGTCCGTATGCGGATGGTCACAGTGCGTGCGAGATTGTGCTTCACATCGCGGCGTGGCTGGACGCGGCTCGCCGTCGCATAGCGGGCGAGCCCGCGCGCTTGACGGACGTGCAGGACTGGCCTCCGCCGACTGGCGAGGGGTCAGCTGCCTGGGAGGATGCAATGGAGCGACTGCACTCCGCGCATGACGCGCTGCAGAATGCGCTCGACGGGGCGGACGACGCGATCCTGAAGCAATCCATGACGGGTCAGAGCTATACGAAGTATACACTTCTGCACGGTGCGATTCAGCATGCACTCTACCATGCGGGTCAGCTGGTGCTGATGAGTCGCATGGCCGGCGGCTCGAAATAGTGCGAAAGCAGGGAACGATGCGACTGATCATGCTGCTGGCTGCGTCCGCGCTCTTCGTGTCATGCAATGCGTTGGACATCGAGGAGAAGTGCACATTGATCGGTTGCAGCGACGGATTGATCGTGCGGATCGACGGTGTCGCCCCCGCTTCGTACACCGTCGCGGTGCAGTCAGGCGGCAAGGAAACGCTGGTCACATGCAATCCAACCAGTCCGTGCACGGGCGGCACTTTTGTAGCAGGGGTTACATCACAGAATGTGCAGGTTGAAATTCGACTGCCGGATCGGACGGTGCGGCGCGCGGCGACGGTGACGTACCAGGAGACGCGGCCGAATGGAGATGACTGCGAGCCGGTGTGCAGGCAGGCGATTATCACGATGAAGCTGTAGGGATAGACGACACGAGGAGGGTGCATGGCGTTGCAGGCATGCCGCGAATGTGGCAGTCAGGTGAGTACGGAGGCCGCGGCATGTCCGCGCTGCGGCGTCCCCGATCCGACGCGTCGGGTCGGGTTCGCTGAGATTGGCGTGTCCGCCGTCGCATCCCGGGTAGACGCGAGCTACGCGTCGGCGGAAAGCATGACGCGTGATGAGGATCCTATCTACCGCGCGAAGATTCACTGGTCGATCTACAGTCAGGCGGTCGCGGTGTTCCTGCTGGCCGTCGGCTCGTGGTTCGTCTATGAACCGGTTGCGATCGCGCTGGCGGGACTGTCGGGGATCCTCGGTGCGATCGCGTATATGAAGGGGTCGAGCACGGAGTTCGTCATCACGACCCGCCGTCTGATCGCGAAACGAGGGGTCGTAAGTCGTCGCACGATGGAGACACTGCTCGAGAAGGTCGAAGCGGTGTCCGTGGACCAGAGCCTGTTCGGCCGCATTCTCGGCTATGGTACCGTGACGGTGCAGGGTACGGGCGGCACGAAAGAGAGCTTCTCGATGGTTTCGCAGCCGCTGCAGCTGCGCAAGGTTATCCATGAGCAGATCGACACGCTTCGTCCGGCGGGCAGCGGCAGGTGACGCTGCGCATCACGCGGGCGCACGAGATCCCGCCGGCGGGTCATCAGCTGATCGAACTGCTGACGGCGGACCTGAACGAGCGGTATGCGGACGAAGACGGCACCGGCCACTTCGCGGCGTCCGATGTCGAGCAGGAT
>JBBSJG010000001.1:0-97555 GCA_038257485.1 Longimicrobiales bacterium | reverse complement strand
CGATATCGATGCCAGACGCCAGTGCCGCCTCGAGCTCGTCGGCCGGACGGATCAACAGATCGTTCCACCGCCGCCCCACCTTCGCCGGATCCGAGTCGAACACGCTCTCGATGACGAACCCCTGCTTCCGCAGGTCCTGGTAGCCGAGCAGCGCCGTGCCGATCTTGCCCGCACCAACCAGCGCGACCCGCCAGCTTCGTTCCAGGCCAAGAATCGAGCGCAGCGATTCCACCAGCTCCGGAACCGCGTAGCCCAGCCCACGCTTGCCGAACGTGCCAAAGAACGACAGGTCCTTGCGAACCTGCGCTGCCGTTGTGCCCGCCTGCTCCGCCAGCTCACCGCTCGACAGCGTCACAACGCCACGACCCGACTGCTCGCGCAACAACCGCAAGTATAGGGAGAGTCTGCCGACTGTGGATTCGGGGACCTTCTTCATGACCGACAGCTCACTTCCCTCGCCCGGCTTCAGGCCCGTCAGGCCCGCTTGTGAATCGTTTCACAAAACCAACCTAATCAGCGATCTGCGACTTCGTCAATCGCTTTCGCTGCGTGCGGGACGGCGATGGTGAGCGCCGAGATACCGTTGTGCTCGCCGAGGGTGACGGTGCCGCGGAGGGGCCGGATGGCCTGTCCGGCCATGGCGAGTCTCATGGCGGTGGCGCTACTGGCCTCGAGCGCGCCGTTCGGGATGGCATGATTTGCGGGATCGAAGCGCGCCCCGCGGATGGTGCAGGCGAAACCGATGTCGTCCAACTGGGCGTCGATGTGAATGCTGCCAGCGGCTGTGCTGCGGATTGCCGCGTGGAAGGCGAGCAGGAGTGCGCGGGAGACCCGATCGCGGTCGGTGCGGAATACAGTGCTCGCAGGCAGGTGATCGATGATGATGGTGGTGTCGCGTCCATTGGCGTCACCCTCGACTTCCGCGAGGGCGTCGTCGATGATGGTGCGCGCGTCCTCGTCATCGATTTCGACGTGGAGATTTCCGAGATCCGTATCGGCCTCGCCGAGACTTGCAACGAGCGCGAGCAGCTGATTGGCGGATGACCGTACGCGCTGAAGGCCTTCGGCGATGCGGGGGTCCATCTCTCCGAGGAGCCCTTCGCTGATGAGGTCCTGATAGCCGATGATCGCGGAGATCGGGGACCGCAGTTCGTGCGCGAGCATGGGCAGAAACGCCTCCCGTTCCACGCTCACTCCCAGTCCGTGTGGTGCGCAGCCGCGTCGGCCGGCAGTCCGCGGGCGCGCAGTACGCGAGCCAGCTCGACGAACTGTGCAGGTGCGAGCGTTTCCGGCCGCGCGGTCATCGGCGTACCGGCCGCGGCCTCGATCTCTGCGACTTCGTCCGTGCTCACGTCGTAACCGGGCGAGGCACGGAGAATCTTCTGTAGCTGTTTGCGTCGCCAGCCGAATGCAGTGCGCGTGAGGGAACGCAGGTCAAGCTCTTCCTGCACGGTCAGGCGTGGTGGCTGATGCGGAACGATGCGCATGACGGTGGAGTCGACATTGGGCGATGGGAAGAACGAACCCCGGCCGACATTGAAGAGCCGCTTGACGTCGGCGAGCGCCTGCACGCCGACACTGAGCGCGCCGTACGTTCGCCCGCCTTCCGGACTGACCACGCGATCGGCCAGTTCCTTCTGCACCATCAGGACAATCACCGCGGGCCTGCACGCCCGCTCGAGCAGCTTGAAGATGATCGGTGTCGTGATGTTGTACGGGATGTTACCGATGACCTTGAACGTCGGCGAGGTGCCGACGAGCGCGCAGATGTCGACGGAGAGCACATCCGCGTGCACGACATGCACGTCGTCACGCGCTTCGTACTTCTCCTCCAGCGCGTGCGCGAGGCTGTCATCCAGCTCGATCAGGATGAGGCGACCGACGGTGCCGTCGAGATGCCGGGTTAGCGCGCCTTGTCCGGGCCCGATCTCAATGACGACATCGTCAGGCGAAGGATCGAGTGCCGCGACGATGCGCTGCTGATACGTGGGATCCGTGAGGAAGTTCTGACCGAGCGACCGCTTCGCGCGGTGCGGTCCGTTCATCCCCGGACCAGGAGTGCCGTGCGGTCGTCAGCCGGGACATCCGACTTCGATCGATCCGCCGTCGCAAAGATGTGTTTGATCACATCGCGCAGCGGTGCTGCCCTGCGTTGTGCGACATCCTGCACCATCGCGGCCTCGCCCTTTATTGCACCCGATTGATACACGTCGGACAAACCATCCGTGAAGAGGAACAGCAGATCGTTCTCATCCCATGATGCAGTCGCTTCCACGTACTCGTCGAGCGTCACCATACCGAGCGGCAATGCAGTCGCGCCGAGACGCAGCGATTCGCCATCCGCGCGGATGCGGAACGCATGCGGATGCCCCGCGTTCGCGTACACGATCGTCTTCGTGCTGCGGTCGACCACTCCGTAAAAGAGCGTCAGGTACATCTCTGTCGACTCGAGCTCCTTGATGACAGCTCGATGCACGCGCTTCAGGACTTCGGCCGGCGGTCCCTCATCCTGCGAGTAGATGGCGACGGCGCTCATGGTGAGCGTCATGATGAGTGCGGCCGGAAAGCCATGACTCGATACATCGCCGATCATCACGCCAACGCGATCACTGGACAGGCGGATGAGATGATAGAAGTCGCCACCCACGGACTGCGCCGGCGCGCAGCGTCCCGCCACATCGGGCGGCCCCTCGAATGCAGCAAGGTCGGGAAGCAGTTTGAGCTGAAGGTCGTGCGCGAGTTCCAGCTCGCGAACCAGACGTTCCTGCTGCAGGCTCTCCGCGACCAGACGCTGCGTCTCGAGGGCGGCGCCGACCTGGCTCGCGATCGCCGACAGCAGGCGCGCATCGCCCGCACTGAATCGTACGTTGTTGCGACGGCCGACCAGCGTGATGACACCGATAGTTCGCGTCGTTCCTTCGGGCGGCGTGTAGTTGATCGGCACCGACAGGAACGCCTCGAAACGCTTGGGCGGTGGCTCCAGTCGGGGCACATTCGCGAGAACGACGCCTCGCTCCAGATTGAGCGCCTGCCGGTCCCGGAACACGAGTGCCGTCGCCGAGTCAGGATCGTCTACCATGATCGGACCCGTGAGGCCGTCCTCGCCTACGGCCGCTGCAAGGCTGAGTGTTTCATCCGCCGGACTGTGCACCCACAACGAGGCACGACGTGCGCCGAGCACATCCGCGACCTCGTACAGGATGCGCGTCGCAGCCTCCGTGAGTGACAGCACGGAGCCGAGAATCTCGCTGATGAAATACAGCAGGTTGATTTCTTCGTAGCGCTCCGACAACTCGCGCGCAGCAGAGCGTGCTTCCATCTCGTGATGGATCGTCTGTGACAACACTTGTGCGAGGAATCGGCCCTGCTGTTGATCGCCGCCCGGTGTAATGACTTCAATGGCGAGGGCAGGACCTTCTGCGACCTCGACCTGATGTCGCACACCTGCCGCGTCCGGCTGCACACCGAGCGGATACAGACAGATCCATGTGCCGTCGCGTTCCGCCCACAGGCGAGGCTCGGCATCGGGATGCGTGTCGCGATAGCTCTCGATCACGCTGCTGACGGAGCGAGGGAGCGGTGTGAGGTCGGCGAGGGCCGCGGGTGTCATGACCCGACGCGTCGGGCCGGTGCTGCACTCCTGCTGAACAGGACCATCTTGATCGAGTTGCCCCGCTCATTGAATTCGACCTGGTCCATGAGCTTGCGGATCAGGAAGAGGCCGCGGCCGCCGGCGCGCAGCCGGTTCGCGGGCAGTGTGGGGTCGATCACGGTGTCGGGATTGAAGCCGCGGCCCTCGTCGGTGACTTCGACGGAGATGCATTCAGGGCTGAGGTGCGCTTCGACGCGGACGCACTTGCGAGGGTCGCGGCAGTTGCCGTAGAGCATCGCATTGGCCAGCGCTTCCGTGACGCAAACCCTCAAATTGAGACGCAGGCGGTCGGAATCGAACCCGACCTCCTGCGCCTTTTCCATCAGCTCCTCAACGGACCCCTCGATCTTGCGGAGGTCGTTGGGAAGCTCCAGGACGTAGTCTCGCTGCATTCCGCTATGATAACCGCCCGCGAGGAGCGGCGGAAGGTCAGAAGGACGAGAGCGCTTCGTCGCGGCTGTTCGCGATATGGAACAGCGTGTCGAGCTTGGTCAGCTCGAACAGCGTACGGAGGTCTTCGTTCAGGTTGGCAAGGCGCAGTTCGCCGCCCTGCTCACGGATCTTCTTGGACAGGCTCACAAGCACGCCCAAGCCTGACGAATCGATGTAGCCCGTGCTCGAGAAGTCGATCAGGAACTTGCGCGCCCCACCCTCCAGCTCCTCCAGTACCTTCTGCTTCAGTTCCTGACGGTTACCCACGATCAACTGCCCCTCGACATCAATGACCGTGACATCGCCCTGCTTCTTTACGTCGAAGCTCATCGCCCCTCCATGTAGTATTGACCGGCATCGGTTCCCCGCCGTGGGGCAAGATCGGTGCCTACGCCTGCAATGCCGTTACGCATGCGACATCCACAATGTCGTCTGTGCTCGCGCCCCGCGAAAGATCGCTGCACGGCCGGTCCAGTCCCTGGAGCACGGGTCCCAGCGCGTCCGCGCCCGCCAGCCGCTGCACCAGCTTGTACGCGATGTTGCCGGCGTCGAGGTTCGGAAACACCAGGATGTTGGCTCGCCCCGCCAGTGCGGAACCGGGCGCCTTCCTCGTCGAGATCGCCTCGATCAGTGCGGTGTCCGCCTGCATCTCGCCGTCCGCGATCACGTCCGGGTGTTCCGCACGGAACAGCGTGAATGCGTCACGGACCCGTGTCACCGCCGCGCCCCCCGCGCTGCCCCGGGTCGAGTATGAGAGGAATGCGACGCGGGGCTCGTCGCCCACGATCCGTCGCCGTGCTGCCACCGCGGCCGCGGCGATATCGGCGAGGGTTCGGACATCCGGCTCGGCGACGACGGCAGCGTCGGTGAACGTGAGGACTTCGCTGGTCGACGCGTCCCGGAAGGGCTGCACGACCATGTAGAACGAGGACGACACGGACCGTATGCCGGGCGACGTGCCGATGGCCCAGAGGGCCGCGCGGATGACGTCGCCCGTGGTACGCACAGCACCGGCGACACAGCCGTGCGCCTCGCCCGTTCGGACGAGCATGCATGCGAAGAGGAGTGGATCCGTGAGGCGAGCGTCCGCCTCGGCGTCCGTCCACCCGCGATGGGCACGCCTGGCCGCGAGCGCGCTCGCCAGCGAAGGACGGATCAGCGCGGTGGCAGGATCGATGACCTCGATGGCATCGGCGTCCGCGCCGTGCGCTGCAAGCGCCGCTCGGACAATGGCGGGGTTGCCGATGAGGACGGGATGCGCGATGCCGTCTCGCTGCATGCGTGCCGCCGCTTCGAGAATCCGCGGGTCGTCACTCTCCGGCAGCACAATGCGGCGTTGCTGCGCGGACGCGCGCTGACGGATCTGTTCGCGGAACGTAGCTTCGATCACGCGAGCGGTCCAAACTTGCGCTGCAGAGCTTCGTGCACGTTCGGATTCACAAACTCGCGGACGGACCCTCCGAGTGATCCGATCTCACGAATGAATGACGCCGACAGATAGGAGTACTGCTCCGCAGGCGCGAGGAAGATCGTCTCGATTTCCGGACTGAGGTGACGGTTCATCAGCGCCATCTGGAACTCGTACTCGAAGTCCGACACGGCACGCAGACCGCGGATGATGATGCGCGCTTCCATCTTGCGCGCGTAGTCGACAAGCAGGCCATCGAACTCCGTCGCTACGACCCGCGATTCCCCCTCGAACGCCTTCTCGATCATCTTCACCCGTTCCTGGATCTTGAACAGGCCTTCCTTCTTCTGCGTACGACGGTGTGCCACCGCGACGATCACGTTGTCGAACAGCATCAAAGCACGCTGAATGATATTCTCGTGGCCGCGGGTGATCGGATCGAACGAGCCGGGATAGATCGCAACGCGATTCATGCGGACTCCGGTGCGGGAATGAAGGTCAGCGCGGTATCACCATACCGCCTGGTGTGGGCGCCGGGCAGCTGCGGGATCGGCTCGCCTGCACGATGCTCGATCCACAACTGCTGTGCGAAACTGCATGCGCGGAACAGCTCGGCGAGGCCTTCCGCCTCGCCCGTGCCATACGGCGGGTCGGCGAACACGATGTCGAACGCACCCTCCGCAAGGCCTGCCGCATACTTCAGTGCATCGCCGCGCACGACGTCGACTTCGGCCTCCGCGCGCAGCTTGTGAACATTGGCCTGCAGCACCCGCAGCGGGCCGCCCGCCTTCTCCACGAACGTCACATGCTGCGCACCGCGCGAGAGCGCTTCCAGTCCGAGCGCACCCGATCCTGCAAACAGGTCGAGCACCTTCGCATCCGGCAGGTCCAGCTGCACTGCACTCATCCATGCTTCGCGCACGCGGTCCGTGGTCGGGCGAGTCTTGTGTCCCGGCGGTGAGGCAATCGTGTGGCCACGCCAGCGTCCTGCGATGATCCTCATGCACTCATCCGGAAATCGATCAGTCGCGCCTGCAGCTCGACCCGGCCGTTGTAATGGTTCTCCTGAAGCTGATATGCCACGTCGATCGGTCCGCGCGTGACATCCATTTCCAGGAGCTTGTCGGCAAGACGGAACCCGATGGCGGGAAGCCTTGCCCCGTCCTGCATCAACGTCAACTTGAGATGACCATCCCCGACTTCCTTCGGGTAGCCGACCACTGTGACTGCGCGGGAGACGAATACCGGCGACGGATTGCCCATCCCGAATGGTCCGAAATGACGCAGCAGCCGAAGCAGCTGGCCGGACGCCTCGCCCAGCGTCAGTTCGATGTCCAGCTTGCATTCCGGGATCAGGTCTGCGGGTGCAAGGACGGCCCTCGCCTGTTCGTTGAATGCAGTGCGGAATGATGCCACGCGGTCCGCGCGGATTTCCATGCCCGCCGCCTGGTGGTGGCCGCCATAGCGTTCGAGCCAGCGGCCGCAGCGATCGATGGCTGAATACAGGTCGAACGGCGGGATCGAACGCGCACTGCCACGGCCGGTCTGCGTCGACGGGTCCAGTGCAATCATGATCACGGGCCGGTGAATGCGTTCAACCACGCGTGATGCGACAATGCCGATGACACCGGGATGCCAGCCCTCCGCGGCGAGCACGACGCCATAGTCGCGTTGCGGGTCGTATGTCGCGTCGAGCATCTCGAGTGCCTGTCGCAGCGTTTCCCGATCGACGCTCTGTCGCGTACGGTTCTCCTGTTCCGTCTCGGCGGCAAGCGGTGCCGCGGCTGCAGGGTCCGTGCACAACAGGAGCTGCACGCCTCGCGCGGCTGCGCCCATGCGACCAACGGCATTCAGGCGGGGCGCGAGTGCGTGGCTGATCTGGCCGGCGGAAAGTCCCAGCGATGCATCGAGGCCGGCGGCACCGAGCAGCGCGGCGAGCCCGACATTGCGCGTCTGCTCGAGCACCCGCAGGCCGTAGTGTGTGAGTGCGCGATTCTCACCGGAAAGCGGCGCGAGGTCCGCGATCGTTGCAATCGCGACCAGGTCGAGATGCCACAGCAGATCCTGTTCATCACCGCCGCGCGCGCGCGTAAGCGCCTGGCATACCTTGAACGCGACGCCAGCACCGACGAGTCCTTTTTCGCTGAACGTGCAGTCCGCACGATTCGGATTGACGACGGCGCAAGCATCGGGAAGGCGTGGGCCGGGTGTGTGATGGTCCGTGATGATGACGTCGATGCCAGCAGTCTTCGCGGCCGCCACCGCGTCGTGCGCAACAATGCCGCAGTCGACCGTGAGGATCAGTGTCGCCTCAACCTCGACGGCGCGTCGGATGCCTGCCTGGCCCAGGTCATAGCCGTCCGTCAGGCGGTGCGGCACGAAGGGCTCGACGTGCGCGCCGAGACCTCGCAGCACGAGCGTGAACAGCGAAGCGCCACAGATGCCGTCGACATCGTAGTCGCCGTGGACGAGGATGGTTTCTCGCGTGTCGATCGCGCGTTGAATGCGCGCGACTGCGTGATCCATACCGGCGAGGCCGTAGGGATCGGTGAGGTTGTCGATGCGCGGCTTGAGAAAGGCCTTGGCGAGGTCGGGCTGGCCGAACCCGCGTTGCGCGAGCAGCGTGCAGAGAGGCCGCGGGAGGCGCAGCTGTGCCTCGAGGTCGTCAATGACGGAGGCGGGCGAGTCGTGCGACCGGCGCACCCACTTCCGTGTAAGGGTCGCCAGATTGCCGCGAGCGGTTACGTCCGGCGGGGGCGGCTCCACAATGCCCACGCCGTGATCAGCTCGCGAACAGGATCACACCGCATGCTTCGCAGCGGTGCAGTGTCAGGCCTCGCCTGACCTCACTCTGCTCCTGCAGCGGCAGGACATTGAAGCAGTGACCGCAGGCGCCCTCTGCCGTCATCTCGGCGAGTGCGACGGTCGACTTGCCCTTGCGGACCTGGTCGTACAGACGACGGGACTTCGGATCCAGTCGTGTAGCCATGTTGTCGCGCTTGTCGCGCAGGATCGCGAGTGCATCTTCCGCGGCCTTGCGCGCTTCCATCACGCTGTCGCGACGCGGTGTGGCCTCTTCGCGCAGCTTCGCAAGGTTCCGGTCGAGCTCTTCCTGCTTCAGGTCGGCGCGCGTCACCTGGTCCATCACCTGCAGCGTCTCGGCGTCATCCGCATCCGCGGCCTTGCGCACGAGGTCCATCTCGAGATGCACCGCCATCTGCTCGCGCTCGTTGCGGACTTTTTCCATCCTCGCTTCAACAGAGCGCAGGCGCTCACGCTTCGTCTCGGCTGCCTTCTCCAGCTTGATAACCTGCGCGCGCATCTCGGTGAGCCGTGTCTTCGTGCTCTCGAGGTCCCGCTCCATCGACGCGATCGGCGAATCGATTTCTGCCAGCTGGGGATCGTAGTCGCGCAAAGCGAGCTCTGCGCGGGACATTTCCTGGTCGAGTTCCTGAAGACTCAGGAGCGCTATGTGGAGGGGTTCCATTCTTATGATTCGGTGTTCGGGGGATCCTGCCGTCGAGTGGGCGAGCCTGACCACCCTCGGTGACGTATGCTCTTCTTCCAGACGGAGAGACCCGTATCGACGCCAAGTCGCTGGAGCTCTGCCTGTAAGTCGATTTTTCGTCGCATCAGCTCCGTCTGTTGTTCTTCCGCGGCCTTTTCCATCCGATCGTTCACATACTGAACCTGTAGAAATAGGCCCGGCACACGCATATCGGCAACTGCCGCTTCAAATGTAAGGTTTGCGTCCATGATCTCAATCGGATCGGCGCGCATCTCTTCCACCGCACTCATCGCAGCCGGTCCCAGGACATCGGCCAGTTCGTCGACCGTCCGCCCCGTCACCAGTTCCTGAAAGATCGCGCGATACCGAGGATCGTGAAAGTCGGTCTCGACAAGATGTACCGCCGCGGCCGGGATTCGGGCGGAATCCAGCAGCATCAGCATCACCAGGAGCCGCTCGGCCGCATAGCTCTTCTCGCGGGCTGCCCGTTTCGGCTTCTGCGCCGCCTGCTGCGGTCGGCGCGGGGCGAAGGAAACCTGCTCCGGCTCGGAAGTCTCCTCCTCCAGGGTCTCTCGCCTCACGCCCGTCCGCTCGGAAACACGTGCGATGTAGATGTCCCGCAGCGTGGGGTCGACCGTTGCCCGGATCGTCGGCAGCAGGCGGTCGAGGGAGCGGCGGACCCCCTCGATGTCGTCAAAGAAACCCCGCTCCTGCAGCATCGCGATCTTCCGCTCGACCACATCCATCGCGGTCGACAGGAACGGCCGCAGCGCTTCACCGCCGCCCTGCCGGGCGATCGAGTCGGGGTCCTCGCCCGTGGGAAGGGTGACCACCAGGGGGTGGACGCCCGCGCGCAGCAGCGCATCCGCCGTCCGGAACGTCGCCTTCAGGCCCGCCTTGTCACTGTCGTAGAGCAGAAGGACCTTGCCGGAGTACCGGGCGAGCAGGCTGGCCTGCTCGATGGTCAGTGCGGTCCCCATCCCCGCGACGACGTTCTCGATCCCCCGCGATGCGAGCGCCACGTAATCCATGTAGCCCTCGACAATGAGGGCGGATCCCTCTCGCCGGATCGCGGCGCGCGACCAGTTGAGGCCGTACAGCATCTCGCCCTTGTGATAGATCGGCGTTTCCGGCGAGTTGAGATATTTCGGAATGCCGTCACCGGCAGCCAGTGTACGACCGCCGAAGGCGACGATACGACCCCCGATGTCGGCAATCGGGAAAATGATGCGATCGCGGAACCGGTCGTATGGATCCTCCGACCGCTCGCTCTCCTTGATGAGCCCCGCCGCAATCAGCGTTTCGTCATCGATGCCATGCCGATGCGCGGCCTCGCGCAGGCGACGCCATTCGTGCGGTGCAAATCCGATGCGGAATCGTTCCGCGGCGTCGAGCGAGATGCCACGCCGCTCGAGGTACGCGCGCGCGGCGGCACCGAGTGTTTCGTGGAGCAGCTGTTCGCGGAACAGGTCCGCTGCGAATGCGATCGCTTCGTAGACTGCGCGGTTGGGCTCTTCACCCTCCGGCACGCGCTCGTCGGGAATCTCGATGCCGTAGCGCGCTGCAAGCTCACGGACCGCGTCCTGGAATCCGAGGCCGCCCCGCTTCATCAGGAAGCTGAAAACGTCACCCGACTCACCGCAGCCGAAGCATTTGAAGAAGCCCTTCGACGGGTGCACGTAGAACGACGGCGTCTTCTCGTGGTGGAACGGGCACAGCGCGCGGAATTCCTTGCCCGCGCGCTTCAGGTTCACCTGCTCGCCGATGATCTCGACGATATCGGCACGGCCTCGAACTTCGTCGACGACGTTCTCCGGGATCATCGCAGCGCCGCGACTGTCACGCCCGCACCGCCTTCGCCGATCCCGCCCGCGCGCATCGTCCTGACCCGCGGATCGTCCCGCAGCAGGTCAGCAATGAGTTCGCGCAATGCGCCGGTTCCCTTGCCATGGATGATGCGCAGACTCGGCAGCGCGGCCTGCACCGCGGCATCCAGTGCGGGATGGAACTTCGCGATCGCTTCATCCGCACGCATACCGCGCAGGTCCACTTCCGGAGATGCCTCGAAGTCCGGCGCATTCCATCCGCCGCGTGCACTCTTCGCGGCACCCGCCTTCGGTCGGTCGAGCGCGACAAGACCTTTCGCGGGCACCTGCATCCGCACACCGCCAACTTCAATAACCGCGCGCTTCTCGCGCAGTTCGACCACAGTGCCCTCCGCACCGGTCGCAGCGATGCGCACGTATGAGCCTGCCTCCACCGGCTTCGCGGATTTCGCCGTCAGCGGGATGATCTCTTCCGGCGGCGTTCGTTCACCCTGCGTACGGACCTGCTCCTCGATGCGACGCCGCGCAGCTTTTGCCGCATCACGCAGCTGGTTTGCATCCGCGCCATCACCTGCATCACGCACTTCGCGGATCGCCGCTTCAACCTCCTGCCGCGCGTTGAGCAGCAGGTCCCTCGCCTGCTGGCGAGCTCGACGCTCGGCGTCCTTTTCGCGCTGTCGCATCGCCGTCGCACGTTCCTCCAGCTCTCGGCGCAACGCACTGTTCTCCCGCTGCGCGAGTTCTGTAGCAGCCAGCGAATCCGCGAGCTCCATCTCCTTCTGCTCGAGTTCGCCCAGGAGGCGGCCGACGTCCCGCTCCGCACGCGGCAATGCTTCTTCAGCGCGCTGCAGCAGCTCTTCGGGAAAACCGAGACGTCTCGCGATCGCCAGGCCGTAACTGCGTCCCGGTACACCCTTGATGAGGCGGTACGTCGGACGCAGCTCCGCGGAATCGAACTGCAGCGATGCATTCACCACACCCGGGTCTTCCGTCGCGAGCAGCTTGAGCTGGCCAAGGTGCGTCGTCGCGATGGTCATGGTGCCGCGATGCGTCAGCTCGAGCAGGATCGCATGCGCGAGCGCGCCGCCCTCGGCGGGGTCCGTACCGCTGCCGATCTCGTCGATCAGGACGAGCGACTCGTTCGATGCATATTCGATGATCTCGCGCAGATTCTTCAGGTGCGCGGAGAACGTAGAGAGACTTGCCTCGATGGATTGCTCGTCCCCGATGTCCGCGAAGATATCGCGGAAGATCGGCAATCGTGTGCCCGGCCCCGCGGGCGGGATGACGCCGGACTGCGCGAGCGCGCTCATGAGACCGACGGCCTTGAGAAGCACCGTTTTGCCGCCGGTGTTCGGACCGGACACGAGCAGTGTGCTTTCCGCTGCGTCCATGGACAGATCGAACGGCACGACCGGCGTGCCCTGCGCAAGCAGCAGTGCATGCCGCGCGAAGACCGCGACGTATCGCTCAGGACTGTCGCGGGGGATCAACACCGGCCGATGACCGGACGTGTGCAGCATGTAGCGGCCGCGTGCATACAGCGAGTCGAGCATGACCAGTGCGTCGAGACTCTCGCTCATCCCCGGATGCGCCGGCCGCAAGGTATCCGTCAGCTCGCGCAGGATACGCTGGACTTCGCGCGCTTCCCCAATCTCGAGCTCACGCAGCCTGTTCATCAGCTCAATCGCGAGCGGCGGCTCGACGAAGAGCGTTGCACCCGTCGCCGACTCGTCGTGCACGATGCCGCCAACCTCGTTGCGCCCTTCGCGACGGATGGGAATCACGAAGCGGCCTTCGCGCACAGTCACCGATGCATCGTGCACCTGGTAGCGGGACGGCAGCGTGCTCGTGTACTCCTCGAGCTTCTGCACGATCTTCGTGCGCGTGGTGCGCAGATCCCGGCGCAGCTTCATCAGGTCACGCGACGCGCTGTCCTTCACTTCCCCTGCATCGTCGACCGTGCGGCGGATCGACTCCTCCGCGGCTTCATGGCGGGTCATGCGCTGCGCGATGCCGGCGAGCAGCGGGAAGTTGTCGGCGTGGTGCGCAATGCCGTCGCGTGCCGCGCGTGCACTGTGCAGCAGGATGCCGATGTCCCGCAGGGCCGGCGCGTCGAGGACGGAGCCGTCCACCGACAACCGCTGCAATGCCATCCGCACGTCGGGGATGGCGCCCGGCGACCACGCATCGGCGCGTTGGAGGAACCCGCCCATCTCTTCCACACGATCGAGTTCGACGTCGATCCACACGCCGTTGTCCGTCGGCGTGAGTGCACGCACTGCCGCCGCACCCAGCTCGGACGAGGCGCTCCCCGCGATGACGGCAAGTGCGTCAGGAAACTGGATGACGGAGAGCGCGTGGCGGTTCATATTTCGATCGCCGTCAGCCCAGCTCCTCGCGGGCAATGCGATTCGCTTCCTTGCCGTCGAAGCGACCCTTCAGACGCGGCATCATGTGCGCCATCAGCGCTCCGACATTCGTCGCGCCCGCCGCAACAGCTTCCCGCGCGAACGCGCGAACTTCGTCCTCGCTCAGCTGCGCGGGCAGGTACACACTCAGCACGGTCGCTTCCTGCTCTTCGCGCTCCGCCATATCCGTGCGGCCCGCTGCACGGATCTGGTCGGCCGCTTCCTTGCGGCGCTTCACTGCCTTCGTGATCACTTCGATCACGTCCGCATCCACTGCCTCGCGACCCAGCTCGATCTCGCGGTTCTTCAGCTCAGACAATGTCATTGTCAACAACGACGTCCTCGCCTTGTCACGCTCGCGCCTCGCCACATTCAGGTCGTCTCGCAACTTCGTTCGCAGATCACTCATTTCGCTATCAACCTGGCGGCCACGTGAATGCACGACCCGCCATCAGATGAACGTGGATGTGGTCCACCGTCTGGCCCGAGTCCGAACCCGTGTTGACCACCAGGCGGTATCCCTTCTTCGCAAACCCCTCCGCCTCCGCGATCGCACGCGCGGCCACGAACAGATGACCGAGTGCGACGGCGTGATCATTGGTCACGTCATTCACGCTCGACACATGTTGCTTCGGGATGATCAGAATGTGCGTCGGCGCCTTCGGATGAAGATCACGGAACGCAATGCTGTGCTCGTCATCATGGACGATCGTCGCCGCCAGCTCGTACGTGGCGATCCGGCAAAAAATACAGCTCGAACTCAAGGTCCCCTCCCCGCGATTGTGACGCTGTCCCATCTGGCCATGGCGCCGCCCCGCCAGGCGGGCAAATGTAGCGCATTCATTCGAGGAGGCGAGGGTATGCGAGCGGATGTTGAAGGATGTGCCAGGCGCGTGCTGGGTCTGGAGGCCACACGGTCGATGGGAGCCGGGCGCCTGCGTGATCGGATCAGTGCGGAGCTGGGCACCGATGTGGCCAGTACGCCGCAACTGATGCGTGACCTGCGTACTGCCCCGGGGTTCCTGGTACTCGATGCGCCGGTGGCCCTCACGGATGCCCTGTCGGCCGGCAGCTGGGGTGCCGGGTACGAGGCCGCACTGCGGGCCGCGCTGGCCGATACCGACGCCCGCGTGGTCCTCGCCGAGGACTTGACGGGCAGCGGCCTCGCGCAGATGGTCGCACGCTCCGTCATCGCCCTGGCGGCGGTTGCTGCAGATGATGTCGGGTTGAGACAGGCACTCAATGCAGCGCTGGTGGATGCCGAAGCGGCCGAGCGCGTCATCCGTGCCGTCGTCACGGAGTCTCCGGCGCCTGCGGCTGAAGGAGTGCGCTCCACCACTCGTCCTCGCGATCCTCCGCCACCACTGCGAAGCCGGCCGCTGCCGCCGCGGCGATCATCCCGTCGGCCTCTTCGCGAAGGATCCCACTGAGCATGAGGAATCCGTTGGGCTTGAGGGAATCGCGAAATCCATTCAGGAGCGGCTTGAGCACGCCGCTCAGGACATTGGCGACGATGACGTCGTAGTGAGCAGGTCGTGCCCTGAGGTAGGCATCATCCACGAGCTCGCACGAGAGCGTCACCTGCAAGGCGACGCCGTTGCGTTCGATGTTCTCGGTGGCGTTGTCGATTGCGTCGGGATCCGACTCGACAGCATCGGCCGATGCGGCGCCCATGAGCGCGGCCGCGATCGCGAGGATCGCGGAACCGGCGCCGACATCGAGGACGACATCACCCGGCTGCACTGCGCGCTCCATCAGGCGCAGCATCCCCCGTGTGGTGCCATGCTCGCCAGTGCCGAAGGCCATCTTCGGGTCGATGGTGATGACGATGTCACCGGGTCCTGCAGCGGGCTCGATCCAGGTTGGCGTGACAATGAAGTGATTGCCGACTTTACGTGCGTCGAGGCCCCGCCGCCACTCGCGCGTCCAGTCCTCGTCATCGAGCCAGTCCCACTGGATGGCAACGTTTTCGCCGGTGGCGTCGAGCAGCGTGGCGAGGAGCCCCGCCGCGGTCGTTTCGGCGTCGGCAGTGTCGATGTCGGCGAGGTATGTGATCACGCAGTCGCTCTGCATCTCGACCGCAGCGGCACCGCCAGCGACGAGCGCCTCGGCGATGAGGTCAGCCTGCTCGGGGGACGTGCTGCCCGCGCGCACGCGCATCCATCGCTTGAGCGTCATCCGGTGCCCGTGATCGCTTCCTTGAACTTGCTCCAGAAGCCGCGCCCCGATTCGTGCTCGCCAGGTGCCGGCGGTGCGGTCTCGATCTGCGACATCTTCTTGAACAGCTGTTGTTGCTCCGATGTCAGATCGGTGGGTGTCCACACGATGACGCGGACGAGCAGGTCGCCGCGGCCCGGACCCTGGAGATGAGGCAGGCCCTTCGCACGCAGGCGCAGGACACGACCCGACTGCGTGCCCGCGGCGATCTTCACGCGCATGTTCGGCGCGCCGACCAGTGGCACATCGATCTCGGTGCCGAGCGCGGCCTGGCTGAACGTGATTGCGAGATCATAGATGAGGTCGGCACCATCGCGCGTGAAGCGCGCGTCTTCCTCGACCTCGAGAACGACGAGGATGTCGCCGCGAGGGCCGCCACGCATCCCGGCGTTGCCCTGCCCGCGCAGCGTGAGATAGTCACCGGAGGAGACGCCGGCCGGCACACTCACATCGATGTTCGTCGTACCCGGCCGGACGCCGCGGCCGCCACACTCGGTGCACAGCTTCTCGATCCGCTGGCCGTCGCCGCCGCATTCCGGGCACGGCATGACACTGACGAGCTGGCCGAGGAACGAACGCTGGACGCGCTGTACTTCGCCCGCTCCGCCGCATGTCGCGCAGCGGACGGGCGTCGAGCCTTCGGCCGCGCCCGTACCCGTGCACGTGCCGCATGCATCGAGGCGCTCGATGCGCAACGTCTTCCGTACCCCCGTCGCGACTTCCTCGAATGTGAGCGGCAGGCGAACCCGCATATCGGCGCCCTTCCTCGCCGCGCGGCCACGACCACCGCCCGCGCCGCCCCGACCGCCGAACAGGTCGTCGACACCGAACCCGCCGAAATCGCGCATGAAGATGTCCAGCGCATCGGAGAAATTGAAACCTCCGTATGCACCGGCGCCGCCGCCTGACCCGCGCACGCCTGCATGGCCGTATCGGTCAAATGCGGCACGCTTCTGCGGGTCGCGCAGCACCTCATAGGCTTCGGTCGCCTCGCGGAAGCTGTCGTCGGCGTCCTTGTTGCCGCCATTCTTGTCCGGATGGAACTGCAGGGCCAGCTTGCGATAGGAACGCTTGATGGCGTCGCCATCGGCGTCTTTCGCGACGCCTAGAATTTCGTAGTAATCACGCATGCGGTTCGTCTTCAGGTATTCAATTCATTAGAACCGCTGGGCGGCTCTGCAAGTTCAGTCATGAGCAGGCTCGTGTATTCCACGATAGCTGCCACTTTCTCATACGGCATGCGTGTCGGCCCGATGACGCCGATCACGCCAGTCAGGTTGCCGAGCCTGTATTCGGATGTCACGAGCGTGAACGGCACAAGGCGAGGATGCTTGTGTTCCGCACCGATCGTGATCTTCGTCATGCGATCGTGTTCGCGCCCCGTGATGATGTCGGACAGCAGGTCGCGCTGCTCCGTCAACTCGATCAGGTTCTTGAGCTGCGATCCGCTCGCGAACTCCGGTTGATTCGCCAGCACGCTCGTGCGACCGAGGTGCAGCTGCTCCGCAGATCGCTCCACCGGCTGAAGCAGTTCGTCCGCCGACTGCACAAAAATGTTCAACAGCTCTGTCGTGCCCGCATCGCCGTTCCCGCTGTCGCGCAGGCGCTCCGGCAATGTCAGCCTGATCTCTGTCAGCGTGCGGCCGGCAAGGCGCTCGTTCAGGATGATCGTGACCGCATTGAGCGTCTCGGCTGGAATGGCAATCGGGACATCCACGTAGACGGTCCGCACCAGGCCGTTCCGCAGCGTCAGAACGAGCAACATTTTCTCGCTCGACACGAGTGCAAGCTCGAGCTTCTCGAGGATCACTTCATCGAGTCCCGGCGTGACTGCAACACCGAGTTCGCCTGTGATCAGACCGAGCACCTGGGTTGCTCGCCGAATGATCCATTCGAGGGGGCCAGACCCATCGGATTCGGCGAACTCCCGCCGCAGGCGACGCTGGTCGGCGGCCGGCAGGCGGATGGGACGCATGAGCGTGTCGACGTAGTAGCGGTACGCGAGGTCCGTCGGGATGCGACCGGCGGACGTGTGCGGATGGAAGAGGAACCCTTTCTCTTCCAGGTCCGACATCGCGTTGCGGATTGTTGCCGGCGATACACCCAGACCGTGACGCTTGGCGACCGTCCGGCTGCCCGCCGGCTCCGCCGTCTCCACGTACGTCCTGATCACCGCCTCCAGGACCCGCTCTTCGCGCTCGTTCAGGTTCACGTCGCCACCATCTCCGATTTGTCGCTCAATTCCACAGCCAGCCGATCGAGGACCAGCCAGCCCGCGGCCGTCGGCAGGGCGTACCCGGCCTCGACGCGAAGCAGCCCGGCGCCCGACCAGTCCGCCAGCAACGCCCGCTGCGCGGACGACAACATAACCCCTCCGGGCCCTCCTGTGACGCGCAGACCCGGACGCGCGCGCAGCCCCAGCCAGATCCGCTCCAGGTCCAGGGCCACAGCGTCCACGATCTCGTCCGAAGCGACCGCCGACCCGGAACCCGTCACCAGACTGCGGTACTCCGACCAGTCCCTCACATTCCACCAGCGAACGGGCGCATGGTACGAATGGGCGCCGGGTCCCAACCCGATGTAGGACTCGTGTCGCCAGTAGGCCTCGTTGTGCCTCGACGACAGTCCCGGCCTCGCGAAATTCGACACCTCGTAGTGTTCGAAGCCCGCCGTCGTCAGCGCGGACACCGCTTGCAGGTACTCGCTTTCGTAGCTCTCCTCCGCGGGCAATGACTCCCGCCCGTCGGCGACCCACCGGCCGAGCGGCGTCGCCTGCTCCGCCGTGAGTCCGTACAACGATACATGCGTCGGCCGCAACGCGAGTGCACGCGCCAGATCCTCGCCCCAGTCCCGCCCGAGGCGGGACGGCAGCGCAAAGATGAGGTCGATGCTGACATTGTCGATCCCCGCCGACGCCGCCGCGTCGAACGCCCTCGCCGGACCGTCCGCGCCGTGCATGCGCCCCATCCAGGCAAGCGCCGGTTCGTGGAACGTCTGCGCTCCGATGCTCAACCGGTTCACGCCTGCAATCCGCCAGTCGTTCGCGAGGGCTGGCGTCAGCGTCTCGGGATTGGCCTCGACCGTCCACTCGGCGCGATCGTCCCACTCAGCGAAGCCGGCGAGTCGCTCCCGCAGCTTCGCCATCATGCCCACAGGCATCAGGGACGGCGTGCCCCCGCCGATGTACACGGTGTCGAGGTGCAGCGGCGCATCAAGTTCGAGACGTGATACGGTCGACGCCATCTCCACGGTGATGGCGTCCAGCCACGCGTCGATGGGCGGCTCGCGGGTCGCTGTGACCGCAAAGTCGCAATACGCGCAGCGTCGCAGGCAGAACGGGACGTGGATGTAGAGGCTCCGGGGATTCACGGGGTGTGGTACCCCGGCGGGGCCCGGCGGTTGCCCGCGGGGACCCGGCGGTTACCCGCGGGGACCGGGTTCAGCCGGCCACTCCGGTGCATGCCTCGAAGCGGGTGCCGGGATGCTGCCGCACCGCGCCGGCGAGTTCCAGCTTCACCAGTTCCTTCATCACGACGTCCGTCGGCATGCGCGTGGCCGCGATGATGTCATCGAGATGACGCGGTCCGTCGGCGAGCACGCTGCGGATGGCATCGGCAGCGGGATCCACCGCTGCATGGGGTACTCCCCTCGCCCGCTTCGCGGCCCGCCCCTGGCGTCGTTCGCGCTGCGCGGCAAGCTGATTGGCGATGCGGTCGCCAATCGTTTCGAGTACTTCGGCCGGACACGTAACGCAGACTGCTCCTTCGCGCAGCAGCTGATTGCTGCCCATGCCGGCGGGCCGTCCGACCGCCGACGGCACGACCATGAGGTCGACGGATACGTCGCCTGCATGGGTCGCCGTGATGGATGCGCCGCTGCGCGCGCCCGCCTCGACGACGAGCACGCCTTCGGACAGTGCGGCCAGAAGCAGATTGCGTTCGGGGAAATGGTGAGGTGCCGGCCGTTCACCCGGCAGGAACTGGCTGATGAGAAGACCGCGCGCGATGATCGCCTGGCGCAGTTCCCGGTTGGCGCTCGGATATGTCACATCCACGCCACATCCCACGACGGCAATGGTGTCACCGCCCGCGCGCAGCGACGATGCATGCGCCACTGCATCGATACCGGCTGCGAGTCCACTGATCACGGTGACACCCGCCGCCGTGAGGACGCGCGTGAAGTCCTCGCACACCGTGCGTCCGTATTCGGACATCGCACGCGACCCGACGATCGCGATGCCCGCGTCATCGAGTAGACCGACGTTTCCGAGCGCGAAGAGGATGGAGGGTTCACTGCGGTCGAGGCGCTGCCGCAGCCGACGTGGATAGCGCGGGTCGCCGACTGCTATGACATCGATGCCAAGACGGTCGATTGTCTCCATGCACGCGGCGACACGCGCAGCCACGCGGTGGTCCGGCAACGTCCGCGCGCCGACATCGACGAGTTGAGCGGACTCGTGCAGGGCTGCCACCGCACTGCCATGTTCGCGGATGAGCCGGTTGATCGCGAGGTCCCGCAAGCCGGGTAGCGCGCGCAGGGTAAGACGGGCCGACAGCTCCGCGCGGTCCATCATTCGGCTACGGGCGGTATACGTCCGTGTTGATATCGAATGCGGTCTCCGCCGCAATCGTCTGACGTACCCGCAGCCACAACGCTTCCAGCAGACCGTCGATACCCTTGCGACTCGCCGAGGAGATGTTGAACTGGGCCCACGCGTCCGGCGCATCCACGCGCGGCTCGTCCGCGTCCGGCGGCAGGATGTCCATCTTCGTGATGATCACGCAATGTGGCTTCGCAGCGAGCTCTTCGGAGTGTGCCCGCAGCTCTGCACGCAGCATGTCATACTCCTGCTGCAGGTTCGCCCCCGAGGGTGTGTCTGCGTCTTCCGACTCGACACTGAGAAGATATGCAAGCGTTCGCGTGCGCTCGATGTGCCGCAGGAACTGCAGACCGAGGCCCTTCCCTTCACTCGCGCCTTCGATGATGCCGGGAATGTCGGCGATCACGAACTGTCGCATCTCCGACAGCGAGATCACGCCGAGATTCGGCGTCAATGTCGTAAACGGGTAGTCGGCGATCTTCGGCGTTGCCGCAGACACACTCGCGAGCAATGTGGACTTGCCGGCGTTCGGGCTGCCGACCAGGCCGACATCCGCGATGAGCTTCAGCTCCAGCGTGATCTTGCGCTTCTGTCCCTCGAATCCCGGCTCCCAACGGCGGGGCGACTGGTTTGTCGACGTCGCGAACTTGCCATTGCCGCGGCCGCCGCGGCCGCCCTTGGCTGCAATGAACTCTTCACCCGTCTCCGTCAGCTCGCACAGCAAATCGCCGGTGCCCTCGTCGCGCACCACAGTCCCGACCGGGACGCGGAGCACGAGATCGTCACCGTCCGAGCCCGTCCGGTTCTTGCCCTGACCGTGCTGTCCGCGCTCCGCGCGGTAGTGCTGCTGATAGCGGAAATCCAGCAGTGTCGACAGTTGGTTGTCGGCGCGCAGGATGATACTTCCGCCGTGGCCGCCGTCACCGCCCGCGGGGCCACCAAACGGCACGCCCATTTCACGCAGAAATGCTTCAGCACCGGAACCACCGACACCCGCTTCAAGATCGATAATGGCATAATCAACGAACACAGCTCATCCTCCGCGACGGTTCCGCACCGTCTCCCATGCTTCTCTCGCGCGCATCCCGCGCTCGCCGGACGCCCGCGACAGCGCGAGCACCAGCGTTTCCTCTACATCATTCTCCGCAACACCGACATTCAGTGCACCGCGCAGATGCGAATACAACTGCGGTATCGCGTCCTGCGTCGCGAGCAGCGCAACGACACACAGCTCGCGCACCTGCAATGTCAGGCCGCTGCGGCCCAGGACCTTGCCATACCCTTCCGTCACCATCCAGTCGGCCAGCTCGGGGTGCAGCGCCGCAACGTTCTCGAGCAGCTTCGCATGCTGGCCGCCATACACCCGCTCGAACACCTCGCGGCCGCGCACATTCCATTCCTGCAATCCGCCCGTGTCCGGCTCACCATCCACTGCCGGCGCATACTCTCGCCAAACCCGCATCGCGTTCAGCACGCGCGGATATCCGACGAACAGATAGCTCTGCAGCACTGCCTCATCCACGGCCGTCACATCCGTGGCATGCACTGCGGCCGCGAACGCTTCACGCAGAGCAGCATCGTCATCGGACCCGATGGCAACAGCAATCCGGACCAGGCAACGACTCGATTCGTTCATGCCGCCACACCGCCCATGTGCATCGACACGTCGATCCGACCCACGACCTCGTCGCGTGTATTGCGGATCTCTGGACGCGACCATCGCGTGAGCAGTGTCATCGCGGATGCATCCAGAGCGCCGAGCTGGTGCAGCACTGCGAGCAGCGCCGTCTCCGCGGCACGGACTGCGCCATCCTCCACTTTCAGCGCGATCCCGAGGCCTGCTGCGGGTACACCCGCGCAGTACACACCCTCCGCTCCGACCTTCGCAAACACCCGGCCCTGCGTCGCCTCCATCAGCGCCGTGCAAAGACGGTTCCTTCCGGCGACGGCCCACGGGTGACTCACCATGGCACCGACGACGCGACCCGGCGCACTGTCCCCGGCGGTCGAACGGAAGGCGAGCAGCGCGAACATCCTCGCCATCGCGTCCAATGGAAGCGCGAATGTGGGAATGCCACAACCGTCCACACCGGTCTCGATCCCGCTTCGCGCGAGGCCGCCCCATTCGGCAATGTCGCCCAGGATCCGCTGCTGCATGGGGTGGCGCAGTTCGTGATACCCCACAGTTGGCCATCCATTTTGCACGGCAACAACGAGCAGACCCGCGTGCTTCCCCGAACAGTTGTTGTGCAGTCGCCCGGGCTTTCCACCCGCGGCGAGGATCGCGCCCGCCGCGTCCTCGTCGAACGGCATGTGTGGACCGCATGCGAGTGCGTCCTCTTCGAGCCCGGCCCGGGCGAGAATCGACCGTGCCAGCGCGACATGCCCGGGTTCGCCGTTGTGGGACGCGCAGCACAGCGCCAACTCCTGTGCCGTCATCCCCAGGCGGTCGGCCGCACCGTCCTGGATCAGCGGCAACGCCTGAACCGGCTTCACCGCGGATCGTGCGAACGCCACGAGCGCCGGATCCCCTGCCGCCTCGATGGTACGACCGCCCGCATCGGCAATCGCCACGTGCACGCGGTGCCTCGACTCGACGAGGTCGCCACGCCACACACGAACTTCATGGCACTGTCGCTCCATGGACGTTACGCGCTTTCCGTTGGTTCGCCCATGGCTCGTTGAGCCGATGCGCGGTCGGTTCGGGACACGCCGATCAGAATGCCCGCGAGCACGAGCACACCACCGACGAGGAACTTCGGGCTCGGCACTTCATTGATTCCGACCAGCAGCCATGCGATGAGCGTGGAACCCACAGGATCGCCGAGGGTCACCAGAGTCGCCACGTAGGCCGGCACATAGCGCAGCGCGTAGTTGACGCCGGTATGTCCGATCAACATCGGACCGGCCGCGAGTGCGAAGAAGATCAACCAGTCCTGCTGGCTGTGCCCCGTCATCGCGACATCACTTCGCATTGCAACAACACCAACGAGCAGGAGGGCGGCGATACCGTAAACGAGACCGATATAAAGCCACAGGTCGAAGCGCTGACGGAGGGTACGGCCGATCACGTAGTAGCCGGCGCCGAAGACTGCGCCGGACAGTGCGAGTCCATCCCCGATCATGACTCGCCGGCCGCCACCGAAATCGCCCCATCCGATGATGGCTGCGCCAATGACGGCAATGCCGATGCCAACCCACTGCGCGCGACCCGGCGGCTCCCGCAATGCGACAACGGACAGGATGGCTACGAAGAGCGGCTGCATCGAGACGAGTACGACGGAACTGGCGATGGTGGTGTAGCCGAGCGATGTGACCCAGGTCCAGAAGTGCAGTGCGAGGAGAGCACCCGCGAGGACTGCGAGCATGAGTTCGCGCCGCGTGATGTGCACACCCTGCCACGCACTGCGACGGAACACGAGCACGACGCCGATGAATGCCGTCGCGATCAGGAGGCGCCAGGCGCTGATCACGAGGGCGGGCGCCGTCGTGAAGCGCACGAGCGGACCTGCCCAGCTCATGGCCAGCACAGCCGCAGCGAGAACGAGCGCTGGGGGCAGACGCGGCGGCGGGTGTGTGCTCACGCGGCCGCGGCCGTCACTGTCAGTGCAGCGGATCCGGCGTAGGCGACTGCTTGTGTGTCGCGGCGTATTCATTCGCGAGCTTGAACAGCGACGCGGGTGTCGTCGCCTTCTGCAACAGCGATGCAGCGGCCACGACCTGCGGGTCCGCACGATTGATCCGCTGACGCGCACCCTGTTCGCCCCACTTCGAGTAGGTGATCTCGTACGCAATGTCGTCCGCGATCCAACCGGCCGCGCGGTCATACACCGGGCGATCGACCTTCACGCCCTGCCGCTGCAGCACTGCATAGAATTCCGCGACCATCTGCGGGGTCACTGCGAAGCCCTGCTGCACCGTCGGGTTGCGACGCAGATAATCCACCGCGTACGCCAACCTCGCCGTCGCATACTGCTGCCCGAACTTGCCGAGCTCCCGCAGGAACGTGCGCTCCGCAGTTGTCGTCGTGTCGGGTGAAACGATCAGGTCCGGCACAATGCCGCCTCCGCCGTACACGGTGCGACCCCCTTCGGTCTTGAACACCGGCTTGTCCTTGACCGAGTCATCCGCCGTCAGGCCTTCCTCGCCCTCGACGGGCACGGCACCCTCCGTCGCACCAATGCCGTACGGCTTCTGGATCGACCGACCGGACGGCGTATACCACCTCGCTGTTGTCAGCTTGAGGTAGTTGTTGTCCGCGAGCGGGAAGAGCGTCTGCACAGAGCCCTTGCCATACGTCGTGCGACCAAGCACCAGGCCGCGGTCATGATCCTGCAGCGCGCCCGCAAGGATTTCCGCCGCCGACGCACTGCCCGGCCCAACCAGGATCACGATCGGCATGTTCGGGAACTCGTCGCCATCCACAGCCACCATCTTCTGGTTCTGGTTCGGCACACGGCTCTTTGTTTCGAGAATGAGATCACCCCGCTCGAGGAACAGGTCGGACACGGTACCACCCTGATCGAGCAGACCGCCCGGGTTGCGACGCAAATCGAGCACGACACTCTTTGCACCTTCAGACTGCAGCTTCTTCAATGCCGCGCGCAGTTCGACCGTCGAGGTCTCCGAGAAGATCGTGAGTTCGGCATAGCCGACACCGTTCCCCAGCATGAACGCACTCGGTACCGCCTTGATGTGGATCTCCTCGCGCACGATGTCGAACGGCATCGGATCCGGCACACCCGGACGCGCGATCTTCATCTTCACGGCCTTGCCAACAGGGCCGCGCAGCTTCGACATCGCCATCTCGTCCGACCATCCCTTGGCCGATACGCCGTCGACTTCAATGATCGCATCCCCCGCGCGCAGCCCGAGACGCTCACCCGGCGTTCCCGGCAGCGGCGAGATCACCGTTACGTACTCACCGCGCTTGCCGATCTGGATGCCGATGCCGCCATACTGGCCTTCGGTCTCCGTACGCAGCCGCTCGTATTCCTTGCCCGGCATGAATACCGTGTGCGGATCGCCAAGCTCTTCGAGCATCCCGTCGATCGCCTTCTGATACAGCACACCCGGCTCCTGAGGGTCTACGAAATTCTGCGACACGCGACGGAGCACGTCTTCGAGCAGCTGTGCATTCGCATATACGTTCTTCTCCTGGTCCGCTCCGCGCTGGAGGAACCATCCGCCCGTGGCCAGCGCGACGAACGCGACCACCACCGGCGTGAGAACTGTGCGCTTCATCTTCATCCGTCCTCCTGGACGTCATCGGGACTACGACTGGCTGGTTGTACCCCGCGCTGTGCGAAGGTTTCTGCAAACCTCGACACCAGTGCGGCGATGATCGACGCATGCACCTGTTGTGCGTCCGCCGTCGCATCGATCCGTTGCATGTTCGGGACCCCGGCCGCAAGCAGGCCATACGCGGCGCTCACGCGGTCATGGAACGCCCGGCCCGCACGCTCGATGCGGTCACCGCCCGGCCGCGAAGCCGCGCGCCTCGCCTCGCCCACGTCCTGTGGCGCGTCCAGCAGCAGCACGAGGTCCGGGACCAGACCACCCGTCGCAATGTCGTTGGCCCGGCGCACGTCCTCCAGCGGCAGCCCACGACCATACCCCTGGTACGCGATCGTCGAGATGTCATAGCGGTCCGCCACGACCACCTTGCCCGCGGCAAGCGCCGGGCGAACCAGCTCATGCAGCAGCACCGACCTCGCCGCGAGCATCAGCAGCAGCTCCGCAACGGCAGGCATCTCCTCGCTGTGCAGCAGGATCCTGCGGATCTCTTCCCCATGCGTCGTCCCGCCCGGCTCGCGCGTAAGCAGATGCGGCAGCCCGGCCTTCGCGAGCCATTCCCCGAGCATCCGGGCCTGTGTCGACTTGCCCGATCCTTCGATGCCTTCGAGTACGATGAAGATGCCTGGCAAGGTGTCCCGACGGTTGCTGTGCATGGTGTCGTCCGATCCCTGAGTATGCGGTTCGTTCGCGTACCGCGAAAGGCGCGTATTGATGGACCGGTACTACGCGAAGCGTGGGTGTGCAGAGAAAGCGGGGCCGACGATTAGGACGTCGACCCCGCTGTTCCAATACAGGACGAGATGTGCGCGAAGCGTCTAGGCCTCGTAGTAGTCGAGTCCCAGGTGTGTGATCTGTTCCTCGCCCATCATGTGGCGCAGGGTGTTCTTCAGCTTGGTGTGCTGAATGAACAGGTCGTGCTCCGGGTAGAGGCCCGGTGCGGCCATCGGGCTCTTGTAGTAGAACGAGAGCCACTCCTGGATACCGTGCATGCCCGCGCGCTGCGCGAGGTCGCTGAACAGTGCGAGGTCGAGGGCGAGCGGTGCTGCGAGGATCGAGTCGCGGCAGAGGAAATCGATCTTGATCTGCATGGGATACCCCATCCAGCCGAAGATATCGATGTTGTCCCAGCCTTCCTTCGCATCGCCACGCGGCGGATAGTACTCGATCCGGACCTTGTGGTAGATGTTGCCGTAGAGCTCCGGGTGGAGTGACGGCTGGAGGATGTGCTCGATGACACCGAGCTTCGACTCTTCCTTCGTCTTGAACGATTCCGGATCATCGAGCACTGCGCCATCGCGGTTGCCCAGGATGTTGGTGCTGAACCAGCCGTTCAGGCCGAGCATGCGGGCCTTGAACCCCGGTGCCAGGATCGTCTTCATCATGGTCTGGCCGGACTTGAAGTCCTTGCCCGAGATCGGGACCTGCTTCGCCTTTGCAAGTTCCTGGATCGCCGGCAGGTCGACTGTGAGGTTCGGTGCACCATTGCAGAACGGCACGCCTTCCTGGAGTGCGGCCCACGCGTAGATCATGGACGGCGCGATCTGGTCGCTGTTGTCTTCCATCGCCTTCTCGAAGCTCGCGAGTGTCGCGTGCTCTTCGCCGGGGACCAGGAAGATTTCTGTTGAACCGCACCACACCATCACCAGGCGGTCGCAGTTGTTGTCCTTCTTGAAGTTGCGGATGTCGTCGCGCAGCAACTCGCCCAGCTCGCGCTTGTTCTTGCCCTTCTTCACGTTCGGGCCGTCGAGCTTCTTGACGTAGTTGCGGTCGAACACGGCAGGCATCGGCTTGATGCCCTTCAGGAACTCCGCGATCGGCTCGATGTGCTCGTGACGCTGCAGGACGCCCGCCTTGACGGCCGTCTCATATGCGTTGTCCGGGATCGGATCCCAGCCGCCGAACACGATGTCGTCGAGCTTCGCGATCGGCGCGAAGTCCTTGATCAGCGGGTTGCGGTTGTCCGTGCGCTTGCCGAGACGGATGTGTGCGAGCTGCGTCAGCGATCCCACGGGCTGCGTATAACCACGACGAATGGATTCCACGCCTGCGATCAGTGTTGTTGCTACAGCGCCCATGCCGGGGAGCAGAATACCAAGACGGCCATCGGCCGGCTTCACGGTCCTGTCACTCATATATCCTCTTACAGTTTCGGTTCGATTTTATCGCCAGCGCCGCTGTCCCACGTTCCCAGTCCGCCCGTCGCCTCCAGCGGCACTCCCGACGCATGCTTGTAGACCCAGAAAATGCGCTGGACCACGGTCAGGAACGAGAGCACGACGAGCAGTACGATTACGACCTTGAGGGCGAAGACGTTGTTCGTTTCGCCAAAAAACAATGCCGCGCACCCGATGAGCACGACCCGCTCGGCACGCGGCACAAGACCTACACGACAGTCCAGTCCCAGGGCTTCCGCCCGGGCGCGAGTATAGCTGATCATCAGGGACAAAGCCATGGCAGCCATGATCAGGTAGATCATCCCGACATCGCCCAGTTCCAGCCGGTAATCGTTGAATAGCGACAGGATGCCGAAGAAGACCACGATCTCGCTGATCCGGTCGAGCGTCGAGTCGTAGAATGCGCCGAACTTGCTGCCGAGGCCCGTGAGCCGCGCGACGCGGCCGTCGAGGATATCGAAGAATCCGCCAATCAGGATGAGCAGACCGGCGGTCCTGACGTGGCGTTCGCTGAATGCAAGTGCGGACAGCAGCGTCACAATGAAGCCGAGGGTCGTCAACAGGTTCGGGTGCACGCGACGTCCGACCAGCCAGCTGATCAGCGGGTGGATTATCGCGTAGACCGGGTTCCGCAACCCCTCGAGACTCTTCATTGCATCAGGTCAGGATGATGCGCGACTGCGCACCCATCTCGATGCCGCGACCGATCTCTTCATTCACGCGCATCAGGATCTTGTCGAAGTTGCTCTGCGCGGCGACCATCGACTGGTACAGCGGCGACGACTGCAACGCCGTGAACAGGTTCTCGTACTCCTGCTGAATCGCTTCCGCCGGCTCGACGCCCTGCTGCAGCGACGACGAAATCTCGCGCTCCAGTTCGCTCAGCTTGTTCAGCCGGCTCACACACGCCTTGTCCGCGGACAACCCATCGCGCGCACGCGACAATGCCTTGTACTCGTCCGACTGACCAATCTGCCGACCCAGCTCCTGGGCCCGCGTTTTCATGCTTTCATTCAGATCCACTGCGTACTCTCCACGTGCTTCAGTTCGCTTCAGCCAATACGATACGGTCACGGCCCGCCAGGTCCTTCACAATCCGAGCGGGTCCGTACCGGCCCGCCCCGTCCACCAGCGCACACACTGCCCCGCCCTGCGTGGACCCCATCTCCAATGCCAGCAATCCGCCCGGCCGGAGGTACGCGTGCGCACCACCGACGATCGCGGATAATATCGCCATTCCCGCCTCCGGCGCGAACAGGGCCAGGCCCGGTTCCCAGGCCTCGACCTCCGGCGCGAGCGATGCCCTCTCGGCGTCCGCGATGTAGGGCGGATTCGACACGATCACGTCGAATCGTTCCGACCTCACGGCCGCCCACGCGTCCCCCAGCCGGAGCTCCACCCGATCGCCCATGCCCGTATTCGCCACATTCTCACCCGCCAGTGCAAGTGCGTCCGGCGAAACATCCGTGGCCACGACCCGGCACTCCGCTTCCTGCGCGAGACTCAGCGCAATCGCGCCCGTACCCGTGCCGATATCCAGAACTGTCGCCACACCGGCGGCCGGGCGAGACTTCAGCCATTTCAACACTTCCCCGACCAGGACCTCGGTCTCCGGGCGGGGAATCAGCGCGCGCCGGTCGACCTTCAGCACCAGGTCACGGAACGCCGACACCCCGATGATGTACTGCACGGGTTCGCGTTTCAGCCGTCGCCTTACAAACTCCCGAAACCGCTCCAGCTCCGACGGCGAGACCGGTCGATCGAACTGGAGGTAAAGCTTGAGACGGTCGACCTCGAGGACCGCGGCGAGGAGCAACTCGGCATCGAGCCGCGCATTCTCGATTCCGCGTTCCTTGAAGACCTCGGCAGCCTTACGTGAAAGCGACAGCGCCTGTTCCACGTCGGCTAGGCGTCTCCCAGCGATTCCAGCCGTTCCTGCTCCCTCGCATGCCGCAGTGCGTCGATGATCTCCACGAGATCGCCGTCCAGCACCTGCTGCAGACTGTGCAAGGTCAGGTTGATCCGATGATCCGTGACGCGGCTCTGCGGATAGTTGTATGTGCGGATCTTGCCCGAACGGTCACCCGTTCCAACCTGCAGCTTGCGGTCCTTCGCGCGGATCGCTTCCTGCTCCGCGATCTTCGCGTCCAGCAGACGGCTCCGCAGCACCTTCATCGCCTTGACCTTGTTCTTCAATTGCGACTTCTCGTCCTGACACGTCACCACAACGCCCGTCGGGACATGCGTGATGCGCACTGCCGAGTCCGTCGTGTTCACCGACTGGCCACCAGGGCCCGACGACCGATACACGTCGATCCGCAGGTCCTCATCCCGGATATCGATGTCGATGTCTTCCGCTTCCGGAAGCACCGCCACGGTCGCAGCCGATGTATGGATCCGGCCCTGACTCTCCGTAGCGGGCACGCGCTGCACACGGTGCACGCCCGACTCGAAGCGCAGATCGCCATACGCATTGTGACCGCGCACAATGAAGACGACTTCCTTGTACGCGCCTCGCTCACCCTCCGAGAAATCGAGGACCTCGATCCCCCAGTTCTGGTTGGTCGCAAAACGGCTGTACATGCGGTACAGGTCCCCCGCAAAAAGACCCGCCTCGTCACCGCCCGTACCGGCGCGGATTTCCACGACGGCAGCGCGATCCGCGAGCGGGTCCTTCGGCAGCAGATGAAGACGCAGTTCAGCCTCCAGACGCTCGACCTCGTCCGTCAGCTCTGCGGCCTCATGCTCCGCCATCTCTACCATTTCAATGTCATCGCCCGCTTCGATGATCTCGCGCGCTTCCACAAGCTGCGAGCGAGCGCGGTCCAGTTTCCCCGCGGTCTCCACCATCGGCGTCAGCTCCGAGTGCTCGCGCGTGACATTGCGATACACCTCGCGATCACCGTACACTGCCGGGTCCGTGAGACGCTCGCTGAGCATCTGGAAGCGACGCCTTACCTCGGAGATCCGGTCCTCGAACGCCATCGATTGTGCCTCGTATATGCTGAAAGAGCCGGCATAAGCCGGCTCTTTCCGTTACGCCTGAGTCGTCTCGGCCGGGGCCTCTTTCGTGCCCCACTTCTGCTTGAATCGCTCAATGCGGCCAGCCGTGTCCATCAGCTTCTGCTTGCCCGTGTAGTACGGGTGGCAGACCGAGCAGATATCGACGCGGACGTCGCCCTGCGTGTTGCGCGTGACAAACTCGTTGCCGCACGCACAGTGCACCTTGGCGACGTTATACTCTGGATGAATGCCCTCTTTCATACCGCCCTCACAGCTTCGGAATTCCGACTACAGACCGTCCAATATAGCAGATCTCACAACCCCCATCAACACCGCCCCCTACGCTTCGATCTCCCGACCCTCCGCAGCACTCTGGTATGCCAGCGATACGATCCGCATCAGTTCGATCTGCTCCCGCGGCAGCTCCTGCTCCACCCGCCCCAGGCAGGCGGCCGCGAAATGGGCCAGTTCCGCCCGATAGGACGCAGTGTACACGTTTTCGCGGCCGGGCGGCAGCGATGGCGTTACATCCAGCAGTCCATGCTCCACGTCCTTGAACACGCCGAGTGGCGAGATGGCGCCGGAGCCCCTGGATCCGAGCAGGCGCATGTAGTGACGGTCGCGGTCGGCGATGAGGCTCCAGCTGACGGTGAGGGTGACGGCACCGCGGTTGGCGAGGCGGACGATGATGGCGGCGGAGTCCTCGACCTCCATGGCATCGGTGTAGTGGAAATGGGTGCAGATGCTCTTGACCTTGGGGTAGCTCAGAAACCACATGGCGAGGTCGAGGGTCTGGACGCCGAGGTCCATCATGGCGCCGCCGCCCGCGGTGGCTTTGCGGTGCCGCCAGGTGGGGCGCACGACGCGGACCTTGCGGTTGAGCCATGCGCCGCGAGCGAGGTAAACGTCACCGAGCTCGCCGCCGTCGACGAAGGGCTTGAGGGCGAGGGCGTCGGGGCGGAACCGGTTGTTCATGGCAACCATGAGAACCTTACCGGCACGTTCCGCTGCAGCGACCACCCGTGCGCTCGCTTCCGAACTCAGCGCGAGCGGTTTCTCGACGAGCACATGCTTACCCGCTTCGAGCGCGGCAATGGACTGCGGCTCGTGCAGATGGCTTGGCGTGCAGATCACGAGCGCGTCGATGAGGTCGGACTTGTAGACCTCGTCATCGGATTCGAACACGTGTGGAATCCCGAACCTCGCCGCAATGGCCTTTGCCTTGGGCTTGTCGGCATCGCACACCGCGACGAGTTCGATGTCGGCGATCTCCGAGAGCACGGGCAGATGTACGACCTGCGCGATTGCACCGAGTCCGAGCACTCCGACGCGTAACTTTCCGTCCGTCATTGTCCCCCCTGTGTCACAGCGTTCGCGGGGAACATGAGTGCCCCGCCGATCTTGAGTTCAGGATACCGCACGTCGCTCAGCATTGTGTAGCGCGCTTCGCCGAAGACGCGCAGTCGCGCGTGTGGCTGATGTTCGAGGCCCGCTAGCAATGCGAAGCCGGGCGTCGTGCTGTCGAGCAGATCTTCGATGAAGGTATTGGCGACGACGTCCCCGCGGCCATTGAGCGCGTGCACAGCGACACCCCCGCCGACGTATGTGAGTGTGCGGAGCGGCGCCGTCCATACGATATGGGCATCAATGCCGACCGCGAGATCACTCCACCGGATGGGTCCGAGGTCGTCGGCGGTCAACTGCACGCCCCCGCTTTGCAGGGGCGGGAGCCGTTCGAGTTTCTCGGCAAGCTGCTCGAGCTCGCTGCGCCTGAAATCCGAGCTCCAATAGGACGCATACGGCATCATCCGGATTGCCGGCCCGAAATACCCGAGATCCGCACGCAACGTGTACGATGCGGATGGCTCCACCTTGCTCGGCCAGATACGGCCGTAGGCGACGCCGATGCCACGAAACGATAGATTTCCGTAGGAATATTCAGCGGCTGGCGCCTGCGCGTTCACGTTCCCCGCCTGCACCGCCAGTGCAGCGGCTGCGGCGACGACCGCGACACATGTCAGCAGCGCAACGCGGAGGTGGCGGTCAGTACAGTCGATCAATGGTCACGTCCGTGTAGTAGGCCTTGAGGATCTCCGTCGATGACTGGCCCGCGCGGGCACGCGCCATGGCCCCGACCTGGCACATGCCGATGGCGTGGCCCCACCCGCCGCCTTCGATCGTGAGATGATCGATGCTACCATCGGCCGCATTCGATGCAATGATGTTGTTGAGTTTCGAACTGTTCAGGATTCCGCCCGTCGGCGTCGGCCGCAGCACCCACCGCAGTGAGTCCGCACGCAGTGTATATGTCCTGCCGTCCGCGACCAGGTCGAGTGTCGCGCGACCGGACGGTCCGCGCGATGTCAGCCGTACGTCATTCACCGCGCGCACGCTGGTGACATTCCCCTTCGTGTGCGCGCGCAAGGTCGTCGCGAGAACATCAAGCAGTTGTTGCCGTGTCCATTCCGTCTTCCAGTTGAACCGGTTCGACGTGCGACAATAATAATCGTCTTCGGTACCAGGCACGCGATCGGATCGCGAGCGCAGGTATGCGAGGGGCGCACGTGCGGGCCACGACTCCTCGATGGCGGCGGTGGTACCGCCGCATGTCGACGCATAATACGCGAAGATCGGACGACCCTTGTGGCTGATGATCTGCCCGCGCGTCTCGCGCACTGCGCGACTCACGATCGAGTCCTCGTCGGCTGTGCCACCGTAGACCTGGTCCTGCACTGTTGCATAGAAATCGAAGCCGATGTCATTGCGACCGCCCATGTTGCCGATGGCGTACGTTCTCGCAGCAACAGCCTGCGCTTTCAACGCCTCGATCTCAGTGGCGGGTCGCTTCCCCATCTCGCGCGGTACAACACCCAGCAGATACGCCTCCATGTCCACGACATTGATGGCGGTGAGCCGGCCCGTGCGCGTCGTGATCAGGAGGACTTCACCGCGGTATGTGCGGCCATCGATCGTAACAAACGGGATGTCACGCGGAACAATGCGCACGGGCGCCGGCGCATCGAGCACGTTCCGTTCGCCCGCCTTCGCCGTGATGCGTCCCCCCGTCATCTGGAACTGCCACGTCTGTCCCGCGGCTGCGCTCGCGAGCACCCGGCCGTCCACCGACTGCACGTCGAACTCGACGGGCGCACCGATCGTGGTGCGGGCGGAATCGATGGTGATGCCGACCCGCACATCCGGCTCGATGCGCGGCAGGGCCGGGGCGCCGGCAGGCGCGCCAGGAGCGGTGGGCATCGGAACGCCGGCCGGTGCGCCCGGGGCGCGCGTCGGCGTGGGTGCGTCGAGCCGTTCGCCGGGTGTACAGCCGGCGGCGAATGCGGAAAGAACGAGCGAACAAATCGTGATGCGCCTCATGATGCGGCCTCCTTGACTGCGGCCTGCAGGCCTTCGATCGCACGATCGACAATTGTGTCTGTGTGCGCGATCGACAGGAAACAAGCTTCGAATGGTGATGCCGGCAGGAACACCCCGTTCCGCAATGCCGCCTGGTGGAAGCGCGAAAAGAATGCCGTGTCGGTTGCGGCCGCCTGATCGAAGTCGTAGACGGGGCCATCCGTGAAATGCCAACCGAACATCGCCCCAGCCGCGTCACCCCAGAACGGGATGCCGCAATCGCGCGCGGCGTTACCGAGGCCATCGAGGATACGACCCGCCTGCCGCTCGAGTGCGTCATACGGATTGTGTTCGCGGATCAGCAGCAGCTGCGCGATGCCGGCCGCCATGGCGAGTGGATTACCGGACAGTGTGCCAGCCTGGTACACCTCGCCTTCCGGCGCGATCATGGACATGAGGTCGCGACGGCCGCCGTATGCACCAACCGGCAGGCCGCCACCGATCACCTTGCCGAGCGTCGTGAGGTCTGGCGTGATCCCGAAGCGCTCCTGTGCGCCGCCGAATGCCACACGGAAGCCGGTCATGACTTCGTCAAAGATCAACAGCGCGCCATGCGCTGTGGTGATTCGACGAAGCGCGTCGAGGAATCCGTCGCGCGGTGGGATGAATCCGGAGTTGCCGATGACGGGCTCGACGATGACGCACGCGATGCGTTCGCCCATGCGGGCGAATGCGTCTTCCACCGCGGCCGTGTCATTGAACGGCAGTGCCAGCGTGAGCTCTGCAACGGCCGCCGGTACGCCCGGCGAGTCCGGCAGGCCCAGTGTTGCCACGCCGCTGCCCGCCTGCACCAGGAAACCGTCCGCATGGCCGTGGTAGCATCCGGCAAACTTGATGATGATGTCACGCGCGGTCGCGGCCCTCGCGAGGCGCACGGCCGACATCGTCGCTTCCGTACCACTGTTGACGAAGCGGACCATCTCGATGGACGGCACAGCGTGTACGACCATCTGCGCTAGCTCCACTTCGCCGCCCGCGGGTGCTCCATAGCTCGTGCCTCGCGCGGCCGCTTCCCCGAGTGCCTGCGCGACCGCAGGGTGGGCATGGCCGAGCATCAGTGCACCCCAGCTCATGACGAGATCGATATACTCGCGGCCGTCTACGTCGCAGAGGGTGGCGCCATTGCCTCGGTCGACGAAGAACGGTGATCCGCCAACACGCTTGAACGCCCGCACCGGCGAGTTGACCCCACCGGGCGTCACCAGCTTCGCCGCAGCGAACAGGCGAGCGCTTTCGATCCCGTCCGGATCCGCCTGGAGACGCCGGCGATCGCTCATGCTACTGCGCCACCACGCGCACGCCCGCCGGGACCGTGAACTTGAACATGTCTGCAGGTACCACCGGGTTGATGCGGACACCCGTCAGATCGACGTGTCGTATCACACCACTCGACTCCACAAACTCGAAGCGACGAACCAGCGCGTCTTCGCGGTCGACCCACACCTTCAGCGAGCGATACTGCGCCTGGCCACGCGGGATCAGCATCAACACATCCGTCGCGCGGCCGCCCACCGTTTCCGTGCCCTGCTGCGTATAGCTGAACCGTTTGACCGGATCGCCCACGAACTGCGCCTGGAGATCGACAACTCTCGAGCCCGCGGCCGCCGCGGGTGATCTGAACACCTGGTCCTCGTAGGTACTCGGCAGGTACATCCAGAAATACTGGCCATCACTCAGGATCACCTCACCCGCCGGCCGTGTGAACCGGAGCGCAATGCGATCAGGCCGCTGCTGGTACAACTTGCCCCGGCCTTCCGTCTTCGTGCGCAGCAACGGATTCTCCACGCGCATGACAAAGTCCGCCGTCAACGACCGCACCGTCTCGTACTTCGAAGCCATCCGCGTCAGAATCCGCGCGCCCTCATCACTGCCCTGTGCCGAACCCGGTAACGCACCCGGTAACGCACCCGGTGACGCACCCGGCGACGAACCCTGCGCCGGCCTGGGTGCAGAAGGCACGTCGCTTTCGACTGTTGCCTGCGACGGTTGGCGTACCGGTTCAGACGGTTGCGCCGCCGTGTCACTGATGAGCGCGGTATCTCCTGCAGCGCTCGGGGTCACGGCCGGCGGGGGCGCCTGGATGACAGCATCGGTCGGCGCGGGTGCGTCCGGTTCCGGCGAGTCGCCGCTGCACGCACTCATGCTCACGAGCAGCGAAGCGCAGACCAGCAGCACGCTGTTTCTGATTGGATCAGCCATCGCCGACAATGTTTTCAAGGGACTCCATTCCGACCAGCACTTCGCGCGGGCGAGATCCGTCCGCAGGTCCGAGGATACCGGCTGTGTGCAATTGGTCGATGATGCGGGCAGCGCGGCCGTAGCCGACGCGAAGGCGGCGCTGCAGGAGCGATGTCGATCCCTGTTTGTGCTGGATACAGAGTTCCGCGGCCGAGACGAAGAGCGGATCGCGCTCTTCGAATGTGCCGAAGCCGCCGTCGTCTTCCGCACTCGCCGCCTCGCGAGAACGCACCTCCTGCAGGATGTCGTCCTCGAGCGGTCGCGACGCCTGCAGCGCCCGATACCAGTCCATCACCTGTTCGGTGTCTTCCGTCGACAGGTATGCGCCCTGGATGCGGACCGGGTCCGATGTGCCGGGCGGCAGGAACAGCATGTCCCCATTCCCGAGGAGTGCATCCGCGCCGTTCTGGTCGAGGATCGTGCGCGAATCCACTTTCGATGCGACACGGAATCCGATACGGCAGGGAAAGTTGGCCTTGATAAGGCCAGTGATGACGTTCACGCTCGGACGCTGTGTCGCGACGATGAGGTGAATGCCGATGGCGCGCGCTTTCTGTGCAAGTTGCGCGAGCGGCTTCTCGATCTCAGCCTGCACCGAGAGCATCAGGTCCGCGAGCTCGTCAACCACGACGACGATGTACGGGAGCGGTCCGTCCGTGTAGCGCCAGCGTTCGGGGTCGTACTCGGTACCCGCCGGCTGCGCACGCTTGAGCGGTGCGCCTTCGGCAGCGCGCGTATTGAACTCCGACAGCGCGCGCGCACCATTCACGGAAAGCAACTCATACCGTCGCTCCATTTCGAGCACGGCCCACTTCAACACGGTCGCCGCGTCCTGCGGGTCCGTGACGACTGGATGTCGCAGGTGCGGCAGATCCGCGTAGATGCTCAGCTCGACCATCTTCGGGTCGACCATCAGCAGTCGCAGTGTCTGCGGCGAATGCTTGTAGATGAGGCTCGTGATGAGCGTATTGATGCAGATCGACTTGCCTGAACCTGTCGCGCCCGCAATCAGCAGGTGCGGCATGCGTGCGAGGTCCGCGACATACGGCTTGCCCGTCAAGTCCTTGCCCAGTGCGAGCGGCAATGAACCGCGTGCGCGCTGGAACGACGCAGTCTCGAGGATGCGGCGCAGGTAGACCACTTCCGGCTCCGGATTCGGAACCTCGATGCCCACGGCGCCCTTCCCTGGAATCGGCGCCACGATTCGGATGCTTGCCGCGCGCATCGCAAGGGCCAGGTCGGCGTCGAGCGCGGAGATCCGGTTGACTTTCACACCCGGTGCAGGAACGACCTCGAACTGCGTGACGACAGGTCCGGTTGTCCGACCCGCAATCTCGCCATCGACCTTGAACGTCTTCAGTGTCGAAATCAGCAGTGCAGCAAGGCGGTCGAGCTCCGTTTCGGTCAGACTCGAGGTCCCCTGCGGCGGCACCTGCAGCAGCGACAGTGGCGGCAGGTCACCCGACTCCGGATTCCCGGTGTCCTCGAGCACCGGCGGCGCGGGCGCCGCCTTTGGCTCCTTCTTCCGCAGCAGAGGGCCGCGTACCGCCTCTTCCGGAACCGTCGCTGCGACATTCGGCGGAACGGGCAGAGACGGCATCGGCGGCGGCAGCCCATCGTCCGCATCGCGTTCATCGGCATCGTCGCGGGCTGCGGCTTCATCGGCATCTGCGGTCGTGTCACTGTCACGACCGAACGCCGTGCGCGCGGCCTGGAGTGCGCCCGCACCGCCGGCAACGGCGGCACCCGCGGGATTCCATCCGATTGTGCCGACAAAGAGTGCGACGATGAGGAGCAGCAGAAGCAGCAGTGTACCGGGACTGCCGATGATGCCGGCGAGTGGAACAGCGACTGTGCGACCCAGGATGCCCGCGGCATCGGGCGGCAGGAGCGCCGTCAGCTCCGCGCCGGAATCCGCAGCGAACAGTGCAGCAAGCGCGGGGATGAGGACGATGAGCCCGGTGAACAGCGCAGCCAGCCGGATCGACCGCTTGCGCGTCAGCCACGCGAAGCATGCGGCGCCGCCGACAACGAAAAATGCCGGGAGCAGGAGGTAGCCTGCGCCGAGCAGTGCGAACCCGCCCCGCGTGACCGCGGCGCCCAGCCACCCCATGACGTTGCCCATGGGAAACCACCTTGCGAGTGGGCCCACCGCCGGCAGCGGCACCAGGGCGAGCGCGAGGAAGCCTCCCAGCGAGAGGAGTGCAATGCCGAGGAGCTGACGACGACGCTGACTGGTCAACATGATTTCGCGGCTAGGAGAGTTCGATGCGATGCTGCTCAAAGACGGGCACTGCATCGTGGAGATCCAGCTGAGCACAGAACGTAACGTCATTTCCGCGGCCGAGACGGCGCAGGTCGCGGCCCGCCGCAGATCGCAGCAGTGTCGTCTCGAGATCCTGTGAATGGCCGGCGAGTGTGATCGCGGCACGGGCTCCATCGTCCAGGCGAAGCCGCACACCGCCCGCGGTCCGCACGCGGTGCACCAGGATGCCGGCACACACAGCGTCCTCGAGCGCGAAATGGCCTTCTCTGCCCGAGCAGACAATTATCACATCATTCCCGAGTTGCACGATGCGACGAGCAACGGCATCCACATTCAGCAGCGAGGCCACCAGGCAGGTGCGCGCACCCGACGTCGACAGCAGCGCGGGTGTCCCATTGGTCGTCGTCATCACCAACGTGCGCCCCGCAACGACGTCCCGCGTGAACTGCGGCGGTGAGTTGCCCAGATCAAAGCCCGATATCGGATCGCCGCCCCGCTCGCCGCACAGGAGCGCGGTGTCGCGACCCAGCTCGTTCTTCTTGACCGCCGCTTCGGCGACAGTCGCCACCGGGATCACGTGCTTCGCACCGTTCACCAACGCATGGACAATCGTGCTCGTTGCACGCAGCACGTCGACAACGACGGCGGTGCGGCCGCTCACGGCTGAACCGCCGCGCTCACCCGCCGTGAATGCGACGTCGATTCTCACGCCGGCTTTTTTTCAGCCGCTGCCGCCATCCGTCGCTCAACGAGCTTCGTATCCATCCGGCCCGCGAGAACGTCCGGGTCATCCAGCAGGTTGTGCAGGAATGGGATCGTCGTGTGCACTCCCTCGATGACGAATGACTCGAGGGCAATGCGCATTCGCAATATCGCCTCTGCACGCGTATCCGCGTGCACGATGAGTTTGCCGATCAGCGAATCGTAGTGCGGCGGTACGCGATAGCCTGCGTATGCGTGCGTATCGATACGCACGCCAGGACCACCAGGCTGATGGAAGATCGAGATCGTGCCCGGACTCGGCGCAAAATTCCTCGTCGGGTCCTCCGCATTGATGCGGCACTCGATCGCATGGCCGCGCAACACCGGCGTCTTCGTCACCGTCAGCTTTTCGCCGGCCGCAACCCGGATCTGTTCCTTGACCAGGTCGACACCCGTGACAAGCTCTGTAACCGGATGCTCGACCTGGATGCGCGTGTTCATTTCCATGAAGTAGAAACTGCCGTCCTCGTCGAGCAGGAATTCGACCGTACCTGCCGAGTAGTATCCGATCTCGCGTGCACCGGCGATTGCGGCCGCGCCCATGCGCTCGCGCAGGTCCGCCGTGAGCGCGGGCGACGGTGCTTCCTCGACCAGCTTCTGATGCCGACGCTGCAGAGAACATTCCCGCTCGCCCAGGTGCACGATGTTCCCGTGCTTGTCGCCGATCAGCTGAATCTCGATGTGTCGAGGACGCGCCAGGTATTTCTCGAGGTACACAGACGGATCATTGAATGCGGCGCGCGCCTCGTTCTGCGCCATGCCCAGCCGCTCCGCAAATACGTCCTCGGTCTCCGCGACACGCATGCCCTTGCCGCCACCACCTGCCGCTGCCTTGATCAGCACCGGGAACCCGATGTCGCGCGCGATCTCGATGGCCGATTCCGCGTCCGTCACGGCGCCCGGACTGCCCGGCACCGTCGGCACGTTCACGCTCATCATCGTCTTCCTCGCCATCGCCTTGTCACCCATCAGGCGGATGTGGTCCGCACTCGGACCGATGAACGCGATGTTGCTGCGTTCGCAGATCTCGGCGAACTCCGCGTTCTCCGCGAGGAAGCCGTATCCCGGATGAATGGCTTCCGCTCCCGTGATCTCCGCTGCCGCGAGGATGCGCGGAATGTTCAGGTAACTCTCGCGCGCAGCGGCCGGTCCGATGCAAACGTCTTCATCTGCGAACCGGACGTGCAGCGATTCGCGGTCCGCCTCGCTGTAGACGGCGACCGTACGGATGCCGAGCTCCCGGCAGGCACGAATAACGCGCAATGCGATCTCGCCACGGTTGGCGATCAGGACCTTACGAAACATGGAACTGCGCGGCTGCCGTATATTCCGTGCGCGCGCTCACCGCGAGGTCGGCTCGATGCGGTACAGCACCTGACCGTATTCGACCGGATCGGCATTGTCCACCAGGATCTCGCGGACAATACCATCCACTTCACTCTCCATCTCGTTCATCAGCTTCATCGCCTCGAGGATGCATAACGTCTGTCCCTTCGAGACCTGCGAGCCAACCTCTACGTACGACGGTGCCTCCGGTGCAGGCGAACGGTAGAACGTTCCCACCATCGGCGACTTCACGTCCACCAGATTCGACTTCGGCTCTTCCACCGAAGCCGCAGCAGCCGGAGCAGGCGCCGGTGCCGACGATTCAACAGCGTGCTGTACCGGGGCGTGCTGCACCATCGCGTGCTGCGCGGCCGACGCACTCACGATCGGCGCCGCCGCCGGTGTCTTCGAGATACGCACCTTCGTACCGTCGCGTTCGATCTCGACAGAATCGATGCCGCTGTTGTCCACCGCGTCAATCAGTCCGCGCAGAAACGCGAGGTCAATCTGTTCGGCAGACCCGTTGTCGGCTGTGCCCTGGGCCTTCACTGCCCTGCCCATCGCCGTGCCCGCCGATTTCGCGGCACCGCCGGCCGACTTTGCCGCCTTGCGTACGGTCTTCGCCGCCTTCTTGGCCCGCGCCAGCTTGCCGGGCTTCTTTCCGCCTGTTGCCATCGTCCATTACTCCGTTCAGGCTGTGCCGGTACCCGCGCCGACCGTGCGCAGGCGTTCGACCAGACCCCTCAGCCCCAGTGAGTAGCTCGCAGGTCCGAAGCCCGTCACAACACCCGCCGCGCGCGCGGACAGAAGTGAACTGTGACGAAAATTCTCGCGTGCTGCCACGTTCGATATATGCACTTCCACGAACGGCCTCCCCACTCCCACGAGCGCGTCCAGCAATGCAACACTCGTGTGTGTGTAACCCGCCGCATTCACTACGTATCCATCCACCCGCGTCGCGGATGCCTGAATGAAATCGATCAATGCGCCTTCCAGGTTGCCCTGAAACGTCTCGACTTCGACGTCCATTGCAGAACCCTCTGCGATCAGTTGCGCATCGATCTCCTCGAGCGTCGTCGAACCGTACACGTCTGGCTCTCGCCGCCCCAACAGGTTCAGATTGGGACCGTGCACGATGGCGATCCTCACTTCTTCAGGCTTTGCAGCCACGACCTGAACATCTCCAGGTCTTCATCATCGTCGCCCTCGTCCTCCCCGGCATTCGATGCGCCGGACGACGTGCCCGTCCCGGTCTCTTCATCATACCAGGACGCGAACGAGCCCTCCGTCGTCCCCCCGCTCGTCGGCTCCGGTACGCTCTCCGGTGCTGCCGCCATCGCGGCGGGCGCTGTCTCCCACGGCATCAGCTCCACCGGCGGCGCCTCGCTCACCCGCGTCGGCAGCGGCGCCTCGGGCGCCTCGGGCGCGACCGGTGCCTCGGCAGCGGCTGGCGCCGCCGTCTCCCAGGGCATCAGCTCCGCTGCGGCCGGCGCGTCGTCCTCGAGCAACACGACATCGTCGTAGATGATCTCGGGTTCTTCCGGAACGGCCGGCGCCACGGACTCCGTGAATGCCGCGGCGGAACCCTTCCATCCGAGCAGCGCCCGGAAATAGGTGCCGATCGGTTCACCGGCCGAGGCGCCATCGTCCGCATCGCCACTCCATACATACGGCGAATCGGGCGACTCCTCCACCGACCCGCCATCGACCCACGGCGATTCCGCATCGCGCAGCCACATCTCGCCGGAATCATCCTGATCGAGCACCAGTTCCTCGCTGGATGCGGCGGACTGCGTGGCGAGATCTGCTTCAATCTCGGCCAGCCGCTGCTCGAGCCGCTCGTCCGGACCTCGCTCACGCAGGAGCTGCTGGTACACCTCCGCAGCGCGCTCAGGGAACCCCTGGTTGCGATACAGTTCGGCCATGGTTTCGGTAGCCGGCGTGATCGGCGCTGTACCCGATGGCAGGGCACCGCCCATCCCGCCCATCCCGCCCATCACGCCAATCGCATCGCCAAATCCGCCCTGATCCACCTCGTCCAGGGGATCGGATGCGACGGCGGACGCTTCTACCTCCGACGGATTCCATCCGTAGTCCGGTTCTGCGGGAGTCTCAGCCGGTATGTCGAACGCCGCCGGCGCATCGACCGACCCGGCCTCCGGGCTTGCCAGCAACCCGTCATCGAATGCCATGTCGCCACCGAACGCGGCATCGTCGCCCTCGAGCGACGGCTCATCATCGGCGGGCAGGCCTTCGTCGAACGACAGGCCGCCATCGAACGCCATGTCGGCATCGAATGAGGTATCCAGCAGGCCGGTGTCCAGAACGTCCTCTGCCGGGGCCTCGAACGAAGCGGGCAGCGGGATTCCGTAGTTGTCGGGATCGAGTTCCGACGGTCCGAGGCTGCCCAGGTCGAGCAGGCCATCCGCCGCGAACATCTCCGCGTCCACTTCCGCTTCCGCCGTCTCGTCGTCGGTATGGACGGGGGTCCACGGCTTCCCGGTGCACGATTCCATCTGGCGGCCGGCAAACGCGGCGAGGTCCCCGGGCAGATCACCCGGATCGTAGTCGCCTTCGCTCTGGCCGGGCAGGAACCCGTCCTCGAGCGCATCGCCCTCGAGGGACAATGATGCCTCGGCGGACGCAAGGGTCGTTGGCATACCCTCGGGGGACGCCGTAGCGGGCGCCGCTTCGGGCGTGGCATGCATGGCGGCCGCCCGGTCCGCCTCGATGATACCGACCCGTTCGCGCAGATTGGCATCGGAGGGGTCGCGGGCGATGAGCTTGTGGTAGTAGCCGAGCGCATCGTCGACCCGGCCGGCCCGCATCGCCAGATCACCACACCAGCGCAGTGCGACCATGTTGTCGGTATCGAGCTCGAGTGCCCGCCGGAAGGCGTCAAATCCGCCCTCGGCATCCCCGCTGTCGCTCAGGACGCGGCCCAGCACCACGTAGGCGCTCGCGGACTCGGGGTGGCGGCGCAGGCCCTCCATCAGGATCTGACGGGCGCGTTCCGTCTCGCCTGCCTTCCGGTAGGCCTCGGCCAGATGTGTAAAAACACGACCCTCCGGATTGCTCGCGTGGAGGGCCTCGAGTTTGGCAATTTCGTCCCGGTGGGCTTCGGCCATCCGCGCTCCACGGAGGGTAATACGAACAGGCTTTGGTGAGTGGACCATAATGCAGACGCCCGGTTCGAGTGTCAACGCGTCCGGCCCACTTTTTCAACATCGCAGTATACCACAGAACGGGAGGATCGTGAACCGCGGGTTGATAGGAGTCGGTCCGCAGGCTACTTTCCATCGCTTGTATCCCGACTTTTTTCGAGATGCCGTCGCTGGCAGGAGTTTTGTTCTTATGATGCGTCAGATGCGCGAGAACACGAAATGGATCATGCTGCTCACAGCATTGGCATTCGTGGGTCTCATGGTGTTCCAGTGGGGCATGGACCTGTCCGGTCGCTCCACGTCTTTGGCAGCCGGCGGCGTAATGGGCCGAGTGAACGGTGACGAGATCACGGCGGTCGAATATGACGCCGTGTACCGGAACCTGTATGAGCAGCAGCAGTCCCAGATCGGCAGCGGCCGAATCACTGCAGCGATGGATGCGCAGATCAGGACGGCTGCGTGGGACCAGGTGATCTCCAACAAGCTGCTGGCACAGGAGCTGGGGCGCCGCGGGATCCGCGTCACGGATGCGGAGATCCGCCAGGCCGCCATGCTCTCGCCGCCGCAGGAGTTCCAGTCCAATGCCATGTTCCAGACGAATGGCCAGTTCGACCCTGCAAAGTACCAGGCCTTCATGGCATCGCCCGCTGTCGATGACCAGATGCTGATGCAGCTGGAAGCCTACTACCGCGACATTATTCCGCGCAGCAAGCTGTACTTCCAGAGCACGGCCGGTGCGTATGTCACCGACGGCCAGCTGTGGCGGATGTATCAGGACGCCAATGAGAAGGCGTCTGCCAGGTTCGTGATGATCACCCCGGCGGACGTGGTTCCCGTCAAGGACGTCACCATCACGGACAACCAGATCCGTGACTATTACAATGCCCACAAGGACGAGTATCCCCGCGCGGCCAAGGCCAACGTCAAGTACGTCCTGCTGAACCGCACGCCGACGGCGGCAGACTCGGCGGCGGCACGCGCGAAGATCATTCAGGCGAAGGCTCGCATCGCAGGCGGCGCTACGTTCGACGCGGTCGCACGCGAGATCGCGATCGACACGACGCAGGGCGTGCAGCGCACGGAGCTTCTCGTCGGCCGCAACGGCCAGCTGCCGCCGGCATTCGAGCAGGCTGCATTCTCGATGCCGATCGGCACGTTGAGTGAGCCGCTCGTCACGCAGTACGGGTATCACGTGATGCGCGTGAAGAGCCGTACGGACACGCTCGCCACGACAGAGCAGGTGATGGTGCCGATCGAGCTGGCACAGGCTTCAGAGGACGTGCTGCTCGACCGCGCGGATTCGCTCGAAGTCCTCGGTGAGAACATGAAGCTCGATGCGGCCGCAAAAGCCATCGGCCTCGAGGCGCGCACCGCGGAACTCGCACCGCCCATCGCATTCATCCCCGGCGTCGGCGTTCCCGATGAAGGTCTCGACTGGGCATTCAACAGCGCAGCCATCGGCGATGTCAGCACCGTGTTCGAATCGCCGACAGCGTATTACATGCTCGAGCTCGTCGCTCGCACCGACTCCGGTACGATGACGCTCGATGAAGCGAAAACCAACATCCGCCAGACGCTGACAGATGACGAGCTGGTCCGCCGTGCACAGGAAAAGGTTGCTGCATCGATTGCTGGCAAGGATCTGAATGCCATCGCGCAGGAATTCAAGTCGACAGTCGGCGAGGCCTCTGCGTTCACGCGTGGCGACAACGTCCCCGGCCTCGGCCGCCTCAATCCTGCGGTCGGTGCAGTGTTCGGCCTCAAGGTTGGCCAGATGAGCGGCGTACTGACGGCGGGTAATCGCCTGTTCGTGGTGCAGGCTACAGAGCGCGCACCGCTCGACCGCGCTGCATTCGAAGGACAGAAGGCACAGCAGCGTGCGCAGGTACTGCAGGCGCTCGGCGAACAGAAGTGGGCACAGTACATCGCAGCACTCCGCACATCGGCGAAGATCGAGGACAACCGCAAGGAACTCGCTCGCCAGAACAACGCGGCACAGGCCGCTGCGCAGGCCGCAGGCCAGTAGCTCACGTCTGACGCAATCGCTACGGAAAAAGACCGGCCCGCGATCGATGTCGCGGGCCGGTCCCTTTTTTCACCACATCAAACCGGCTGTCTACCGGAACGTAGTTCCGTCCTCTTGCCTGATCTCTTCCGCCGTCACGGTCGGTGCGGGCTGCGGCGGCGCAACCTGGGCGCGCGCTGGCGGCGTCCGGATCTGCTGCGCCTCTTCATCCTCACGCGAAACCTCGTGCTTGATGTCGTTGATGGATCGCTTGAATTCGCGAATCCCCTTACCCATCCCGGCACCCAACTCAGGCAGTCGCTTCGCGCCAAACACGAGAAGCAGCACCACACTGATGAATATCATTTCCGTCATGCCGATATTGGGCATGGTCGATCTCCTGCGTTGTTAGAACCAGGATCGCATCACGAACCCCACGAGGAGTACCCCCACGAGGCTCAATGCGTTCAGATTAATGGTCAGCGGCCCGAGTACCAGCGCGACCGCGATCAGGTCGACGCTCAGTGGCCCGAGCGATGCCGACACCGCTGTGGTCAAAAACTCCCTGGCCGCGCTCGCGGGCATGAACACCACCGCGATCTTTGTGAACAGGGCTCCCAGGAACAGGCCCACTACCACCGCCCAAACCATCCTGGGCACAGCTTCCCGACGCGGTCCGCTCATCCTACATCCCTCGATTGATTGTGTACACTCTCTTCATCACTGACGACGCCCGATCACGTACGACACAGCGTCGTGCAAGGATCGCGCGGACTCACTATCCGGCACGGATTCCAGCGACTCCGACGCCACCAGGCCAAATGCGTCCGCACGACTACGGGCATATTCAAGGCCACCGTGTTCACGGACCAGGCTGACGACCCGCTCGATCCCGTCGTCGGACGGTACCGGATCCGCAAAAAACGCTTCGACTTCGCTGCGCGGACCCGCCGCCATCTCGCGCAGCGCCGCGATCAGGGGGAGAGTCATTTTGTGTTCGCGCAGGTCCAGCCCGGTCGGCTTCCCGACCTCCTCCGCGGTGCCCGTATAGTCCAGCAGGTCGTCGGCGATCTGGAACGCCATACCGAGCGCATGGCCATACCGGGTCAGCGGTAGGCGATAGATGGAATCGCCCGCGGCGGCACCCAGCTCGCACGCGGCGGACATCAGCGATGCGGTCTTGTTCGCGATCAGCCGGTCGTAGTCCGTCTCACTGAATGCCAGGGCATCGCACGACGAAAGCTGGCGAAGCTCGCCCACGCTCATCTCATTCGCGGCACGCGACAGCACCCGCAGAAAGTCCACATTGTCCAGATCCGCCAGCGTGCTGATTGAGCGGCTGTAGAGGTAGTCGCCCATGATGACGGCCGTCTGGTGGTTCCACAGCCCGTTCACCGTGGGTGCACCCCGGCGGAGTACGGAATGATCCACCGCGTCGTCATGCACGAGCGTGGCCAGGTGGACGAGTTCGACGACCGCAGCCAGCGTGATCGCCTGCGGATAGGCAGTGCCACCGATCCGGTTGCTCAGAAGCACCAGTGCCGGACGAAACAACTTTCCCCGCGCCCAGAGCAGGTGATCATTCACCTCACCGATCGCGGGGAAATCACTGAAGACGATCCGTCGCAGCTCGTCGACCACATGCTGGAGTTCCTCGCGCACGGGCTCCTGGATCTGCGCCAGACTTGGAAGTTGTGTGTGCAACATTCGACTCAAAGCCGCTTCAGACGCAGCGTCACATCCTGGAAATTGATATCAAGCCCGAGTACCCGCTCATAGGCGTCCCTCGCCGCGTCGCGGTTGCCCAGGGCCTCGTACGCACGACCCAGGTGGTAGTACACGCCGATCATCTCCAACTCATCACCCTTGTGCATTTCCAGTGCGCGCTTCAACACCTTCTCCGCGATATTGAACTGGCCCTTCTCGAGGAAACACTGCCCCAGCTCCTCGTACACGCGCAGACGCATTTCCCCCGCGCGCATCGCGATCTGGAACTCACTGATCGCTTCATCGATCAGGCCCATCTCCTTGAATGCAAGGCCGAGGTCGTAGTGCGCGCCGGAATCCTCGGCGGACACGTTCTCCGAGACCTTCTGCTTGAACTGCGACAGCAGCTCCGCGAAATCGCGGTCTTCGTCGCCTGTCGGAGCCTTTTCCTGCACGCGGAAACGCGTGCCCGCGTCCTCATCGTCATCCTCGGTGAGGAACGAGCCCAGGTCGATGTAATCGCTGCCGTCCTTCGCCTTCCCCTTCGCCGGCGTTGCGGGTTGCGACGGCGCCGCGGGCGTTGCTGGCGCGTCGAACCCGAGCGCGCTCGGATCCCATCCGCCGGACACTTCGCCTGCGGCGACGTCCTCCGTTGCAACAAAATCATCGCCGAAGTCGTCTGCAAACACATCGTCCGCATCCGCAGCGACCGCTGCTGCTTCGTCGGCCTCGAGATCGGCGCTGATCAGCGCAGCGATGCCATCTGCTTCCTCGATCGCGCTGCGCGAGGGATCGGCCGTTGACGTGGGATCCGGTGTCGTCTCCCTTGACGTCGGTTCGGCACGAACACGGTACTCCCCGAAATCGTCCGTATCGGGAGCGGGCGAGTCGAACGTTTCGTCGCGCTGCGTACCGGCTGCGTCCGCGTCGTCACCATCGATCGCGGGCAGTGAGAAATCGGCGGTCGGCTCGTCTTCGTTGCGTAGCGTGGGCAGCGCGAGGCCACCGAAGTCGCCACTGAAATCACCCGCGTCATCGCCGTCCTCTGCAGACCCATCGTCGGTCGCGTCATCGAGCATCGGCAACTCGAAGTGGCCGTCGTCCTCCTCGCCATCCTCGTCCGTGACATCGAGGCCAGGCAGCTCGAACGAACCGAAGGACGCGTCATCCGCGGCCTCCTCTGTCGGCTGCTCGATCGAAAACGCGTCGAGCGAGAACGAATCGCTGGACTGGCCATCGAGCGACACCGCGTCGTCAACGCTCGATGTCACCGCGGCGTCGTCGTCATCCGCACCGAGCAGAGGCAACGCGAAGCCGCCGTCGCCAGCTTCATCATCGCCGAAACTCGATTCATCGAACTGCATGTCTGCAAGAGGTTCCGCATCGATCTCGCCGGGCGCCTCGAAAACCGTCGATTCCAGACCGAGGTCATCCGACGCAATGTTCGCGTCTTCGTGTGCAGTCGACTCGAAGTCGTCGAGCTGGAACACGTCACCCGGGGTCTCGAACTCCGGCTCCGCGTGTGTCGTCTCGAACCCCTGGACATGGAAGTCGCCCGTGTCTTCGGCAGGCGACGCATCGTGGTGCGTGCTTTCGAATCCGTCCAGAGACGCGGACTCGTCCGCAATTTCGTCCGGCATCTCGATCGCGAACCCGTACTCCTCTTCCTCGACAATCGATGTCGCGGCAGGCGTGGTGAATGCACGCGGCGCTACAGCAGCAGGCGACGTAGTTTCGGCGACGAACGAACCCGGCGCGAGGCTTTCGATCTCGGCGCGTACCTCGTCGGCACCCGCGTGATCTCCGTTCTTCACGCGTGACGCGTGCGCCTTGCGCAGTTCCGTGACCGCCGCGGCAGTCCGCTTATGCGAATGCAGCTGGCGAGCGAGCATGATCCGCACTTCCGGATCGTCCGATGCTTCCGCGAACTCCTCCAGCGCCGTCAGCGCTTCATCAACCTCGCCGGCCGCAAACTTCTTCTCCGCGAAATCGAGGAAATAGCGACGTGCGTCCGTGAGGAACCCCTGCGATGCACTGTACTGCCCGAGCTTGCGCAGCAGGTCCAGCTGCTGCGGGACGTGGCGCATCGCCTTGTTGCAGAGAGCGATCGCGTTGTTGTAGAGACCTGCGTCCGCGTAACGGTCCGCTGCCTGTACATAGTACTTCACCGCTTCATGGGGCTTGCTCACCCGCAGATACAGATCGCCCACGCGGTTGTACAGGGGCAGGTCAAGCTCGCCCTCGCCCTCCTCACCGGTCTTGAGGACCTGGAGGTAGGCCTGGATGGCCTTGTCCCACTCTTCCTTCTGCTCGTGCTTCCGAGCGTCGTCCTTCAGCTTGGTTACAGACTTCATTCAGTCGACTGCACAGGTGAGCGGCTTCCTGCTGCATGCCGGAGCACCTGACGCGTCAACTGCTTCGACGCGTCCGGTTCAACCAGCTTGAGGCGATCGGCTGTCGCTTCGAGCAACAACCTGTCGGGCAGCATGCCGATGATCTCCGTCTCCAGGACATGACCACCCATTTCCGCGACGCGCGACTCGATGCGCCGGAACACGGTCATGGGCGAGTTGTTGTCTGCATCTTCAAGGTTCATCGAGATCTGCACGTAGCCGTTCGATGCGAGGGCGAATGCGAGTGCACGGACACCATCGATGCCTCCATTCGTTGCGCGAATCCCTTTCGCGATCTGCCGGGCCTGCACGAGGTCGATGCCTGCGACCACCACATTCCAGGCCAGCAGCACAGCCCGCGCGCCCACTGCGGTCGCGCCTGCCGTCGGGTGTGCACCAACATGGGGCCAGTCGGGCGGCAGCACATCGGGCCGCCGGTCCGCCGGCCACGCCTCTGCCAGGGACTCGAAACCGCCCCGCCTCAGCTCAGCGAGGGACCGGCCCGCCGGCATCGATGCATCGGCATAATAGTACACGGGCACGCCAACTTCACGCGCGAGTCGATTGCCGACGCGATGGGCGCTCCGTTGCGCATCCTCTGCCGTCAGACCGACCATAGGCACGAACGGCATCACATCCACTGCACCGATCCGCGGGTGCAGTCCCGAGTGACTGCGAAGGTCGATCCGCCGGACCGCCACGTGGGCGGCCGCGATCGCGGCATCCTCCACCGCCTCCGGTGTCCCGATGAACGTCACGACCGAACGGTTGTGGTCCGGATCAGACGACCAGTCGAGGACGTCCGCCCCCGACGATCGAACTGCCGCAACGATTTCCGCCAGGACGGCCGCATCCCGCCCAGTGCTGAAATTGGGCACGGCCTCGAGAATCCGCGGGATACTCACAGGGTCCGAAGATACGTGCGGGCTGACGTCGTCACAAGCATGAATCGACCTGCCGCCCCGCCTTGTGCACGGACCGGATCGGCGGTGCTCCGAAGCGATACGGGATTTCGCCGTAGTCGGCCACGTCCCACACGATCAGGTCCGCCGGCGCCCCCGGGCGTATCGTGCCGCGACCATCCTCCATCCGCAGTGCCGCCGCGCCTCCCGCCGTGGCTGCGACAATCGCCTCCAGAGGGTCCATCCCCATCTGGGAGCACGCCAGTGTCAGGACGAATGCCATGCTGTGCGACGGCGATGATCCGGGATTAAAATCCGTAGCGAGTGCGACCCGTACGCCTGCGTCGATCATGCGTCGCGCCGGAGCGTACGCCTTCTTCCCGAGAAACAGCATGGTTGTGGGTAGCAGTGTCGCGACCGTGTTCGAGCGCGCGAGCGCATCGATGCCCGCCTCACTGATAGCGGCGAGGTGATCCGCGGACGCGGCGTCCAGCTCCGCGGCGAGCTCTGCGCCACCGGAGTTCTCCAACTCGTCGGCGTGCAGCTTCGCCATCATGCCGTGCGCCTGTCCCGCTTCGAGCATCCGGCGAGTCTGTGCCGGGGTGAAGACCCCTGGTTCGCAGAACACATCGCTGAAGCGCGCGAGGTCTTCCTTCGCCACGGCCGGCACCATCTGTGTCGCGACGAGTTCGACATAGGCATCGCGGTCGTCGCGATACTCCTCGGGCGCTTCATGGCCACCGAGGAATGTGGCGACGACATCCCAGCCTGCGTCCTTCGCTGCCTTGACCGCGCGCAGCTGCTTGAGCTCCGCATCGAGTGACAGGCCGTACCCACTCTTTACTTCGACAGTCGTTGTTCCCTGCTCCAGCATTTCCTGCAGCCTCGACTGCAGCATCGCAGTGAGCGCGTCCTGCGACATGGCGCGCACGTCGCGCACCGAAGCATTGATGCCACCACCCTGCCGCGCGATCTCCATGTAGGGGACGCCACGCGAGCGCAGTGCATACTCCGCCGCGCGCCATCCGCCGAACACCGTGTGCGTATGCGAGTCGACAAAGCCGGGCGTGATGACCGCGCCGCTGCAGTCGACCCGCTCAGCGCGTTCATACATCCTGACGAGCTCATCGCCGTGACCGATGTCGAGGATCGAACCGCCGTCGACAACGATCGCTGCATTCTCCAGCACGCATGCGTCGTCCGTGCTCTCGCACGTGAGGATCTGTGTTGCGCCCGTGAAGATGCGCAGACTCACGCGTCCTGCCAGAGCCGCGCGAGCGAGCCGTCGCGAACGAGCGCCTCAAGCTGCGCGATGTCTCCCGCGAGCACGCGGTCCTGCTCGAGCGGAGCAACGCGCGCACGCACCATTTCATACGCTTTGTGGACGCCACGCCCCGGCCGCAACGGCTTCAGGAACTCCAGCGCCTGTGCCGCCGTGAGCAGCTCGATGGCGAGAATACTCTGCAGGATCTGCACGGCTTCGCGCGCCTTGATCGCTGCATGCACGCCCATCGACACGTGATCTTCCTTGTTCGCATCCGTCGGCACGGAATCCACGCTCGCCGGATGTGCTCGCAACCGCAGGTCGGCAACCAGCGCAGCCGCGACGATCTGCGCCATCATCAACCCCGAGTTCACACCTGGATCCTTGGTCAGGAATGCAGGAAGACCCGAAAGCGCAGGATCGACGAGCCGCGCGATGCGACGTTCCGAGATCGAGCCCAGGTCTGCCACAGCGATCGCGAGCAGGTCCAGCACCTGAGCGATAGGCTGGCCATGGAAGTTGCCACCACTCAGGATGACTTCGTCCTCCGCAAAAATCAGCGGATTGTCTGTCGCACTGTTCGCTTCGATCTCGAGCACCTGCCGGATGTACACCATCGCCTGCCTCGCCGCGCCGTGAACCTGCGGCATGCAGCGCAGCGAATACGCATCCTGCACACGCGGATCATCGTGCAGATGGGAGGCGCGGATCTCGGAGTCCTGCAGCAAGGCGCGCAAACGCTCGGCACTCTGCATCTGACCCGTTTGCGGACGCGCGCGCTGGATGCGTTCGTCGAATGCGACGGGGGTCCCCCGCAATCCCTCCAGGCTCATCGCTCCTGCGACTTCGGCGATCTCGACGGCGCGCTCTGCCTTGAGCAATGCGAGGATGCCGATCGCCGTCTGCACCTGCGTGCCATTGTTCAACGCGAGGCCTTCCTTGGCTTCGAGCACCAGCGGCTCCAGACCAACGCGCGCGAGCGCGGCACCGCCGCCCATGCGCTCGCCGTCCAGGATCGCCTCACCTTCGCCGAGCAGCACCAGCGCCAGGTGCGACAACGGCGCCAGGTCCCCCGATGCGCCCACACTGCCGCGCGATGGGATCACCGGATGCACGCCGCGATTGAGCATCGCGATCAACCCCTCAATGACGACGGGTCGCACACCCGACCGACCGAGCGCGAGCACGTTCGCGCGCAGCAGCGTGATCGCGCGCACTTCCTCTTCGCCCAGCGGCTCGCCGACGCCGGCAGCATGACTGCGAATGAGATTGAGCTGCAGCTCGCGGATTCGATCCGGTGCAATCACAACTTCGCTGAGTGCGCCGAATCCCGTTGTCAGGCCGTACACGACGCGGCCGTCCGACACCGCGCGATCCACGAATGCGCGCGCCGCTTCGACACGCGGCCTCGCCGCGTCCGACAACCGCACTGCAGTGCGAGGCGCGCGCGCAACCCGCTCAACGTCCTCGAGCCCCAGGGCATCACCCCGGAGCTCGAGCACATCCGCTTCCTGTGACATGTCGATGCTTTCGCTCAACGCAGGCGTGATGTGCTGGCCGCCGACAGATCGTTCTGCTGCCAGTCCAGCTTGATGTCCGGATTCGCGCGCAGACGCACACTGAAGTTGAAGCTGAAGTTGCCGTTCTGCGCCTTGATGAAGTCGAAGTTCGCATCCCAGTCGTGCAGCTTGCGTGTCAGCCGCAGCGTGTGATCCGAGAACTCGCCTTGCGTGATCGAATACTGCGTTTCCCAGATCGCAGCCCAGTTCGCGGTCGGCTGGAAATTCACAGTTCCGCGCAGCGACTGATCGTTCCGGCTCGGATCGAAGAACGTATTGCTCAAGACTGCCGCATCCTCGCGCGGCCGGATCAACGAGTAGTTGAGGTTCGCCGTCCACGAACCGGCTGTGCTCATCTGTGTTCCAACGGGATTGATGCGACGGGTCCCGACCAGCCCGAGCTCATCCTGTGTGCGGTCCACTGCGACACCGCCCTGCGGCCCCTGCGGAATCGGGTTCCCCGACTCGCCCGGCCGCGTCGTCACGGAATCGCGACGGCCCAGTCGAAGGACTCGGAACAGCCACGACGAACCGCTCACGCTGAATGACGCGTTCGCCGACACGAGCTTCGGCGAGAACACTCGATTCTTCGCCGCCCCCGCTTCGTCACCCGCATCCGTTGCAGTGCCCGGCCGGAACAGGCTGTGACGCACCGTCACATTGAAGCCCGGTAGCAGGTCAGAATTGAAATCATTCGCCAGCTCCGTCGTCTGAAGACCCACTCCGATGTCCCTCGCCTGCACGAAGTCGTACACCAGGGCGTCCGTGCGGACGGACAGCAGTGTGAGCTTGCGCGCCTCCTGCACACGGCGTGGACCCGTCGCTGTATCGGCAGACATGCTGTCCGCTGCGACCTGCTCTTCACTGCGCGTCTCCCGATACTTCGCCTCGAGCGTCTGGGAAAGCGAGAATGACAGGCGGTTGCTCTCCAGGCTGTTCGCCAGACCGCCGAACGTCGCGAGCTGCAGCGAGTCGGCCTGCGGCTTCGGCGCGTACGAGTACGAGAACCCGGGTGACACGCGGTGGCGGAACGCAGCGAACGGACCCACCGGCTTCGCGAATACACCGAACATGTCCGCCTGCACACCCGCACCAAAGGACAACTGCGCCGGGGATGACACCGATACATTGTTTGTTCGTGCATTACTCACGGTCTCGCCGCGCAGTGCCAGGTTCGGCGTGAGCGTGATCGAGCCGACCAGCGGCTGCTGATAATCCACGCTCACGTCCCACCGGTTGGACTGCTCCGACAGCGCGGGAAGAAGTCGCACGGAGTCGCCCGTCTCCAGCGGAATCTCGCGCGCGTCCGTCTGCTGGTCGTTCAACGAGTAGCTCTGCCGCAGCGCGAACTTACCGAGCGAAAACGAGCCGCGGAACGAACCACTCGTAGTGTTGCGCGTCTGAGCGGTCGGATTCGTATTCGCCTCGCCGATCGTCGTGCCGTCACGGCCACCCTCGGCGCTCGCCGTCAATGTGGCGTTGTTGTACCACTTCGGATCGAGGCCTGTCGCCTTGAACAGCGTGATCGTCGACAGGTTCAGGCCGACCTTCGGGAATACCTGCGTGACCGTGTTGTCGCTCAGGAACTGGCGGCGAGACGAACCGAACGTGGCCGAACCCCAGTCCATGCGGCGGTTCATCGAGAAGTTCGAATCGATCGACCGATTCAGCTCGCGAGGGTCCAGTGTATTGCGCTTGATGAAATTCGAGGACGTGCTGTAATTGACGTCGGCGCGCAGATTGGTGCGCTCGTTCGGCTCCCAGCTGTTCTGCGATGCGATCGTGAGTTCGGTACCGCCTTCATTCTTCCAGAACCTGCGCACGGTCGCGCCGCCGCGTACGAACTTGTCCAGGAAGTTGTAGTCGAAGCTGCTGCGTAGCGCGCTCCAGTTGTTGCTCATCCAGTCGAATGCGACTTCGGATCCCATGTAGTCGTTGATGGCCCAGTAGAAGCCCACATCCTCGATGCGACGGCTGTAGCGCTGGCTCGTACGTGCAATGTCATTTACGCCGAACCGTGGCATCAGCACACCGCTGCGCCGGCCCTGGCTCAGGCTCTGTACCAGGAACGGCAGCCAGAACACAGGCACATCGCCGAATGTCATGGTGACATCGCGCGCGACCAGCAGGTTGCCCCGCTTCACCAGGACCTGGCCCGCACTGAAGTGATAGTGCACCTGGTCCCACGGCAGATCGCAGTCCGTAAAGATCGCGCTGTGGCTATAGGCATTGTCGCCGCGCGTCATCGTGGTCTCGCTGCGCACCCGCCAGAGCGCACCCTCCGACACAGTCGTCGTTGCGCCGCGCAGGATGCCCACACGTCGCTCGATGTCATAGCACAGCGAATCGCTCTCGACCGGCGTCATGCCGCCGCCGGTCACGCGAGGCTTGCCGTAGCCGCATGCGAGCGAGATGCTGTCCGCGTATGTGATGCTTCCCGCCTCGATGGTCTGGCCATCCCGCGCGACCAGCGCATTGCCACGCAGGTCCAGGGTCCCGCTGTCGGCGCGGAACGCTGCAGTATCACCCCGATACTCCGTCGCATTGAATCCGGGGAGCCGGAGCAGGGACTCCCAGATCGAGTCCCGCGCAATCGTGGGAGCGTTCGACCTGTCCTGGATGCGGCCGCCGGCGCCATTGGTTCGCACCTGCTGTGCGGGCGCGCGCAATGAGTCACCCGACAGGACGGAATCCGGTGCGCCGATCGGACGCAGGCCGCGCAACCGCTCCAGGATGCGCTGCTGCGGCGTCTTCGGGATGGTGTCCTGAATCGTGTCACGACCCGTCTGTGCCGCGACGGGGACGGCGCCCGCGCACAGCGCTGCCACGCACGCCATCACTGCCCAGACCCGGCGGAACGGACCGATCGATCGATTTGCTGCCCTCACGGGGCCTCCACGTCGGATGCCTGCTCCGCCTCGAGTGCGGCCGCAGCGCGTTCGCGCCGCCGCTCCATCAGTCTCGCCAGCCATATGCTCACTTCGTACAGGAACAGCAGCGGGATCATCATGTAGAGCGTCGCACTGATTGCGTCGCCCGGTGTCAGCACAGACGCACCCACCGCCATGATCGCAACCGCAAACCGCCGGTTCTTGCGGAGGAAATTCGACGTGACCAGCCCGAGCGAGCTCAGGATCAGGATCACGACAGGCAACTCGAAGACCAGGCCGAACGAGACCATGAGCTTCGTGACCATGCTGATATATGCCCCGACCCCGAATGTCATTTCCATGTCCTCCGTCTGGAAGGACATCATGACCCGCATCGTCGCCGGCAGCACGAAGTAGTACGCCAGCAGGGCACCGGCCACGAACAGCACCAGCCCCACATACAGCGACGGCACAATGATCCGCTTTTCCTTCTTGTGCAACGCGGGCGACAGGAAGGCCCAGACCTGGTACACGATGATCGGGAACGCCATGAGCAGACCCATCGTCAGGCCCAGCTTCATCCTGATGTAGAACGCCTCCGTGACCGTGAATACGTGCAGATTGGAGTCGCAGGTCCCGCCCGCGGCGGCGATTCTCGCGCACGCGGCCAGCAGGTAAGGCTTGGCGGGCGCCACGAGGAGGCCGACCAGGTCGAACCGGATCGAGATCCACAGACCGACCACTCCCATGACCAGGAAGGCCAGCAGGCTCCAGAGAATGCGCCAGCGCAGCTCTTCCAGGTGGTCGAGAAAGGGCATTTCACCCGGCGAACCGGGCTCACCGGGCTTACCGGAAAGGAACGAAAAACGACTGAACAAAGACATCTAGAGCGGCAATTCTTCCTGGTTCTTGCTGAGTGCCGCACGGGCCCGGCGGGCGCTGAGGTCCTTCAGCTCATCGTAGAACTCATCGAGGTCCTGAAAGTTCCTGTATACAGAAGCATAACGGACGTAGGCGACGTGGTCTCTGGCCTTGAGCTGATCCATCACCAGTTCACCAATACGCCCGCTCTCGATTTCGTCCTCCCCGATCTGCAACAGTTGGTCCTCGACGGCATTCACCATCGCCTCGATGTCAGCGCTGGAGATCGGACGCTTGGCGCACGGCAGACGCAACGCCTGCTCCAGCTTGCGACGCTCGAACGGCTGCGTCTGGCCGTCCGCCTTCTTCACCAGGAGCTGGCGCTCCTCGACATACTCGTACGTCGTGAACCGCTTCCCGCACCCCTCACACTCCCGACGACGACGAACGGACCGGCCCTCGGGGCCGGTCCGTGAATCGACGACGCGATCTTCCGTGCCGTGGCAGTAGGGGCAGCGCATCTAGCGAGGGAGCTTCCCGACCGCCGTCCGCGCGAGCTTCGCCTGCGCAGAGTCCGGATACAACTGCACCACGCGGTTGTAGTACTTCCTCGCGTTCGCATTGTCCTTCCGGTCCTCCGCCACCTTGCCCGCACGGTACAGCGCCGCTGCCGCCCGCTCCGAGGCTGGCCAGTCCGATGCGACCTGCTCGAACGCGCGGTACGCATCGTCATAACTTTCCTCGAACACCCACGACTCGCCGATCTGGAACTGTGCATCGGCCGCCAGCGGATCGTCCCGATAGGACCGGATGACGCTCTGGAAGTACGTCCTCGCGGAGCCGTACGAGCCTTCCTTCATCTTGGCCATCCCCGCCTGGTACGTCTGCAACGCCGAACCGCTCGGCGTCGACTGGACCGGCGCCTGTGATTGCTGCACCGCGACCGCCTGCGTCCGCGACTCAACGGCATCCATCCTCGCCGCCAGCTGACGCATCGCCTCCAGGTTCTGCCCCACCAGCTGACGCAACGACTCCATCAGGCTGTTCATCTCGGTGAACCGGTGGCTCGTCTGACCCCGCGAGTCGAGCGTCAGCGCCATGCTCGAACGCAGTGTATCGAGCATCAGTCGATTCTGACGCTGGATATCCCGCAACACGGAATCCTGGCGCACCTGCATCTGCTCGATCGTCGCCTGTAGCGTGCGCACGTCTTTCCTGGTGGCACACCCGGGAAGGATCAACACCCCCCCGAGTGCCGCCGCCAGGAGAACGCGGCGACGCGACACGATCCGACGCTTCGCCGCGCTGCCCATTACTGCCCCGGCGCCGTCAGCGCGTTGCCGCTCGTGATCGTAAACCCGGCACGGCGGTTCTTTGCCCACGCCGCATCGTCATGACCAACATCCTGCGGTTGATCCTCACCCATGCTGACAATCTCCAGTCTGCTCTCGTCGATGCTGAACCCGACCAGGTAGTCCTTCACGACCTGCGCACGGCGCATCCCTAGCGCCAGGTTGTACTCCACCGACCCTCGCTCGTCCGTGTGGCCCGTGATGCGGATGCGGATGCCTGGATTCGCCCGCAGGAATTGAACTTTCTGCCCCAGCGCCTCCGCGGCATCGTCGCGCAGCTTGTCATCGTCGTACTCGAAGTAGATCACCTGCTCGAGCGTATTGCGCAGTCCTGCCATGATGCGCTCCCGCTCCGCTGCCTCTTCCGCCGCACGAGCGCTCGCAATCGAATCCGTGCGCGCACGTTCGGCGGCTTCACGATCGCGACGCGCCTGCGCCGTGTCCGTCGGCGAGACGACCGGAGTCGTGTTATCCGGCGTCACAACCACCGGCTTCTTCTTGGCGCATGCGCCAAGTGCAACAGCGGTCATCAGTGAGAACAACACGACAGGTCGAAGCATCGTCACTTCTCCTCGTAGTGGACGTGTCCAGTTCATGGTATTGTCCGGAAACATGTGGAATTAGCGCACGACATAGTCTGACGCACGCGCAAGTGGCGGGGACCAGTCCGACATCCGCAGCTTGCCACCATCGACAAGCTTGCGACGCGTTTCGGTCACCGCGTCGATAACATACAAGCTGAGCTGCTGATCGCCCACCCCGGATGAGAACACGATGTGCCTGCCGTCCGGCGCCCAGCTCGGATCCTCGTTGTCGCCCGCCGTTGTAAGCTGGCGGATCTGCCCCTGCGCCCGGCGCGCGTCGGCGATCATGATCTGGTAGGTGCCTCGACTGTTCCAATGCCCCGCGAATACAATTTCATCGCTGGTCGGTGACCAGTCGGGCCCGAAGTAGTAGCCCTTCTGTCCCACGACATACGGCGTCAGCAGTGTACCCGCGCCGCCTGCTGCAGGCATGACATAGATGTGCGGCAGACCGAGGCGGCTCGACATGAATGCAATGCGAGATCCATCCGGCGAATATGTCGGGGACTGATCCTCGAGACGCGCGCTGGTTAATCGTTTCGCACAGCAGTTGCGCACGGCATCGTATTCGTACAGCTCCGCGTTCGATTCGCGGCCCTGCTCATGCCACGCGGAGAACGCGATGCGTGAACCATCGGGTGAGTACGCAGCGGTGGTCGACATCGGCGCGCTGCTGATGACGCGCGTTGCACCCGTCTGGATGTCCTGTTCAACGATGCGCTGTCCCGCCGCAGATCCCTGCATGTAGGCGAGCTTCTTTCCATCCGGCGACCATGCAGGCGAGTAGATCTGCCCCGTCGCGCCCGACAGCCTGCGCAGACCGAATCCGTCCGAGTCCACGATGAGCAGGTCGAAGGAACCCGTCGCATTCGCGCTGCCCGCCTTGTTCTGCCGGTTGAATGCGATGCGCGTCGCTGCGTGACCAGGCTGATTGCTGATGGTCCGCACCACTTCGTCCGCGAGCGCATGCAGCGCCATGCGGAACGCCGCGGTGGTCGTTGCATTCATCGCGGGGATCCGATAGCGCGCGGATGTCTTCACCTTCGAGTAGACGACGTCGTGCACGGTGAGCGTGAGCTCGTACCCGTTCGCCGTCGCGACTGCGTCGCCCGTAACCAGATACCACGCGCGCAGTGCATTCCATGCCGGGTAATTGACGGCGCCAGTGGCGAGTGTGGAAGGTGTCGTGACCATCTCGAAGCGGTCGCTGTAGGCGAGGTCGCGGCGAACGATCGTGGCCATGGAATCGAGCACATCTGCGCTCGCACCGGCGCCCGCGAAGGGTCGGACTGCGACGGCCGCGCGCTCTGCTGCATTGTAGCCGCCGCGCAATGCGATCGCGGACGGCTGGTCCTGTGCGCTCACGGCAGCGGCCGAGCCGGCGAGCGCAAGCATGACGAGTGCGGGCATGACATGAGATGGGAAACGGCGCATGACGATTCTACTCAGTTGTTGGGTACGAATGTGAACCGGATCGCGAGGCGGTCACCCTGCCATTCGCGCGGCAGCGGGCCGATCACCTTCATGCGACCGGCATTCTCGACAGCCGCGACCGCTGCCAGGTCGAACGCGTCGTTCCCCGACTCCCGCAGCACCTTGATCGCCGTCACCGAACCGTCGCGTTTGATGTAGAACCCCACCTCGGCAGTCAGGTTCGCGGCCTGCCCCTGCCAGCGCAGTGAACTCGAGAGTCTGAAGATGACGTTGTTGAGGTAGTCGGGGTACGGGAACGCTACACCATCCTGGACGATGTTCAGACCCTCGCCGCCCACCGGGCCGGGCTTCGGATTGAGGCCCTGCGCCGGCTTCGCGGGCTTCGACACCACCTTCTTGTCGAGCGCGGACTGCGTCTGCGCTTTCGGTTTCTCGACAGGCTTCGCGGGTGCCTTGACCGGCTCCACAACTTCTTTAGGCGTTTCCGCGACCGCTGCGGTGGTCTGCACGGGCTCGGGCTCCCCGAGCACGGTGGGCGGCGGGGACACCAGGTGGATTGCGACGGTCTGGTACTCCGTGGGATCCGCGCTCATGGCATTGCCCGCGAACAGAAACACGGCCAGCGCGGCTCCATGGATGGCGAACGAGATTGCGAACGGACCGAGGCCCGGGCGTCCGCTGCGACGTCGCAGCGAATCCCCGAGTCGCAGCACATCCTGCTGAGCGCCGTCCTCGCCGTCCACGGTCAACGAATTTCCTGTTGCTGTTCCATCATCAACCCGAAGTTGGTGACACCTGCCTTGTTCATGATGGCCAGTGCACGCGTCAATTCGCCCGATGGCACATCCTTGTCCGCGCGCACCGAGATCTGCTGATCCGATCCGGCATATCGCTTCATCTGTTCGCCCAGGTCCTCCATCGTCACCACGGTCTTGTCGATGAAGATCCGGCCGTCCGTCGTCAGACTCACCACAACGGCGTCCGACGCCTCGATCGGCGTCGCTTCACCCTTCGGCAGCTCCAGGTCGACGCCGCCCTGCAGGATCGGCGCGGTGATCATGAAGATGATCAGCAGCACGAACGCGATGTCGATCAGGTTCGTGAGATTGATCTCTGCATTCACCGGCAAGGAATCCCGCCGGTTCCGTTTCGTGATCACCTAGAGCTTCCCTTCCCGCGCGAGGCTGCCGATGAACTCGCTCGCGAACCCGTCCAACTCGCCGCTGAAGCGGTTGAGCCGTGTCGTGAAATAGTTGTATGCAATCGACGCCGGGATCGCTGCCACGAGGCCGATGGCCGTTGTCACCAGGGCCTCGGCGATACCCGGACCCACTGCGGCGATGCCCGCGGACCCGCTGTTCGCCACGCCCAGGAATGAATGCATGACGCCGAGTGTGGTGCCCAACAGGCCGAGCAACGGACCGACGACGGCAATGATCGCCAGCCAGACCATACCGCCCGACATCAGGTCGCGTTCCTCATCCTGAACCTTCTCCAGGATCAGCCACAGCGCATTGAGCTGCGTTTCGGTCAGGCCCGCCTGCGCGGGCGCGTTCTCCCGCAGCGCGCCGGGTCGCAGCTCGCTGAAGAAATTCGCGCCCTGCTTGAAGATCCTGCTGTACGGCGTCTCTGGCAGCCGCATGACGGTCTTGTAGGCATCCTCGAGGCGCTGCGTGCGTTCCATGGCCTGGACGAAGCGAAAACCATCCGCCTTCAGGCGACGGAACTGCCGCCATTTCCAGAAGATCAGGACCCATCCTGCGATGGACGTCACAATCAGGATGGCGAGTACTGCGAGCGTATACCATGGCGCTGCACGCAGGATGTCCACGGTTCCGATCTGCGCGGTCTGCAGCATGGCGATCAAGGGCGGGCCTCCCGTCGGGTGATATAGTTGTAGGTCTCCGCGAGTCCACCCGCGAGCGCCTGCTGCTGCGTCCATCCGAGCGAGCGGATGCGCGTATTGTCCAGACACGAATTCTGCAGCTCGCCCGGCCTGGCCGCCGCGTACCGGATCTCGACTTCCTTGCCCGCCGATGACATCAGCTCGCGCGCGAGCTCGTTCACAGACGTCTCGATGCCGGTACCAACATTGTACGCCCTGCTGTCCAGCGTCTTCGCCGGTTCGAGTGTCGCATCCGTGACTGCGATGTTCGCACGCACGACATCGCCTACATACACGTAGTCGCGCGTCTGTTCGCCATCGCCAAAGATCGTAATGGGCTCACCGGCATGGATCCTGTTCGAAAAGATCGCGACAACACCCGCCTCCCCGTGCGGGTCCTGGCGGGGTCCGTAGACATTGCTGTACCGCAGCGCGACATACTCCATGCCATGGACATTGGCGTAGTAATACAGATAATGCTCCGCAGTCAATTTGCTCACACCATACGGCGAGCGAGGCGCCTTCGGGGACGCTTCCGCGGTCGGCCGCGTTTCCGGCTCGCCATACACGACGCCACCCGAGGACACGAAGATGAATCGTTGCGCGCGGTGGCGGAGCGCGCACTCCACGACATTCAGAAACCCATCGACATTGATGCTTGCGTCATTGCGCGGATCGTCCACGGACGAACGCACATCGAGTTGTGCAGCGTGATGATTGACGATGTCGAACCCGCCGACGTCGGCGAACAATGCGTTCATGCCGTCATCGCGAATGTCCATCTCGACCAGTTCCGCACCCGCAGGTACGTTCGAGCGCTTCCCGCTCGACAGGTTATCCACGATCCACACCTTGTCGCCACGCTTCTGATACGCTTCGGCGATATGGCTTCCAATGAAACCGGCTCCGCCAGTGATCAGGACTTTACGCGCCATGCTTACTCCATTTCCTTGTCGGTGTTGTGACTCGCCGCATCGGGGTCGAGGTCGAAAAGATAGCGCGTCGTATTGACGATGGATCCGTCGCTCTGCGATGCGGCCGCCTGCCGCAGTCGGGTCGTGGGTGGATGGAGGACCTTGGCCATGAGCTGCTTCGTAAGCGCCTCCACCGCGGCGAGGTCCTCGGGTGCGAGGTGGCGCAGCGAGCGCAGCGCGCGTGACGTCTCCGCCTCACGCACACGCTCCGCCCAGCCGCGCAGCTCGCGAATCACGGGCACCACTTCGCGCGTGCGGCACCAGTCCTGGAAGCACTCCGTCTCGGCAGTGACGATGGCCTGCGCAGCCGCAATCTCCGAGTGCCGCTTGCGCAGGTTGCCCTCGACCACCTGGCTCAGGTCATCGATGTCATACAGGAATACATTGTCCAGATCCGCCACTGTCGCCTCGACATCCCGCGGCAGTGCGATGTCGAGAATCAGCAACGGGCGGTCGCGGTCGCGGATCGCTTTCGCCACGACGTCACGCGTCAGCACCACGTGCGGCGCAGCTGTCGCGGTCACAACAATGTCGGCGTCGGCGAGCGCAGCCGGTATTTCGGTGAACGAAATCGCGCGGGCGCTCAATGTCGCGGCAAGCTCCTGCGCGCGCGTCTCGGTGCGGTTCACCACGGCGATATCCGACACGCCCTCATCGCGCAGACATCGTACGGTCAGCTCACTCATTTCACCCGCCCCGATCACCAGTGCGGAGCGGCCCTTCAGCGAACCGAAGATCTTGCGGCCGAGCTCGAGAGCCGCTGACGGAATCGAAGCTGCGCCCGTCCCCAGCTTCGTCTCCGTTCTGATCCGGCCGCCGACGCGCAGCGCGGTTTCGAAAAGGCGAGGCATGACCGGCCCGGTCAGCACACCCTCGCGCTGCGCCATCTCGTACGCAGTGCGCACCTGCCCCTGGATCTGCGCTTCCCCCACGACCATCGAGTCGAGACTGCCAACCACGCGGAAAAGATGACGGATCGCATGCTCGTCGAACATCTGGTAAATGTACGAGTCGGTGTCCGTTTCGTTGATGCCTGCGTGGCCGGACAGGAAACGCACAGCGAGCGCGCGTGCATTCGCCTGCGAGTCCGCACGCAGGTACAGCTCGGTCCTGTTGCACGTCGACAGCAGCACCGCCTCGCCGCAGCCGGCCGCGGACAGGCGGCGGAGCGCATCCCTCGCGGCTTCCCCCTCGATCACGAAACGCTCGCGGATCTCCAGCGGCGCAGTGCGATGACTGAGTCCGACGATCGTGATCGTCACAGGAACCCACCTTGTGCAGCGGGCGACATGCGAAGCACTACATACGCGATCAGAATCACGACGAACCCGATGACGCAGGCAGCGGCGCCACGCCGCTCACGCCCCCCCAGGCGGGGGGCGCGCGCTGCGAGTATCACCACGAACGTGATCCACGTGAGGACGCCCCAGATCACCTGAGCATGTTCGCGTGGCGGCGATTGTCCGAACCGCGCGCTCCAACCAAAGCCCACAACCAGTGCAACCGTAAGCGACGGCAGTGCGACGAGAAGCCCGGCGCGACTGATGGTGTCGAGGGTCGGCAGTGGCGGGAAGAACCGGAACATGCGACCCAGGTGCTTCCCTTTGAGCTCGCGGAACTGCAGCAGGTACAATCCGCCCGCGGCCGCGGCCACAGTGAGGCCGGCGTACGCGGCGAATGCGAAGATCACGTGCAGCGTGAACCACGGACCGCGGAACACCATCGGCCGTCCTGCAGGAGACAGTCCGAACAGCAGCGAAGCCGTGAGCAGGATGGCAACGATGGGCAGAATGATGAGGGCGACGGACCGCGAATCAGTCAGTACCGCGATCAGCAGCAGGAAGATCGTGATGCCAAATGCGATGCTCGACAGGGACGGCGCGAGTCCGACGAGGGGCAATTCACCAAACGCCCGCGTGTACGCGGTGATGCCCGCTGCATGCGCTGCCGCGCCTGCGGCCGCGAGAGGGAGACCCGCGCGCGCCCATCCAGACCTGCCGGCAAATGCGGCGCCCAGTGATGCAGACGCCGCTACATAGAAGAATATGGCAACTGTGTGGAACAGTTCGATCATCGAATCCCTGATGCGGATACGGGCGCCGTGGCGCCCGTATCTGCTTGCATGTTCAACTGACGACGGCAGGCTCGCGCTTCAGGGCGCGCGCCGTACCAGACGCGCAGGCAGTCCGTTCCGGAACCCCGTGTTGCGAACGCCAGTCACGCGTACGGTTGCTGAATGATCAGTCACCTTGATCACCCTCACAACCCCTACCATCTGCGCCGGCAGAATGTCCGGTCGCTCATTGTCGAGTCTCTGCTGCGGAATGTACACGGCCAGCTCGTCTCCGATCCGCACATCTCCAGCGCCCAGCGAGATGAACGCGAGGTCGCCGGGCCCGTGGATCTCCGCGGGATCCAGGAACTCCAGGACCTTGCCTTCGGCCCCGCCACTCACCGGCTGAAGTTCCCAACCGATCATCGGGGCGTGCGGCAGCGCCATCACATAGTCGCCTACCTTGGCCGGGCCGAACTGCCGGAGCATGTGCGCAGTGGCGATCGCCGTCCCCAGCGAGTCCACCCGCATGATGCCAAGAGGCTCGACCACGAACCCGTACGTTCCCAGACGGCGCCCGACCCGGACAATCTGGATGCTGTCGCCCACACGCATCGGCGTTCCCCGCAGCTCGCCCAGGACCACGCGTGCATTCGGATACAGCTGCTGCGGGATCAGGTCATCCGTCGCACTCGGGTCAGAGACCCGGACGATCCGTCCGAGCACGGACGCCACCGGCGTGCCGAGCAGCCATGGCGCTGTCATGTGCTCCAGCGGCGCCACTAGCGGGCGGCGCATATCCACCGTCGTCAGAACCGTGGCGGGCGTATCGGCCGGCTCCACCATCGGAATCACTTCAATCGCGATCGACGGCGGGACCGGATTGCCAAGCGGCCGCGACGCAGAGGCATCGAGACCGGGGATGATCAGCCTCTCGATCGGGTAGATCCAGTGCGGATTCTCGACCACGGGCTTGTTGGCGTCATAGATGACCTTCCACAGGAACGGGTTCCCGTAGTAGGTCTTCGCGAGGTCCCATAGGGTGTCGCCCTTGCGCACCACGTGCTCGCGTCGCTCCGCGGTCGCCGGGACCTGAACGGGATCCTGGGCCTGCACAGCAGGCGTCGCCGCCGTCGCGGACACCAGCACCGTCACGACCGTAGAGACGGCCAAGCAGCGTCGGAAATCGACAGTTCTCGACAAGAGGTAGCCTCGCCTGATGAAGGATATCAAGCGCCACCCGCGACTCGAAGAGACACGGGCACACGCGCGTAGGATTCGTTTTCCCGGGGAGGTGACACCAAGATAGGCCCGGGGAATAGCCCTGTCAAAGCTCTCGTTGCCGGGCGAGGCGGGCATACTCGCGGGCCCAGTAGGTGACGATCATGTCGGCGCCGGCCCTGCGGATGGACCCGAGCGCCTCCAGCATGGCCCGCTCGGTGTCGATCCAGCCCCGCTCGCCCGCCGCCATGATGGCGGAATACTCTCCCGAAACGTGGTAGGCGCACACCGGGTAGCCCGTCTCCTGCTTGACTCGCCAGACAATGTCGAGGTACGTCATGGCCGGCTTCACCATGACGATGTCCGCACCCTCATCGATGTCCAGCCATGCCTCGCGCACCGCTTCGTTCCCGTTCGAGCCATCCATCTGGTACCCACGGCGGTCGCCTGACTGCGGCGCACTCTCCGCCGCCTCGCGGAACGGGCCGTAGAACGCCGATGCATACTTCGCCGCGTACGCCATGATCGCCGTGTCGCTGAACCCTGCCTCATCGAGCGCCGCGCGGATCACACCAACCCGCCCATCCATCATGTCGCTCGGTGCAATGATGTCAGCACCCGCGCGCGCATGACTGACCGCCTGCTTCGCGAGCAGTTCCAGCGTCGCGTCATTGTCCACTGCATCATTGCGCAGCACACCGCAGTGACCGTGCGATGTGTACTCGCACAGGCAGACGTCCGTGACAACCACGAGATCCGGCAGCTCGCGCTTCAGTGCGCGTACAGCCTGCTGGATGACGCCATCCTCCGACCATCCGCTGCTTCCCGTCCCATCCTTCGTCTCAGGGATACCGAACAGCAGAACTGCGGGAATCCCGAGCGTTGCGGCCTCACGTGCGTCTGCAATCAACTCGTCCATCGAGGTCTGCGCCACGCCGGGCATCGACCCGATCGGCCGGCGCACACCCGTGCCATGCGTGACGAACAGTGGAAGAATCATGTCGTCCACACTCAACCGCGTCTCGCGTACCAGCCTGCGTATGCCTGCCGTGCGGCGCAGACGCCGAGGACGATACTCCGGATAACCTGCCATCAGTACTCCATCGACGGATTTGGGATCGGTGCCAGCATGGCACGCCGCAGCACCAGTGCATCCTCCACCGGCTGCTGATAATAATTGCGACGGCGTCCGACCTGTTCGAAGTCATACTTCGCGTACAGGTGGCGCGCACCTTCATTGGACGGACGAACTTCGAGGAACAGCTCCCGCACGCCACGCCGCGCGGCACGCGCAACAATCTCCGCAACCAGCCGCGCACCGATGCCGTTACCTCTCCACACAGTGTCCACGGCGACGTTGCCCAGCTCTCCCTGGTCCAGCACGTACCAGTACACGGAGTGACCCACGATGCTGCAATCCATCACCGCCACCACAGCCTCGGCATCATGACGACGGAGCAGACCCCGGAACGTCGTTTCGCTCCACGGGACCGAGTACGACGCATTCTCGACTTCGAGAACCCGCGGCAGATCGGCCTCGGTCATGGCGCGCAGCGTGACCGCAGTCATTACACGCTCAGTCCCTGCGTTGCCCCCGACTCACGGATATACGCGGGCTCGAAAGACGCAGGCAATCCGACGAGTCCTGCGGCAGGATCACGGGCCGCGAGCCACAACAGTGCGGAAGCACGCGGATGAACGAGACCCAGGTCCACGGGCGGGCGAGGCAAACGCGCAGAATAGGCGACCGCGCCATCGCCGACAAACACGGCGTCGATCCCCGCGAGTGCCTGCACCACATTCTCCACGGGCGCGGCCATCGGTGCAAGCAGCGTGTGCATCCCATCGTCGCCGAACTCATAGCACGCAGCATACACTTCACCGCGGCGAGCATCGAACATCGCACACACCGGTGCGGTGCCACGCCCTGCTGCGGCGGCGAGCGACGCGAGGCTCGAGTATGCATAGAGCGGAATCGACAATCCCGCGGCGAGGCCGCGCGCAGTGGCCGCTGCAATGCGCACACCGGTGAACGACCCCGGTCCGGATCCAACTACGATTCCGCCGAGGTCTGAACGCCCGATACCGCTCGCGTGCAGCGCGAACTCGACCGCGGGCAGCAGCAGTTCGGAGTGACGGGATGTGTTGCTGATGCCGATTTCAGCGGTCGCGATTCCATTGCGCCCGATCGCCACACCACCATGCGATGTCGCAGCGTCGATCGCGAGGAGGTACTGCGTCATGGCGTCAGCTCCCCGACATTGCCGAACGGCACAGCCTGCACCGTTCGCAGGTGCTCTTCGGCAGCGGTCGTGATGGTGATTTCCCAGCGATCCGTTGGCAGCAGCGATTCCGCGCGCTCAGGCCATTCGGCGAGGACGATCTCGTCACCCACGCCCAGCTCACGCCACCCCAGTTCCCACACATCATCCTCGATTTCGAGGCGATACAGGTCCAGGTGAACGACTGTACCGCGCGTCCCCGTGTAGCGGTAAAGGAGATTGAATGTAGGCGACGGCATCGGCCCGCTGACGCCGGCACCTCGGGCGATCGCACGCGCGAGCACGGACTTGCCGGCACCCAGGTCGCCGCGCAACGCGATGACGACAGGCGTCTCGATCGTGCGGCCGATCTCTTCGCCCCAGGCTTCGAGGTCGGACTGGTTCAGGGTGATGGCGACGACTCCGCCGTTCCGGATGCATCACCGAGTCGCGTGCGCACCGTCTGCAGTTCGTCGCGCAGCGCGGCGGCGCGCTCGAAGTCGAGCGACACCGCTGCCTCGCGCATCTGCTGCTCGAGGATCTTCACCCACTCTTCGAGATTCACCTCGTCCGCGTAGCTCGCCTTTGTCTCGGCCACCCGCTTCGTCGGCTGGTCACCTCGCGCGTCCGCAAACCGCGTCGTCAGCATCTGCTCTTCGAAGCTCTTTACAATCGTGGTCGGCACAATGCCATGCTCGAGGTTGTACGCCCGCTGCGTCTCGCGACGGCGGTCCGTCTCCTCGATGCACCTCGCCATCGAACCGGTGATCCGATCGGCATACATGATCGCGAGGCCGTTCACATTGCGCGCGGCGCGGCCGATGGTCTGGATCAGGGACCGCGTGTCCCGCAGGAACCCTTCCTTGTCCGCGTCCAGGATCGCAACCAGCGAAACCTCAGGCAGGTCGAGTCCTTCGCGCAGCAGGTTGATGCCGACAAGGACGTCGAACCGACCGAGCCGCAAGTCACGCAGGATCTCGACACGCTCGATCGCGTCGATGTCGCTGTGCATGTATCGCACGCGTACACCGACCTCCTGCAGATAGTCCGTGAGATCTTCGGACATGCGCTTGGTGAGCGTCGTCACCAGCACCCGCTCCCCCTTCTTCTCCCGCTCGCGGATTTCCGCCAGCAGATCATCGACCTGCCCCTTCACCGGTCGAATGGACACTTCCGGATCGAGCAGACCCGTCGGGCGGATCAGCTGCTCAACCACCACACCACCCGACGCCCCCAACTCGTAGTCGCCCGGTGTAGCGCTCACGAAGATTGCCTTCTCCATCATCAGCTCCCACTCGTCGAACTTGAGCGGGCGATTGTCCAAAGCGCTCGGCAGGCGGAACCCGTGCTCGACCAGTGTCAGCTTGCGAGCGCGGTCCGCATTGAACATCCCGCGGATCTGCGGCACGCTCGCGTGCGACTCGTCCACGATCAGCAGGAAGTCATCCGGGAAATAATCGAAGAGACACGCGGGCCGCTCACCCGTCGTCCTGCCCGTCAGGTGCCGCGAATAGTTCTCGACGCCAGGGCATGTTCCGATCTCGAGCAGCATCTCGATATCGAAGTTCGTGCGTTGCTCCAGCCGCTGCGCTTCCAGCAACCGCATATTGCCGCGCAACTCGAGCAGTCGCTCGTCGAGCTCCTCCCGGATATGTACGACCGCCTTCTCGACGGTACTGCGCTGCGTCACGAAATGGGTGGCCGGATAGATGGCCGCACGCTGCAGCCGGACAATCGTGTCGCCTGTGATCGGATCGAACCGCGTGATCCGCTCGATCTCATCACCCCACAGCTCGATGCGCACGCCCTGCTCTTCATATGCAGGGAAAACCTCCACGACGTCGCCACGGACGCGGAACGTGCCGCGCACGAATTCGGCATCATTGCGCGTGTACTGGATGCGTACGAGCGCCTGCAGAATATCGCGCCGTCCCATCTGCTGGCCGACTTCGAGCACCAGCATGAGCTCGCGGTACTCGCGCGGATCGCCCAGGCCGTAGATGCACGACACCGATGCGACTATGATCACATCATCGCGCTCCATCAGCGACGACGTCGCACGCAGCCGCAAACGCTCGATGTCCTCGTTGATCGACGAGTCCTTCTCGATATACGTGTCCGATGACGGGACATACGCTTCGGGCTGGTAATAGTCGTAGTACGAGATGAAGAACTCGACGGCGTTCGTCGGGAAGAACCCCTTGATCTCGCCGTACAACTGCGCGGCCAGTGTCTTGTTGTGACTCATGATCAGCGTGGGCCGGCCGTGCCTCGCGATGACGGAAGCCATGGTCACAGTCTTGCCCGACCCGGTGACGCCCAGGAGCGTCTGGAAGTTCTGCCCGCTCTCGATCCCCGTGACCAGCTCCGCAACAGCCTGCGGCTGGTCGCCGGACAACTCGAACGGGAGCGTCAGGTTGAAATCAGCCACTATCCCTCGTATTCCGCACTCGACAGATGCTCACGGCGCTGCGCATCCAGCACTCCGTTGATACGTCGTATCTGCTTCATGACCTTCTTGAGGTGGTTAAGATGCTGAACCTCCACCACGAATGATCCGGTCATACCGCCTTCGACCGTCTTGATCTCGGCGGACGCGATGTTGGTCCCGGTGTCGGTGATCGCCGTGGCAATGTCCGACAGCAGACCACGACGATCGGTGCCCTCGACAATGACGCGGACGAAGAAGCGGTCGCTCGCATCCGCTTCCCACTCGATCTCGACACGGCGTTCCGGATGCTGCGACAGGTTCAGTACGTTCGGACAGTCCGTGCGGTGAATCGAGATGCCGCGTCCGCGCGTGATGTATCCGATCACGGTGTCGCCCGGTACCGGCTGGCAACACTGTGAATACCGCACGAGCGTGTTGTCCACACCCTGGATGCGAACGCCTTTGCCACTCCCCCGCACCTTCTCCATGATGCGCTCGAGCGTCGTCGGCTCCCGTACAATGGCCGACTCCTCACCCGGAAACAGCTCCTTCAGAATCGAGTACGGACCCAGGTCGCCACGACCGAGCGCGACATAGACCTGCTCGAAGTTCGGATACCCAAGTGCATTCGCGGCCTTCTCGAGCGCTGCCTCCGATGGACGTTCGCGCCTCGCCTTCCGCAACTCGCGACTGAAGAACTCCGTCCCCAGCTCGAGCGCCGATTCCGACTCCGTCTGCTTGATCCAGTTCCGGATCTTCACACGCGCGCGCGATGTCTTCACGAACCCGAGCCAGTCACGCGACGGCTTCTGGCGAGCGTCCCGCACGACTTCCACGGTGTCGCCATTCTTCAACTCGCGCGACAGCGGTGCGATCCTGCCGTTCACTTTCGCGCCAGCGCAATGCAATCCAACTTCCGTGTGCACCGCGAACGCGAAGTCGATCGGCGTCGCACCTTTCGGCAGCTGCTTCACGTCGCCCTTCGGCGTGAACACGAAGATCTCGTCCTGAAAGAGATCGATGCGCAGGAACTCCAGGAACTCTTCCGGCTCGCGTGTCTCCTGCTGCCACTCAAGGACCTGCCGGAACCACGTCAGCGTCTCGTCAACTTCATCAGACGGCCGCTTCTCGCCCTCCTTGTAGCGCCAGTGCGCGGCGATGCCATGCTCCGCCGTACGGTGCATCTCCTGCGTACGGATCTGGATCTCGTACAGCCGTCCACCCGGCCCGAAGATCGTCGTGTGCAACGACCGGTACATGTTCGACTTCGGGGTCGCGATATAGTCGTGAAACCGTTCCTGCAACGGCGTCCACTTGTTGTGGATGATACCGAGCGCGTGATAGCAGTTCGCGATGGAGTCAGTGACGACGCGGATCGCCATCAGGTCGTATATCTCGTCGTACTCCTTGCCTCGCTGCTGCATCTTCCGGTGGATCGACCAGAGGTGCTTCGGCCTGCCGTACACGTCGCATGGGATCCCTGCATTGCGCAACTCGACGCCCAACGGTTCGCGCAGTGCCTCGATCTGTGCTTCCCGCTCGCCCCGCCGGTCAGCGATCTTCTTCGCGAGCTCCTTGTAATGCGACGGCTCGATGTGCTTGAACGCGAGGTCCTCCAGTTCCCATCGCATCTGGGCCATGCCCAGACGATGGGCGAGCGGCGCATAGATCTCGTGCGTCTCGAGCGCGATGCGACGGCGTTTCTCCGGCCGCAGGTGCTCGAGCGTCCGCATGTTGTGGAGACGGTCGGCCAGCTTGATGACGATGACGCGCGCGTCCTGCGCCATCGACAACAACAGTTTTCTATAATTCTCGACCTGCTGTTCCGTGCTCGACCGGAACTGCACCTTGCCGATCTTCGTTACACCATCGACGATCGCGGAGATCTGTGGCCCGAACTCCTTCGTCAGGTCGTCGAGCGTGATGCCGGTGTCCTCAACAACGTCATGGATGAGTCCCGCAGCGATGGATGTGGTGTCGAGGTGCAGTTCAGCGAGGATGCGCGCGACTTCGACGGTGTGGGCAAGGTATGCCTCGCCGGACGCGCGCTTCTGGCCCTTGTGCGCGTCTTCGCTGAAACGGTACGCACGCGCAATGAGCTCCACATCGAGCCGTTCCATATACGGTTCGATGACCGCGCGCAGCGATGCAGGCAGCTCGTCGAGCGCCGCATTGCTGACTGCATCAGGAGCTATACTCGCCATTCACTTCTCCAGGCTGAGCAGACCCGCCTCCACGAACGAGACGTATCGTGCATCGCCAATAACGACATGATCGACGACAGGGATGCCGAGAACGCGGCCCGCCTCGGCAAGCTGGCGCGTGACGTCACGGTCCTCCGCGGACGGCGTCGGATCGCCGGACGGATGATTATGAACCAAGATAACCGCGCTCGACGCCTCCGCTACGGCAGCACGAAAAACCTCGCGGGGATGCACGAGCGATGTATCGAGCGTGCCCCTCGTCACGAGCAGCTCGCGTAGGACGGCATGCTGTGTGTTCAGCAAAAGTACGCGAAACTCCTCCTGCAGCAGATCCCTCATGGTCGGCGCGCACCTCTCATACACGTCACGCGGGCCGCGGATTCGCAGCCGTTCATTGGGCCCCTCCCTCGCGAGCCGCCGCCCCAGCTCAAGCGAGGCCGAGATCCTGGCTGCCACCGCGGGCCCCACACCGTCCACGCGTGCGAGGTCCGTGCCGGAGAGCGTCGACAGCCTGCGCAGCGATCCCTCCGCGCCCTGCAGCAAGGCTCCCGCGATCGCCATCGCAGACCGGCCCTGTCCACCACTCCCCACGAGGATGCCCAGCAGCTCCCGTGTCGCCAGTGCACCCGGGCCGAGCTCTCTCATGCGCTCGCGCGGACGTTCGGGCACCGGCCATTCCTTGATTCGATAGGACGAACAGAGTTCCCCGCCTGACATCAATCACCTCCGAAAAGAGAACCGCCGCGACCCTGCGGTCGCGGCGGCTTTCAAGGTGCGCACGAGTTGGGGTCGATCGTCAGAGCGTCATGCGCCGTGGCACTTCTTGTACTTCTTCCCCGACCCGCAGGGGCAGAGGTCGTTGCGCCCGATGACCTTGTCGGACGTCGCTGGCTGCGGCGGCACGCCGTCGGCCGAACGATTGGTCTGTACCCTGCGCATGTCCATGCCAGGTTGAGGCAAGGTCTCCTGCACCACTTTCCGGCCCGCGACGATCGAGCCGGCCAGCGGATCCACGTCATGCGTGGTTTCCGATGACGCCGGCCTCGCAGCCACACCCGTCTCGGGCGTCTCGCTGGGCCCGCTCAATGTCACGGTGCGGGGCATGACCGGCTGCGGCTGCGGTACGGCCAGCTGCGCGCGGAATGTCAACACGCCAACCGACTTCCGGATGTCGGTCATCAGCTCGACAAACATGCCGTACGCTTCCTGCTTGTATTCGACGAGCGGATCCTTTTGACCCCAGCTCCTGAACCCGATCGACGCCTTCAGGTGATCCAGGTCGTACAGATGGTCGCGCCACTTGTCGTCGATCACACCCAGCAGAATCCACGACAGGATCCGGTCGCGGTGATCCGTCCAGCTCTCGAGCTTGCGATGGAATGCCTTGTGTGCAGCCTCCACCACCAGCTCCTCGACCTCTTCGCGGCTGCCGAATGTGACTTCCGCATCCAGGTCCGTCGGCAGCTCGTCCACCACCATGAAGTAGTCGATCACCAGGCGCTGACGCAGAGCCGGCAGGTCCCACTCGTCCGGACGAACGTCAGCCGGCAGGTACTCGTCGATCATGGTCGTGATCGCATGCTCGATCATCTCCCAGACCTCGCCCTTCAGATCTTCACCACCCTCGAGCGCGAACAGACGCAGGTCGTAGATCACCTCGCGCTGCTGGTTCATGACGTCGTCATATTCCAGCAGACGCTTGCGCGCTTCGAAGTTCTGCATCTCGACGCGGCGCTGCGCACTGCCGATCGAACGCGTCACCAGCGCATGCGAGATCACCTCGCCTTCCTCCGCGCCAAGACGCTCCATGATCCCTGCAATCCGCTCCGAATTGAACAGGCGCATCAGGTCGTCTTCGAGCGACAGGAAGAACTCCGTCGCACCCGGATCGCCCTGGCGGCCCGCACGGCCGCGCAACTGGCGGTCGATACGACGGGACTCGTGGCGTTCCGAGCCGATGATGTGCAGACCGCCTGGCTCGATGATGTCCTCATCGCGCAATTTGGTCGGGTCGAGATCCCGTGCGGGATCCGGCGTCGCAACCATTACGGCCGGATCGAGTCCGTGTTCCTTCACCCAGCGCAGCGTACGCGCTTCCTTCACGCCCTCGCCAAGCTTGATGTCGGTACCACGGCCGGCCATGTTCGTCGCGATCGTGACTGCACCCTTCTGACCCGCGCCCGCAACGATCTCCGCCTCACGCTGATGGTATTTCGCGTTCAGCACGTTGTGCGGGATGCCGCGGCGCTTCAGCATGCGGCTCAACGTCTCCGACACATCGACTGACACCGTACCGACGAGCACCGGCAGCTCCAGCTTGTACAGGCGCTCGATCTCGTCATTGATTGCATTGTACTTCTCGCGCTTCGTCTTGAAGACGAGGTCGTGACGGTCATCGCGGACGATCGGGCGGTTGGTCGGTATGACTGACACTGCCAGGCCGTAGATCTGGTGGAACTCCGACTCCTCGGTCTCCGCCGTACCCGTCATGCCGGCGAGCTTGTCGTACATGCGGAAGTAGTTCTGGATCGTGATGGTCGCGAGCGTCTGCGTCTCGCCTCGCACACTCACCGCTTCCTTGGCCTCCACCGCCTGGTGCAGACCGTCAGACCACCGGCGGCCCGCCATCTTGCGGCCCGTGAACTCATCGACAATCACGACCTGTCCATCTTCGACGATGTATTGCTCGTCACGATTGTACAGCGTGTACGCCTTCAGCAGCTGATGGATCGCGTGGATCCGCTGGCTCTTCTCCGCGTACTCGCGCTCGAGCGTCTGGATGTGCTCGCGCTTCTGGTCGACCGACATCTCCGCGTCCTTCTCGATCGACCCAATCTCTTCAGAGAGGTCGGGAACGATGAACGCATCTGGATCGTTCGGCGCCAGCGTGTCCAGGCCGCGGTCGGAGAGATGGATGCTGTGACCCTTCTCGTCCATCGCAAACAGCGAAAGCTCGTCCACGAGATGGAGTGACTTCTCCTTCATGAACTCGCCCTCGACCTGCGTCACCAGCTTCTGCAGGCCCGGCTGTTCCGAGAACAACTTGAGCAGCCGCTTGTTCTTCGGTGAGCCGCGCTTCGCTGCCAGCAGCTTTTCGCCCGCGTCCCGTTCCTTGTTATCCGACAGGTCGCGCTCCGCCTCGGCAATCAGTTCGCCGACAATGCGGTTCTGCTGACGAAAGAGATTCGAGACCGACGGATTGTACTGCTTGTATTCTTCCGACTGCTCTTCACCGACCGGACCGCTGATGATCAGCGGGGTGCGTGCTTCGTCGATCAGGATCGAGTCGACTTCGTCGATGATCGCATAGAAGTGCGGACGCTGCACGCGCTGTTCGAGCGAGTGCACCATGTTGTCGCGCAGGTAGTCGAACCCGAACTCGTTGTTCGTGCCGTACGTGATGTCGGCATTGTATGCGGCGCGACGCGCGGGCGTACCCGGCTCGTGCAGGTCGATGCAGTCCACGGTGAGACCGAGATACCGGTAGACCGTGCCCATCCATTCGCTGTCGCGCGTTGCCAGGTAGGTGTTGACCGTAACCAGGTGCGCGCCACGACCGGCGAGTGCGTTCAGGTACAGCGGCATGGTCGCCACGAGCGTCTTGCCCTCGCCCGTCGCCATCTCCGCGACCTTGCCGTTGTGCAGTGCGACACCGCCGATCAGCTGTACGTCGTACGGCACCATGTCCCACGTCATCGTCTGACCCGTTACGACGATGGCTGTGCCCTTCAGACGACGACACGCTTCCTTCACCGTCGCGAAGGCCTCGGGCAGCAGCTCGTCGAGCGTGTCCTTGATCTCCGCCTTCAGCGCGTCTTCCGCCTCGCGGATCTGCGCCGACAGCCGCTCACGCTCGCCGATATCCTCCGTCTGACGCTTCTGCGCGCGCAGTTCCTCGAGATCCGTACGCAGCTCCACGGCCCGCTCCTCCAGAAGCGCGCGGAACTTCGCGGTCTGGCCGCGCAGTTCCTCTTCCGACATGCGGCTCAGTTCCTCCACCACCTCGTTGATGTCCTCGACGAGGGGGCGAAGCTTCTTGGCCTCGCGGTCATGGCGGTTGCCAAAAATTCCGGACAACAGGTTTTTTATCATCGTGTCAGCATCGTTTTTCTACGTAGCGAGTCGTGCAGTACCCCGGGCGGTGCCGCCCGTTTCGTGCCCGGCCCGCGAACCGTCAGTGAACGTAAATGTCATGGTTGTCCAGAAAGGCCTCGACCCCGGGTGGAACCAGGTAGCGCACGGATTCGCCCCGCCCGCGTCGCTGCCGTATGTCTGATGACGAGATGTCCAGGGCAGTAACGGTAACCCACTGTGCCCCAAACGCTTCGAGTTCTGCGTCCGCGGCGCGCAGGACGCCCGGGCGGCTCAGCACTGCCACGCGGGCCAGATCCGCGATACGATGCGGGTCCCGCCACGTGCGGAACTCGGCGAACTGGTCCGCGCCCATCAGCAGGTACAGCTCGGCCCCGGGATACTTTTCCTGCATGGCCACCACTGTGTCCACCGTGTAGGACGGGCCGTCGCGGTCCAGCTCGACGCTGTCGACGTCGAAACGGGGATCCCCATCGACCGCAGCTGCCAGCATCCCCAGGCGCAGTTCGGCCGGCGTCACAACTCGACCCTGCTTGTGGGGCGGCGCGCCGGCCGGGATGAGGATGATACGATCGAGGCCCAACGCGATGAACGCGTCATGGGCCACGATGAGATGTCCGATATGCGGAGGATCGAAGGTGCCGCCGTAAAGGCCCAGTCTCACCGCCGGCCGACCGAATCCGGCTTCTGCGGCGATGCAGCTGACTGCGGATAGTCCTTGAGCAGGCGCGCGCGCGTTGCGATCTCTTCGGCCTCGTAGCCGAGCAACTTGTAGGTGTCGATCATCCTGTCGAGTGCGCGGGGCGCATACTGGGACGTTGGATAATTCTTCACCACCAGCTCGTAGTACATGATTGCGGAGTCGTGAGCCTTGCGGCGGATGTAGTAGTCGCCGGTCCAGTACAGCTTGTGCGCGAGCTTGTCGGTCAATTCCGCTACGATCGCCGTCGCCTTCGGCACGAACTCGCTCGCCGGGAAGTACGAGAGCAGCACCTGGCACTGATCGATCGCTGACTGGGTGTACTGCTGATCCAGCTCGATGGCGGGTGACAGGCGTTGATACGACTCGCACACCTTGTATTGCGCATCATCCGCGAACGGGCCCGCCGGGTAGTCCGACGACAGACGCGAGAACTCGGTGGCCGCCGTGATGTATTCCTTCGCACCGAAGCGTGACTGCGCGAGGTTGTATCGGGCCTCCTGATAGCGGCTGTCCGTCGGGAACTCGAGCGTGAACCGCTCGAAGATGCGGGCGGCGTCGACCCATTTCCGCGATGCCAGCCGTTCGTTCCCCTGCGTCCACAAATCGTTGGCGTCCAACTTCCGGATATCCGATGCCGTCGCGCACGCGGTCACGGGTGCCAGCAGCACAACGGCTGCCAGGATTGTCATGTATCGTTTGCTCATTCCAACTCTCGTCATGGGTCCGGAGGCTTTTACCCGGTCCAACCGTGTCTGGTTCGTGTGGGTCCGGCCGGATCCGAAGATCAGCGGCCGAACCTCAGCTCATCAATACGACGCTGGGCACGCTCTGCGAGTTGCCCGCTCCCCGTCCTGTTGTACTCCAGCGACCGGACATAGGCCTCCAGTGCTTCGTCCCGCCGGCCGAGCGCCACCAGGATCTCGCCCCGCTGGAACCACACCTCTTCCAGCACTGTGCGAGGCGTGCCTAGCTGGATCACCGCGTCCATGTACCGCAACGCACCCGCTGTATCCGCCGCGGCCGTCGCCTGCTTCGCCAGCGTCCACGAGCAGTTGCCGACATGCCAGCGCGCCTCGTCCGCTTTTTCCGCGTCCGATGTCTTCGAGCGGAACGCGTTGAACATCGTGATCGCGTCCGCACAGCTTCCCCGCTTCTCGTGCAGCATCGCAATCTCGAACATGAGACTGGCGACGGAGTCCGGGCCGGCTGCGCCCAATGCGCGATCGTAGTACTCGAGCGCTTTTCCGTCGTCGCCCGTCCCCGCGTAATAGCGCGCGAGACCCGCAGACAGGTCTGCAACGGGCAGTCCGGGCCTCAGTTTGACCGCCGCCTCGACCGCGCCCGCCAGGCCATAGCGATCCGACCTCGCCTGCGCCTGTCGCGCCAGCGTCAGGTAGTCGAACACCGCCTGGTCGGTGTGCGACGGAGAACGGCCCAGCAGCTCGTCGTAATACTGTTTCGCGCGGGCGAACTCGCCTGTCACCGCGTAGCCATGCGCAACCCTCGCCAGGAGTTCATCCGAGTTGCGGTCCCGCTGATACCCGAGCCGGTACTCCGCGAGGGCCTCGGTAAAGCTCGAGTCGGCCCACAACCGGTCGCCTCGCGCCATCGACGTCTCCGGGTCGGCGCAGCCGACCGCGATGACGGACACTACGGCAACCGCCGCGAACAGGCGTTGCAGCGTCGCGCGCCACGCGAGGTCAGCCGTCTGCACGGACCTCGTCCGAATGGTCGAGCATGGCCAGGAACGCGCGGACCTGCGGACTCTCAGGATCCTGGTCCGCAGACGCCTCCCACTCCCGCCTCGCACGGTCCGGATGCCCCAATCGGTAGTAGGCCAGCCCCAGGTTCATGCGGGCTCCCAGAAAGCGCGGGTTGGACTCCAGCACCGCGCGCAACTCTGACGCCGCCAGCTCGGTTTCACCCAGCTGGAGCAGCCCCAGTGCAAGCTTGTTCCGGATGTCGTGAAACCGTGGCCTCAGCTCGAGCGCACGACGGAACTGCTCGACGGCCTCCGCAGCCGCGCCCGCTTCGAAATAGGTGTCGCCCAGGCTGGCGTGACCGTTCGCCAGACGCGCCGTGACCGCCGCAGGATAGTTGCCCGAGATTTCCTGCTCGAAGTGCGCAGCCAGGTCGAATGCCAACCTCGCCTCATCGAAGCGGCCCAGTTCGTTCAGTGTGAGCGCGCGATTGATATGCGCCTCGACATAGGCCGGGTTGGCTGCCAGCGCATAGTCGAACTGTTCGAGCGCGGCCTCGGCATCGCCGAGGAAGCTCCGGCATAGACCCGCGAAGTGCCGGATGTCCGCAAAGCTCGGGTGTCGTTCCGCGATCGACAGGAACAGATCGAGCGCCTGCTGATACTCGCGGCGGTCGAATGCCTGTCTTGCCTGTTGTCTGATGTGCGCCAGCTGTGCATCCATGGCGTCAAAAGTACCGCTGTCCCGTACCCCCCGCCAAGCCGCTCAGGAATTCGCGGGCGACGGCGTCAGCCGGGCGGACGGACGGCCAATGCTGAAATAGCTGAACCCGTGCCCCGGCATGCGCTGTGTGTCGAACAGATTGCGACCATCGATGATGACCGGCGCCTTCATCAGGCTGCGCATGCGGTCGAAGTCAGGCACCCGATACTGCCGCCATTCCGTCACGATCACCAGCGCGTCCGCACCCTCGAGTGCGTCGTAATTGTGCTCGTGATACTGCACGCGGTCGCCAAACACGGACTTCGCCACTTCGAGCGCCTCCGGATCGTGAACCTGCACCGCAGCGCCGCGCGCCAGCAGTCCTTCGATGATTACAATCGACGGCGCTTCGCGCATGTCGTCCGTATCGGGTTTGAAGCTCAGCCCCCACACGGCGATCGTGCGCCCCTGCAGGTCGCTCCCCAACTCGCGGTCCACGGTCTCGAGCAGCACATGCTTCTGTTCGTCATTCAGACCGTCGACCGCCTCGAGAATGCCGCTGTCCAGGCCGTGCTGCTGCAGCGTTCGCAGCAGTGCCTTCACATCCTTCGGGAAGCAGCTGCCGCCGTACCCGCAGCCCGCGAACAGGAACGAATTGCCGATGCGCTCGTCCGAACCGACGCCCTGCCGCACCAGACCGACATCCGCGCCCACGGCATCACACAGGCGAGCGATCATGTTCATGAAGGAAATGCGCGTCGCGAGCATCGCATTCGCTGCATACTTCGTGATCTCCGCGGACGGCACGTCCATGAACAGGATCGGCTTGCCAGTGCGGACGAACGGTGCATACAGCTCGCCCAGCACTTCCGTCGCATAGTCGCTGTCCACGCCGATCACCACGCGGTCCGGCTTCATGAAGTCGTCGACCGCGGCGCCCTCCTTGAGAAACTCCGGATTCGAGCACACGTGCACCTTGTGCGTAGTGTGCGCTTCGATCACCGCGCGCACCTTCGCCGCAGTACCGACCGGCACCGTGCTCTTCGTCACGACCACGGTCTCGCCCTCGATCGACCGGCCGATGATTTCCGCCACCGCGAGCACGTGCTGCAGGTCCGCACTGCCATCCTCGCCCGGCGGCGTACCCACCGCGATGAAGATCACGCCCGATCGACGCACCGCTTCCGCGACATCCGTCGAGAACGCGAGGCGGCCATCCGCTAGGCCGCGCGCGACGAGTGGCTCGAGGCCCGGCTCGTAGATCGGGATCTCGCCGCGGTTCAGACGCGCAATCTTGCCCGCATCAATATCCGCGCAGATCACTTCATTGCCCGTCTCCGCGAATCCAGCGCCCGCGACCAGCCCGACATACCCCGTTCCGATGATACCGACCTTCATTTTTCGATCCCTGATCTATTGTTGGACTCGCGCACTTTATGCCCGCGAGTATACCCGTTTGCCGTCCGCTTCGGAAGCCGTACGCCCTTGCCGGCCCCCACCCTCTCGCGTACTGTTCCCCATGCGAATTCTTATTACTGGCGCTGCCGGATTCCTCGCGTCTCACCTGTGTGACCGGTTCCTCGCCGAGGGTCACGAAGTCATCGGCCTCGACAACTTCCTCACCGGTTCACCCGATAACATCGCACACCTCTTCGGCAACCCCGGCTTCCAGTTCGTCCAGCACGATGTCACCAACTTCATCTTCGTGAAGGGCGGCCTCGACGGCGTACTCCATTTTGCGAGTCCTGCCAGCCCCATCGACTACCTGGAACTGCCCATCCAGACACTGAAAGTCGGTAGCCTCGGCACCCACAAGACCGTCGGCCTCGCCAAGGAGAAAGGCGCTCGCTACCTGCTTGCGTCCACGTCCGAAGTATATGGCGACCCGCAGGTGCATCCGCAGCCGGAGACTTACTGGGGCCATGTGAATCCCGTCGGTCCACGCGGCGTATACGACGAGGCGAAGCGCTTCGCCGAGGCGATGGTGATGGCATACCACCGGTTTCACAACGTCGACACCCGCATTGTCCGTATCTTCAATACCTACGGCACACGCATGCGGCCCAACGACGGCCGCGTCGTTTCGAACTTCATCGTTCAATCGCTTCGCAATGAGCCGCTTTCCGTCTATGGCGACGGATCACAGACGCGGTCGTTCACCTACGTCACGGATGAAGTCGACGGGATCTACCGCCTGTTCATGTCCGACTACACGATGCCGGTGAACATCGGGAACCCTACGGAGTTCACGGTTCGCCAGCTCGCCGAACAGGTCATCGCACTCACGGCCAGCACCTCGACCATCGCGCAGCAGCCGCTACCTGAAGACGATCCGAAGGTCCGTCGTCCTGACATCACGGTTGCCCGCCGCGAGCTCGGGTGGGAGCCTCGCTACAATCTTCACGACGGGTTGAGCGAGACGATTCCGTATTTCAGGCGGCTCGTCATGGACAATGATGCCGGGGCGAGATCGATGGCGGACATGGCCGGAGCCGGCTGACTTATCGCTTCCACGGCAGCAGCCGCGACCACCCGGTAGCACCGGACCGCAGTGGCATCACAGGCAACGGACTCTCACCTCGCAGCATCCGCATCGGGTTGGACTGTGTCAGCAGCTGCACCTGTTCCTCACCGCCGCGCTCCGCAAGCCACGTACAGTACTCCCTGACCTGGGGCGACCCCCGCGTGTGATAGTCGCTGCCCAGGTAGTCCCCGAGTCCGCGCGCGAGCAGGTCTTCAGCGTTCAGCTTCGGCCCTTTGCCGTACCGGCCCAGCAACGATCCGCCGTTGACCTGCAGATACCCTCCCGCTTTCTTCCACGCCACCGGCAGGTTGGAACCGGGCTGGATGCCCGAATACCGCTCGGGGTGCGCCACGATGGGGATCAGGCCCGCAGCACGCAGATATGCGATCACACGAGCCGATTCGGGCGGCACCGTCATGAACGGGAATTCCACCAGGACACACGTGCCGCCCGCGAGATGGAGCCGCACATCCGACAGGTCCGGTGTCGCAGTGTCGAGCATGATCTCGGCGCCCCGGTGTACCGTAATCTCCGGCACCTGATCGATGACAGCCTGCAGCCGGGCCCACCCTGCATCCAGCTCCTCCAGCCTGGCTTCAGCGGCCGCTCCTCGCTGTGTCAACGAGCCGTCGAAGTGCGGCGTCGCAACGACGTGTGTGACACCATGACGCGCCATCGCCTTCAGCGCCCTGACCGACTCCTCAGCCGTCTGGGCGCCGTCGTCCACGCCCGGTATCACATGGTTGTGGAAGTCGAGAATCCCGCTCACGATCTGCTGCGTTCGATGGTGCGTAAAAGCCGCGCATCGAAATCCACCTCGAACGCCTGCCCGATCGGCTCGATCCCGATCAGTACCCGGCGCCTTGTCAGCCGCTCGACCACGTAGCCCTGCACGCCGGCAAAAGGTCCGTCGATTACTTCTACGCGCTCGCCCTCGGCGAAATACGGGACACTTTCGATGACAACGTCGGTAGACGCCAACGCAAGCGCGAACTTGCGGACGTTTGCGATGTCCTCGTCCGGGATCGGAACGGGCTGACCCCGAATGCGAACGATCGTCGACACACCAGGAATGCTCAGCACCACATGGGTGTCCGGCAGGCTGAAGCGGCCGAAGACGTAACTGGGGAAGAGCGGAAACGCGACCATCTTCCGACGGTCCTTCCATTGTCTCTCGCGCACAACGACGGGCAGAAAGCTTTCGATTCCGCGGTCCTCGAACATCTTCTCAACCTGCTTTTCGGCGCGCGCGCGCGTGTAGCACGCGAACCAGCGGGCATCAGGCATTGGCCGCCTTGCGGATGCCCGACTCGAGCGCACCGCCTCGCCCCTGACCACTCAGACCGATGACGTTCTCAGAATGGAATTCGCGCATCGCATTGCGCGTATCCACGATCGGGATCGGGAGGCCGACCAGTCGGCCATAATTCACACCTGTGTGGTCCGTCGCAATCAGCACGCAGTCCGCCTTCGCGAGCTCAGCATCCGAGAGTGCCACGCTCTGGCGGACGACACCATCTTCCCGCACTTCCGCGACGAACGGATCATGGTAGACCACATCGGCGCCCTTCTCAACGAGCAGCTTGATGATGTCGAGCGCCGGGCTTTCCCGCACGTCGTCGATGTCGCGCTTGTATGCAACGCCGAGCACGAGTATGCGACTGCCGTTCAGCGCCTTGCGCGTCATGTTCAATGCGTCCCGCACCTTTTCCACGACGAAATGCGGCATCTCGCTGTTCACTTCACCAGCCAGCTCGATCAGGCGAGTCTTGTAGTTCAGCGTCTTCATCTTCCACGCGAGGTAGTGCGGATCGAGCGGAATGCAGTGACCGCCGATGCCGGGACCCGGCGAGAACTTCATGAAGCCGAAAGGCTTCGTGGCAGCCGCATCGATCACCTCGAAGACATCGACGGCCAGACGCTCGCTGATCTGCGCCATCTCGTTCACGAGCGCGATGTTCACCGCACGGAACGTGTTCTCCAGCAGCTTCGTCAGCTCTGCAGCCTCCGTCGACGAGACCGGCACCACGTGACTCATCACGCGACTGTAGATTGCGACCCCCGTCTCCAGACATGCATCCGTAATTCCGCCGATCACCTTCGGCGTATTGCGCACCCCCCAGTGCTCGTTGCCCGGGTCCACCCGCTCGGGACTGAAGCACAGGAAGAAATCCACGCCCACCGTGAGGCCCGCCGCCTCGAGACGCGGCAGCATCAGATCGCGTGTCGTGCCCGGATACGTTGTCGATTCCAGGATGATCAACTGACCCGGTCGCAGCGTCGCGGCGACCGCCTCCGCCGATGCTACCACATAGCTCACATCCGGGTCACGCGTCTTCGACAGTGGGGTCGGAACACAGATCGCAATGACATCGACTTCGCCAAGCCGCGATGCATCCGTCGTCGCCGCGATGAGCCCGCTCTTCACCAGCGGAGCAAGTACGCTCGACGCGATGTCCTTGATGTGCGACTCACCCCGGTTGATGCCTTCCACCGCGCGCTCGGACACGTCATAGCCAAGCACCTTCACCCCTGCATTCGCCATCTCGACCGCCAGCGGGAGGCCTACATAGCCCAGCCCGATAATGGCACAGGTCGCATCCCCACTCGCGATGCGCGACAGCAGTTCCGACCGGCGACTTGTTTCCGTCATTTCCACGTTCCCCGACTGCGTCTGGTTCATTCCGATTCCGTCCGGCGCTCTCGCTTCGCATAGTCGCGAAGCGCCCCCGCAAGGGCAGTAATAGTATGTGTCGCGGGCTGTACGTGCACCGGCAGGCCGCGCGCCCGCGCGCGCGCGCCCGTCGATCCTCCCAGCACGCCGACCACCGCATCCGTCCGGCCTACCATGTCCATGTATGCGTCCACGGCCGAAGGCGAGAAGAACAGCACTGCCTCGATCCGATCGGCCGCCATGTCCCGCTGCAGCCGCAATCCGCCGCATGCGTGCGGAACCGCCCTGTAGGCGACGACGTCATGCACCTCCCCGCCTGCCGCCCTCAGCATGTCCGCCAGCCCGGTGTTGGCCGCTTCCGCGCGCGGCCAGAAGAACCGCGAGCCCCTGACATCCGTCTCTGCAAGAAGTGACGCGGTCAGTGACGCACCATCGTAGTGCCGCGGCATGACGCCTACATCGAGGCCCGCATCCGCAGCGGCTTTCGCAGTTGCCGGACCAACGCACGCCGCACGCAGACCCGCCGGCCAGATCCAGCCACCCGCGCGCCTGGTCGCGGACATCGCGTGCACCGCTTCCGCAGAGGTGAACACCACCCACGCCACGCCGTCCAGGTCGGACGCCGCGGACATCAGACCCCTGTCGATCTCGAACCGCAGCAGACTGCGCTGCAATGCACTGAAACCGTGTTCGCGCAGCACGCGGCAGGTCCGACCCGTCCGCTCACGCGGGCGAGTGACAGCGACTCTCATCAATGCAGAATCATCCCTCAAATGAGAAAGCCCGACACCCTTTGGGATGCCGGACTCTCCTGCTCCTGCCATCAGGCGGATCTACGCCTTCGTAATCTTGCCAGCAGACAGGCAACGTGTGCATACACGCACCCGCTGATTGCCCGTCTCGGTGACGATCTTCACACGACGCAGGTTCGGAAGCCACCGGCGCAGTGTCTTGTTATTCGCATGACTGACGTTCTTGCCGAACGTCGTCCTCTTGTCGCATACGTAGCAAACGCGGGCCATGACGCTCTCCTAGTCTACCAGCTCGATGATCGCCAAGTCGGCCCCGTCACCCTTGCGGTGCCCAAGTTGAAGCACGCGCGTGTAGCCGCCGGGACGTTCCGCATAGCGCGGACCGATCTCCGAGAACAGCTTCGTCAGCGCGTCTTCGTCGTAAATCGCCGCCGCGCACAGACGGCGAGCATGCAGATCGCCACGCTTTGCGCGCGTAATAAGCGGCTCGGCGAACATCCGCAGTTCCTTGGCCTTCTCCGTCGTCGTCTCGATGCGACCGTGCAGGAACAGCGATGTCGCCATGTTGCGCATCAGTGCCTTCCGGTGCTCCGCCGTACGATTGAGCTTGCGGCCCTTCTTGTTGTGATTCATTTCCCTACTCCTGCTCGTCCGGCTTTGCGGCCGTGGCTTCCGTATTCATGTCTGCCGACGCGTCACGCTCGACCAGATACAGATCGCCGGCCTCGCCCTCTTCAAGCTTCATCCCGAAATGCAGGTTGTGCTCGTTCAGGAACTGGCGGATCTCTTCCAGTGACTTGATACCGAAGTTCTCAATGTTCAGCATCTGGTCCTCTGAACGCTGCACGAGATCTCCGAGTGTAATGATATTTTCCTTCTTCAACGAATTCACCGAGCGCACCGACAGCTCTGCGAGCTCGTCGATCGGACGGCGGAACAGGTCGCGCAGCGCCGTCGGCACCTTCACCGCACCCGGCATCGACAACTGGCCATCCACACCACCCGCAAAACGGAGCAGGTATTCCAGGTGCTTCCTCGCCAGCGCGGCTGCATAACCAACTGCCTGCTCCGGCTGAATCGAACCATTCGTCTCGACCAACAGCGTCAACCGATCATAGTCGGTACGCTGGCCGACACGCGTCTCGTCAACAGTGAAATTCGCACGCAGGACCGGATTGTAGATCGAGTCCACACGCACCAGGTCCACTGCACTGCTCTTCGGCAGCGGATGCGACTCCGCCGTCATGAAGCCGCGGCCACGGTTCACATGCAGCATCATGTTGATCTCGCGATCATCCTGCAGCGTGAACAGGTGATGGTCCGTGCTCAGAATCCGAACCGAGCCCGGCTTCTCGATCGACGCAGCTGTCACGGCGCCGGCCTTCGACGCGCGCAGCTCCAGAACCGCCTCTTCCTTGTCGTCTTCCAGCTGGATGACCAGCGTCTTCAGGTTCTGGATGATCTGGTGGACGTCCTCCACCACACCCGGAACCGTCTGGTGCTCGTGCACCACGCCATCCATACGGAATGCCCATACCGCCGACCCGCGAAGGGACGACAGCAGAATGCGACGAATCGTATTTCCCAATGTCTGACCGAAACCGCGCTCCAGCGGTGCGACGACGAACTGCACCGTCCGACCATCCTCGGAACGCTGTACGGCTTCCACCCGTTGCGGCAACACCAACCCGGTGAGATCCAGCTCCACTTATACCTCCCCGGCTTGCGCCGGTAATGGACCGCGTCAGCGGTCTCCGTATGAGGTTCTTCGTATAATGATCGAACGCCGCCGCAACAGCGGCGACGCACGTAATCGCTACTTCGAGTACAACTCGACGATCAACTGCTCCTGCACTGCCAGCGGGATATCCGCGCGCGTCGGACGCTCCACCATCCGGCCCGCTCGCGTTTCCTCATCGACCGCCAACCAGCGCACATTCGTCGGGCGCGTCTTCGACGCGAGCGCGACCTGCACCGGCAGGATGTCCTTCGAACCACTGCGCAGCTTGATTTCGTCACCCGGGCGAACCGAATAGCTCGGAATGTCGACCAGACCGCCGTTCACTTCCACGTGACGGTGGCGCACAATCTGACGCGCTTCCTTCCGGCTCGATGCGAAGTTCATGCGGTAGAGGACATTGTCCAGGCGGGACTCGAGACCGATCAGCAGGTTCTCGCCCTTCACGCCATGCATCTTGGCGGCGCGCACGAACATGCTGCGGAAATATTTCTCGGATACGCCGTAGATGCGCTTGACCTTCTGCTTCTCGCGAAGCTGCTGCGCATATTCCGACGACTTGCGGCGGCGAGCCTGCGCCATGCCGTGCTGGCCTGGCGCATAATTACGACGCTCCACCGGACACTTCTCGGTGTAGCACTTGGTGCCCTTGAGGAACAGCTTCTGTCCCTCACGCCGGCACATACGGCAGACCGGACCCGTATAACGACCCATGATTGTTCCGTCTCTCTTCTGATCAGCTAGTAACGTGAATGAAGGACTTCATCCCACCTGACGGCCAGGCGGTTTACATCCCCTCCAACCCTTACATCCCCCTCCAACCCTCTTCCCTTTTCCCGCTTCCCTGTCACTCGCGCCCCACCCAGGGCGCGATTGACTCAGACCCGGCGCTTCTTCGGCGGACGGCAGCCATTGTGCGGGATCGGTGTGACATCGCGGATCGAACGCACCGCGAGGCCTGCTGACGCCAGCGCCTGGATGGCCGACTCGCGGCCACTGCCCGGACCCTGCACGCGCACGTGAATGCGCTTCATGCCGAGCTGGAACGCTTCCTTGCCCGCCTGCTCTGCGGCGACGGTCGCAGCGAACGGCGTCGACTTCTTCGAACCCTTGAAGCCGGCCTTGCCCGAGCTCGCCCATGCGACTGCGTTCCCGCCCATGTCCGTGATCGTCACGAGCGTGTTGTTGAACGTAGCCTTGATGTGGGCGATGCCCTCGGCCTCGACATGACGACGCGCCTTCTTGGTGCGAACGCCCTTCTTCGGATTTGCCATTATTTCTTAGTCGCTTTCTTCTTACCGGCGATCGCGATGCGCTTGCCCTTGTGCGTGCGCGCATTCGTGTGTGTGCGCTGACCGCGAACCGGCAGGCCGCGACGATGACGCAGGCCGCGGTAGCAGCCGATGTCCATCAGACGCTTGATGTTCTGCGAGATCTCGCTGCGCAGCGCGCCTTCCACCTTGTAGCGCGCTTCGATGACGCGGCGAAGCTTGTTCACCTCGTCGTCATTCAGATCATGAATGCGACGCTCGGGTGCGAGCCCCGTCTCTTCCATGATCTTGCGGGCGGTCGTGCTGCCGATCCCGTAGATGTACTGGAGTCCGATGATCACACGCTTGTTACGCGGGAGATCCACACCTGCAATACGCGCCATTTTCTTACCCCTGCCGCTGCTTGTGCCGCGGATTCTTCTTGCAAATGATGCGCACCACACCGGCGCGCTTGATCACTTTGCAGTGCTCACAAATTGGTTTTACGCTGCTGCGTACCTTCATACGTCGGCCCTCGAGTTTATGGGACAGCTATGTAATATATGGCTCTCACCGCGCCGGATCAAGGCCGCGCGACGCCTGATTTTCATGCCTGCCGGGCTGCCGTCGTGCCCTGGGTCAGGATTCTCGCCCGTCCGGTCCCGACGGCGACAGTGTGCTCGAAGTGGGCGCTCAGCCGACCGTCCGTCGTCACGACCGTCCATCGATCCGGCAGCGTATGGACCTTGTGGGTCCCCGCATTGACCATCGGCTCGATCGCCAGCACCATGCCCTCCTTGAGCATCACGCCGCGTCCTGCCGGGCCGAAATTCGGCACCTGCGGATCCTCATGGGGTTCGCGGCCGATCCCGTGACCGACCAGGTCGCGGACCACCGAGAAGCCGGCGGCCTCGGCGACCTTCTGAACCGCCGCGCCAACGTCCCCCATCCGGTTCCCTGCCACGGCCTGCTCGATCCCTGCCATCAGGGACGCCCGCGTCACATCGATCAGTGCCTGCGTCGCGGCGTCCACCACCCCCACCGGGACCGTGACAGCCGCGTCCGCATACCAGCCATCCAGCATGACGCCTGCGTCGAACGAGACCAGATCCCCCTCGTTCAGCACGCGCTTGGCGCTCGGGATTCCGTGCACCACTTCCTGGTTCACGGAAATGCAGGCACTGCGCGGAAACCCATACAGCCCCTTGAACGCGGCCGTAGCACCGTCATGACTGCCAATGAACTCTGCCGCGAAATCGTCGAGGTCGCCTGTGCTCACACCCGGCGCCACCCTGGATTCCACTTCCGCCAGCAGATTGCCGAGGATGATCCCGGCACGCTCCATGGCCTCCAGCTCCTCAGCCGTCTTCAGCGTGATCACCGCGGCAACGCTGCGACCAGGTCGGTCTGCACGTCTGCGATGTCGCGATCCCCGTCGATGTGGTGGACCGGCGTCGCCGACGCTTCGTAGTAAGCGACGAGGGGCGAGGTCTGATCCTGATAGACCTGCAGGCGACGGCGGACCGTCGACTCCTCGTCATCCGCGCGGTGAACCAGCGGTTCGCCACAGCGGTCACAGATATTCTCCGCCTTCGGCCGGTCCGTGTAGACGTTGTAGACCGATCCGTCCCTCGGGCAGGACCGGCGCCCGCTCAGACGGCGAACCAGTGCCTCATCATCGACATTGAGCACCATCACGGCGCTCAGCGGCTGGCCCAGGTCGGACAGCAGACCATCCAGCGCCTCTGCCTGTGGCAGCGTCCGTGGGAACCCGTCGAAGATCGCGCCCGCCTCGGTGCTCCCCTGCAGCATGTCGCGGATCAGACCCAGGATCACGTCGTCCGGCACCAACTCGCCCGCGTCCATGTATTCCCTGGCCTTCACGCCGAGCGGTGTGCCTTCGCGCACCGCGTCCCGCAGCAGATCGCCTGTCGACAAGCGCCGCATGCCACGCAACTCCGCGAGCAGCGTCCCCTGCGTTCCCTTGCCTGCTCCCGGCGGGCCGAACAGTACCAGATTCATCATCTCGTCACTTCGTGAAAAATCGCGGGGCATGGGACCCGAGCCCCGTGCCCCGCAAAACCGTCAGGACCGTCAGTGACGGCGACCCTTTCCAGACAGTCCGTCGATCGGCTCAGCCGAAGCGCTGCCGGCCGCGGAACCGTACGCGACCCTTCTTCATGAAGCCTTCGTAATGGCGAAGGAGCATGTGCTGCTGCATCTGCTGCACGGTGTCGAGTGCAACACCCACCACGATCAGCAGAGATGTGCCGCCGAACTGGTTGTTGATACCGAACATGTCGAACACCAGGAACGGCAGCAGTGCGATGGCCGCCAGATACAGCGCGCCCGCGATCGTGACACGGCTGAGTACGTAGTCGATGTACTCCGCTGTCTTCGCACCCGGCTTGACGCCAGGAATGAAGCCGCCCTGCTTCTTCAGATTTTCCGCCAGATCGACCGGATTGAAGATGATCGCGGTATAGAAGTATGTGAAGAAGAAGATCAGCGCTGCGTAGAGCACCATGTACAGCATCGTGCCCGGCTGCATCGCATCCGACATGCGTCGCATGAAGGTGCTGCTGCCGCCCATGAACTGCGCGAGCGTGCCCGGAATGACGATGATCGACTGCGCGAAGATGATCGGCATCACGCCCGCGGAGTTGATGCGCAGGGGGATGAAGCTCTTCTGCCCTTCACGCACCCGTCCGCGGCCCATGACCTTGCGCGGTATCTGCACGGGAATCTTGCGGGCAGCCATTGTCATGGCGACGACACCCGCGACCACCGCGACCATTACGATCATCAGGATGATGACGGCGATCGGGCTGATGACACCTGTGGACACCATGTCCCACGTCGTCTTCACGGCACCCGGGAAGCCCTGGATGATCGAGAAGAAGATCAGCAGCGACATACCGTTGCCGATGCCGCGCTCCGTGATCTGCTCACCAAGCCACATCACGAAGACCGCACCGACTGTCAGGATGAGCGCTGTCGTCGTCAGGAACGCGAAGCCCGTACTCGCAACGATCGTGACGCCGCCCGCCTGCGCGTTCAGGGTCTGCAGGAAGATCGCATAGCCGTAACCCTGCACGAGTGCCAGCACGATCGTCACATAACGCGTCCACTGCGTCAGCTTCTTACGGCCTTCCTCGCCTTCCTTCTGCATCTTCTCGATCTTGGGAACCACTGCCGCCAGCAGCTGGAACATGATGCTGGCGGAGATGTACGGCATGATCCCGAGCGCGAGCACCGTGGCACGCGAGAGCGCACCACCGGTAAACATGTCGTATACGCCGAGCAGGCCGCTGCCCAGGTCGTTGGTCGCAAACGCAGCCTGGAGGCGGACCATGTCCACGCCCGGCACGGTGATATGCGCGCCGAACCGGTAGATCAGCAGGACCATGAGCGTAAAGAGAATTTTCTCTTTCAGCTCGGGCACCTTGAACAGGTTCGGGATCGGATTCGCCATCGGGCTCAGCTCTCCAGCAGCTCAGCCGTGCCGCCGGCCGCTTCGATCTTGGAACGGGCGCCCGCACTGAATGCGTGGGCGCGCACGGTGACCTTGCGATCCAGCGATCCCTCGCCGAGCACCTTCACTTTGTCGTTCTTGCCCGCCAGGCGATACTGCGCGAGCACCTGCGGCGTGACCTCGGTCTCCTCGAGACGCTGGAGGTCGTCCACATTGATGATCGTCATCGGCTTCCGGTCGAGCGGCGTGAAGCCGCGCTTCGGCAGACGACGCTGCAGCGGCATCTGGCCGCCTTCGAACCAGGACGGCGTGCCGTGATGACCGGTACGCGCCTTCTGACCTTTGTGACCCTTGCCCGCCGTCTTGCCCGTGCCCGAACCGGGGCCACGACCAATACGCTTCGGGTTGCGATGTGCGCCCTCCGGGCGCGACAGATTGCTGAGATCCGACATTATGCCTCGCCTCCTGCGACTTCTTCGACACGCACCAGGTGACGGACCTGGAACAGCATGCCGCGAATCGCGGGATTATCCTGCTTGATGATCGTCTGCTGGTGACGCAGGAATCCGAGTGCGCGCAGTGTGCGCTTGTGCACTTCCGGACGGCCCACGCCGCTGCGGATCTGGGTGACGCGAAGCGCCTTCGGCGTCGCGTCCGTTGTCTCGGTCTTCTTTGCCTTAGCCACGCTTCTTTACCCCCAGCTGCTCGACGCTGATGCCGCGCTCGAGTGCAATGCGTTCCGGTGTGACGAGCTGCGCCAGGCCGTCCATCGTCGCACGTGCGACGTTGATCGGATTGTTCGAGCCCAGGCTCTTCGTGAGCACGTCCGTCAGGCCGACCGCCTCCAGGACTGCGCGCACGGAACCGCCCGCGATGACGCCCGTACCGGCACCGGCCGGCTTGAGCATGACGCGCGCTGCACCATGATGTCCGATCACTTCGTGCGGCACGGATCCCTCGATGACCGGGATCGTCACCATCGCGCGCTTGGCCTGCTCGAAGCCCTTGCGAATCGCTTCCGAGACTTCGTTCGCCTTGCCCAGCGCGATGCCGACCTTGCCCTCCTTGTCACCCACGGCGACCAGCGCCGTGAATGAGAAGCGACGGCCGCCCTTGACCACCTTCGCCACGCGGTTCACGAAAATGACGTTCTCCGCCATATCGCTCTCGGGTGCACGCGACTTACGATCGCGTCCGCCGTCGCGGCCACCGCCGCCACCCGGGCCGCCGCCACGTCCATCGCGAGAGCCGCCACCACGCTGATTGCTGTTGCCGCTGTTGTTGCTGTTGTTGTTTTCCATGATTCCGCTCGCCTAGAACTCGAGACCGCCCTCACGGGCGCCCTCAGCGAAGGCCGCAATGCGGCCGTGGTACAGATAACCGCCGCGGTCGAAAACCACGCGCGTGATTCCCGCCGCTTTCGCCTTTTCGGCGAGCAGCTTGCCGGCCGCACGGGCCAGCACTGTCTTGGTGCCCTCATCACTCGAGCGCAGATCACTGAGCTCGGGTGAGCCGGTCGTCACGCCGAGCAGTACCTTGCCCGTCACGTCGTCCGCCAGATGGCCCTGCATGTTCTTCAGTGAGCGGTGCACAACCAGCCGCGGCCGCGCAGACGTACCGATGACGGTACGACGAATGCGGTTATGGCGACGAAGGCGCTTCGTCTCACGATCTTTGGACTTGGTCCTGAATGCCATTGTATTATCCCCTCGCTACTTTCCGCCGGCCTTGCCAGCCTTGCGGCGGACCTGCTCGCCCTGGTAGCGGATGCCCTTGCCTTTGTATGGTTCCGGCGGACGCACCGCCCGGAGCTCCGCCGCCACCTGTCCGACCTTCTGCTTGTCGATCCCTTCGATGATCACCATGGTCGGCGTCTGCGCCGTCAGTGTGATCCCGGCCGGCTGCGGATACTTCACCTGATGTGAGTACCCGACCGTCAGCACCAGCTCCTCGCCCTTCTTCTCGGCGCGATAACCGACGCCGATGATCTCCAGCGTCTTCTTGAACCCGTTCGTCACACCCTCGACCATGTTCGCGACCAGTGCGCGCGTCAGGCCGTGGTACGCACGGTTTTCCTTGGAATCATTCGGACGCGTCATCGTCAGCTCACCGTCGTTCTGTTCGACCGTGATCTCACTCCGCAGCTGACGTGTCAGCTCGCCCTTCGGGCCCTTCACCTTGATCGTCGATCCGTCAACCGTCACGGTCACACCGCTCGGGACAGGAATCGGCTTCTTGCCAATGCGCGACATAGTCCCCTACCAGACCAGCGCCATGAGTTCACCACCGACCTTTTGCATACGTGCCTGGCGATCGCTCAACAGCCCCATGGACGTCGAGACGATTGCGATGCCAAGGCCGTTGCGCACGGAACGGATCTCGTCGGCACCCTTGTAGATGCGACGGCCCGGACGCGATACACGCTCCAGGTGGCGGATCACCGGCTTGTCTTCGTAATAGCGCAGATACACGCGCAGCACGCCGTGACGACCATCATCGAGGAGCTTGAAGTCCTGGATGAAGTGGTTGTCCTTCAGGATGCGGGCGATTTCTGTCTTGAGTTTTGACACGGGCATGTCCACACGCTTCTGCTTCGCCTGTGCGGCGTTACGAATGCGCGTGAGCATATCCGCGATGGGATCTGTCATCATGAGCGGTACATCCTCCTATAGTATCCGGCTCGTTCCGGACTTGTAGGAATGAATTGTCAAGAAACGCCAGGGGCTGATCTCACTCTTTCGCCCCTCGCCTTTCGCCTTCGCCTTTCGCCCGCGCGGCCAAAGCCGCGCCGGTTCCTACCCTACCAGGACGCCTTGCGCACGCCCGGGATCTCACCCTTCAATGCCATCTCGCGGAAGCAGATTCGGCACATGCCGAACTTCCGGAGGAATGCGCGCGGACGGCCGCAACGCTGGCAGCGGCTGACTTTGCGAGACGAGAACTTCGGCTTCGCATTCGCCTTGATGATCAGTGCTTTCTTTGCCATATCCCTTAGCTCGCCGATCCTGCAAGTTCACCGAAGTTCAACACCAGCGGCTGCTCGTTCTTGAACGGCATGCCGAGCTCGCGGAGGAGCGCCAGTGCTTCGTCATCCTTGTTCGTTGTCGATACGAAGACGATGTCCATACCGTGGATCTTCGTCACCTTATCGTAGTCGATCTCCGGGAAGATCAGCTGTTCCTTGATCCCCAGCGTGTAGTTGCCGCGGCCATCGAACGAGCGCGTCGGAACGCCGCGGAAATCACGGATTCGCGGGATCGCCACATTGATCAGCCGGTCCACGAACTCGTACATGCGCTCACCGCGCAGCGTCACCGCCGCACCGATGGGCATGCCGGCACGCAGGCCGAAGTTCGAGATCGCCTTGCGGGCCTTCGTCACAACCGGACGTTGACCCGTGATGATCCCGAGCTCTTCGACGACGGAATCGAGCAGCTTGGAGTTCTTCGGGGCCTCCCCGAGGCCCACGTTCAGCACGACCTTCTCCAGCTTCGGAACACGCATGGCGTTGTTCCATCCGAATTGCTCGGACAGGCGGGAGCGGACCTGCTCTTCGTAATACGTCTGCAGTCGCGGCTTCATGTTCACTTACCTATCAAGCACCAGTTTTGGGAATCGAATTGCCGCTACGTACGCCAATCCGTTCCTTGGTGCCATCGTCATCAATTTGAACGCGCGTACGCGTCGGTTCGCCTGTCGCGGGGTCGATCAGCATGACATTCGACGCATGGATCGGCGCCTCGAACGTGATGATTCCGCCCTCCTGGTTGGCCTGGCTCGGACGCGTGTGACGCTTGCGCATGTTCACACCCTCCACCACGACCCGGTTCTCCTTGGTCAGCACGCGAAGGATCGTACCCTCCGTGCCGGCATGGTTACCCCGGATGACCTTTACACGGTCCCCGCGACGCACGTGCAGCTTCTGCCGCTCCGCGCCGCCCTTGCCGCGACCTTCCTGAATCTTGCGCGCCATCAGATCACCTCCGGCGCCAGCGATACGATCTTCATGAACTTCTTTTCGCGCAGCTCGCGGCCGACCGGCCCGAAAATACGGGTCGCACGGGGCTCGCCAGCATCATTGATAATGACCGCCGCGTTGTCGTCGAAGCGGATGTAGGAGCCATCCCGGCGACGGACCGCTTTCGCGGTACGCACGACGACGGCCTTCGCCACATCACCCTTCTTCACGGTGCCATTCGGCAGCGCGTCCTTGATAGCGACGACGATAATGTCGCCCACCGACGCATAGCGACGGCCCGACCCGCCGAGCACCCGGATGCACAGGG